>DASWKK010000096.1:0-10199 GCA_036396655.1 Acidimicrobiia bacterium
AGTGAAGGCGACCGAACTGCAGAGCGACCTGGTCGAGGCCCAGGCCATCTACGACACGCTCGTTCAGAGGCAGGCCGCCGAGGAGGAGGCTCGACGACGCGCCGAGGAGGAGGCACGTCGCCTGGCGGCAGAGGAAGCAGCACGCAACGCCACCACCACTACTACTCCACCGGCCACCACCACGCCCGGCGACCCGGGCGAGACCACCACCACCACCCCGGGTGAGACCACCACCACTTCGCCGCCGCCGCCTCCTCCGCCCTCCTCGGGTGGCGCCTGTCCGGTGGCGGGAGCGGTATCGTTCACCGACAGCTGGGGAGCGCCCCGTTCCGGCGGGCGCGCCCATCAGGGAGTGGACATGATCGCCGCCCGGAACACGCCCTTGGTGGCCATCTACTCGGGCACCATCCGCCGGATCTCAACCGGCAATCTCAGCGGTCTATCGGTGTGGCTCCAGGCGGGCAACGGGGATCAGTTCTTCTATGCCCATCTGGAGAGCTACGGCGACATCTCGGTTGGTCAGAGCGTGAGCGAGGGTCAGGTCATCGGCTACAACGGATCCTCGGGGAACGCGCCCTCCTGGTTGCCCCACCTCCACTTCGAGTATCACCCTGGTGGCGGATCGGCGGTCAACCCTTATCCATTGGTCCGCTCCCTCTGTTGAACGCGGAAAAGGACCCCTGTGGGTCCTTCTCCGATCTGGCCTCCCAAGCCCCCAAGCCCCCATGCCCCTGAGGCACGCTCTGGGACCTATAATCCGCCACTCTCCGTGGTTAGTAAATGACCCTTAGTGAGATGCTCGTCTTGACTAGTCCAAGGGTCTGCCACATGTCATCAGGATCTTCCCTGTTCCGCCTACAGGAAACAGGTTCGGCCTGCTTCAATGCACTGACCGACCCCGACGAGGAGAATCAATGACCACCCCACCGGAGTTCCCCACGGAACAACCTGCGGCATCGCCTGCCAATCTCGCCTCATGGGGCACCCGTGCACTTGGTTTGGTGGTCGACTGGGTTCCGGCGTTCATCCTCTCGGTGTTGACCTACCGCGCCAGCGTGTTCGTCAGCCTCCTCGGATATGCCTATTGGGCCTATCTCGGTCATCTGGAAGGTGTGACCGGACAGACACCCGGCAAGGCGATGCAAGGGATCAGACTTGTCAATGAGAAAGGCGAGGTGCTCGGCAGCGGCACTGGAATCGCCAGAAAGTTCGTCCACATCCTCGACTTCATCGTCTGTGGGCTTGGCTTCCTCCTCCCGATCGTCGACACCAAGCGTCAGACCATCGCCGACAAGGTGATGAACACCTACGTCGTCGAAGGCGTGGAGAAGAAGCCATTCTCGATTGATCTCTGGATGCCGCCCAAGGCCTGACGTCTGGAGCACCCACAACCGGAGCCGCTAAGCCGGTAGCTCCAACTCGGTGAGGATCTTGGCGATCCGGCCGGTGCAGGTCTCGAGCTCGGCCGGAGGGACCATCTCGACCAGCGTCCCGGCCGCGGCGCGCAAGGCGGCACCGGCTGCCGAACCGGTGCCGTTGCCGACCACGGGCCGGCCATTGTCACCGCCGGGGACCACCTCGGGGTCGAGCGGGACGGTGGCTATCAGGGGCACACCGAGGTCCTCGGCCAGCTCGCGCCCACCGCCCTCTCCAAAGACGGCATGAACTCGCCCGCAGTCGCAGGCCAACCCGGCCATGTTCTCGATGACCCCCACGATCGGCATATGAGAGCGGCGGGCCATGTCGGCAACCCGAACCGCTACCTTCTGCGCCGCCCGCTGCGGGGTGGTCACCACCACCATTTCGGCTTGAGGCAACATGCGGGTCAAGGCCATCTGGATATCTCCGGTACCCGGTGGGAGATCGATGATCAGGTAGTCGAGCTCGCCCCAGTCCACTTGCTTCAGGAATTGTTCGAGCGCCTTCGACAACATCAGGCCCCGCCACATCAGGGCGGTCTCTTCGGTTTCGATGATGAGACCTGTCGAGACCAATTTCACCCCCTGGGCCTCCACCGGGATGATTAGCTTGGTCTCGTCACTCGCTCCCAGACGCTCGTCGACACCGAGCATCCGTGGGGTGGAGAAGCCCCAGATGTCCGCATCGAGGAGTCCAACCCGGTAGCCCGTCGCGGCCATGGCAACCGCGATATTGACCGAGATCGAGGACTTCCCCACACCTCCCTTACCCGATCCGATCGCGATGACCCGGGTCGTAGGTGAGACCCTCGTCGGCTCGGCGTTCTCCCGCGCCCTGCTCCGGGCTACCGACATCAGGCCGGCGCGCTGCTTCTTGGTCATTGCCGTGGTGCGCAGGTTGACCTGATCCACCCCGACCATCGCCTGGACTCTGCGCAGGGTGTCGCTTTCGATCTGGTTGCGCATCGGGCACTCGGCGATGGTCAGGGCGAGCCCGATGTCCACGGTCCCATCGTTGATGGAGACCTCGCTGATCATCCCCAGCTCGACCACGTTTCCACCGAGCTCAGGGTCTCTCACTCCTTCGAGTGTCTTCAGGACGTCGTCGCGCGTGACCATTGCTCATCATGGTAATTTCCACTATGGATGTAGTGGGAATGGGCATTAGGTCATCTGTTGTTACAATGACCAGGTAGGCCAGCACCTTCAAGGAACATGACACAGATCCTCACCATCAAGTCCAACAAGCCCGAGAAGACCGTCGAAGTCACTGATTTCGCCGTGGAGAAGATCGGAGAGCTGATCGCGGCTGAGGGTGACCCCGGTCTCGCCTTGCGCATGGCGGTCCGCCCCGGTGGCTGCAGCGGGTTCTCCTATGAGATGTACTTCGACAGTCAGATCGACGACACCGACATTGTCGAGGAGTACGGTGAGGTGAGGGTGGTTGTCGATCCCCAGAGCGCCGAAATGGTCAAGGGCTCGACCCTCGACTACAAGGACGGGTTGATGGGTGCCGGGTTCTCGATCAACAACCCCAACGTCAGCCGCACCTGCGGCTGCGGCAACTCCTTCTCGTAGCCCTCACGCACCCCGGGTACGCTCCCGCTGAGAGTCGATCAGGAGCCTGAATTGTCAAAGACCGTTCCCGCCACCCCTTCCGCGCCCAAAGCGATGGGCCCCTACTCCTTCGCCACGGAGGTTGGTGGCCTGGTGTTCCTCAGCGGGCAGGTGGCGATCGACCCGGCCACCGGGGAGCGCGGGCCTGACGACGTTGAGATCCAGGCACGCCAGGTCATGGACAACATCGGGTCGATCCTGGGTGATCTCGGCTTGACTTACGAGGACATCGCCAAGACGACGATCTTCCTCGCCGACATGGCCGACTACCCGAAAGTGAATGAGGTCTACGGCTCCTATTTCGGCAGCGAGCCACCGGCGCGATCGGCGATCGAGGCCGGGGCCTTGCCGGGTGGGTTCCTCGTCGAGATAGAGGTGGTGGCCGCCCGATGAACAAGACCGATGTATTCGACGTCCTCGGGCTCACCGACGAGAACAGCGGCGCTTTCGCCGGTGGGTGGCTCGAGGCCACCGGCGAGCAGATCGAAGTGGTCAACCCCTCCGATGGGCAGACCCTGGCCAAGGTGACCATGGCCTCGGTCTCCGACTACGAGCGTGTGGTGGCGAGCTCTGTCGAGGCCTTTGAGCGGTGGCGGCAGTTGCCGGCGCCCAAGAGAGGCCAATACGTGAGGCGGCTGGGGGATGCTCTCCGGGAGAGAATCGAGCCACTGGGGGCCCTGGTCACTCTCGAGATGGGCAAGATCTTCCCCGAAGGCGTGGGCGAGGTCCAGGAGATGGTCGATATCTGCGATTTCGCAGTCGGGTTGTCCCGCCAGCTCTACGGCCACACCATGCCATCAGAGCGACCCAACCACCGGATGTACGAGCACTGGCACCCGTTGGGCCCGGTCGGGGTGATCTCCGCCTTCAATTTCCCGGTCGCGGTTTGGTCGTGGAACTCGGCACTTGCCGCAGTATGCGGCGACACCGTGGTCTGGAAGCCATCCGAGCGAACACCTTTGACCGCGATCGCCGTCACCAAGATCGCAGCAGAGGTGATGGAGGGCAGCGGCTTCGAGGGAGTCTTCAACCTCGTGGTGGGTGATGGGGCGACCATCGGCAGTCGCATGAACTCGGACACCCGCTTGCCTCTCATCTCCGCGACCGGGTCGTGCAACATGGGTCGAATCGTGGGGCCTGCCGTGGCCCAACGGATGGGTCGCTCGATCCTCGAGCTTGGTGGCAACAACGCAGTGATCGTGATGGACGATGCCGATCTCGACCTTGCCGTGAGAGCCACCCTGTTCTCGGCGGTGGGAACCGCCGGGCAGCGATGCACCAGTCTCCGTCGCCTTCTGGTGCACGAGGCGATCGCGGACAAGATGGTGAGCCGGCTCACCGAGGCCTACAAGCAGGTGGTCATCGGCGACCCTCTCGAGGCCGGGACCCTGATGGGCCCGTTGGTCGGCGAGCGCGCGATCGAGCAGATGATGAATGCATTGGAGATTGCTCGCGAGCAGGGAGCGCAGATCGTCACCGGAGGCAACCGTCTCGACCGGCCCGGGTTCTTTGTGGAGCCGACCATCGCCGTGGTGCCCAAGGACGCACCTATCACCCAACAGGAGACCTTCGCCCCGATTCTGTGGGTGATCGAGTTCGACAACCTCGACGAGGCCATCGAGATCCAGAACGGTGTCACCCAGGGGCTTTCCTCGGCGATCTTCACCGAATCGGTGAGGAACGCGGAAAGATTCCTCAGCGCGAGCGGATCGGATTGCGGGATCGCCAACGTGAACATCGGCACGTCAGGAGCCGAGATCGGTGGGGCCTTTGGTGGCGAGAAGGAGACCGGAGGGGGTCGCGAGGCGGGCTCCGATGCCTGGAAGGCTTACATGCGACGACAAACGACCACCATCAACTGGGGTGGCGACCTGCCCCTGGCGCAGGGAATCGAATTCGGCTGACATGGATGCCGTCGAGTGGGACCAGAGGTATCGGGAGGCCGACAGGCTGTGGTCTGCCACCCCGAACCTCTTCGTCGAAGACCGTCTCCGGCACCGGGCGCCGGGCCGTGGTCTCGACCTGGCAGCAGGTGAGGGGCGTAACGCCATCTGGCTTGCCTCTCTCGGCTGGGAGATGACCGCCGTTGACTTCTCGGCAGTCGGCGTCTCGCGCGCATCGGCGCAGTCAGACGTCGTCGAGTTCGTTGTCGGCGATGTCCTGGTTTGGGAGCCTGAAACCGACTTCGACCTGATCCTCATCGCTTACCTGCATCTGGAGCAGGCCGAGTTCCAACGTGTGGTCCAAAGGGCACGGGAGTGGCTACGCCATGGTGGGGAACTGTTCATGATCGGTCATCACACGAGCAACATCGAGAGCGGATGGGGTGGGCCGCAGAACCCGAAGATTCTCTGGGACGTGCCGGCGGTCCTCGAGTGGCTCGACGGGATGACGGTCATCGAGTCAGAGGTGGTTCGCCGCCCGGTCGAGACCGATGAGGGTCGCCAGTACGCCCGGGACGCCTTGATCAGGGTTCAGGCGTCGCCTCGGGTTGGGCCAATGTGAAGGTGAGACATCCCAACTCATCGGCCAGACCGCAGATCCGGTAAACGTCGGGGACAGCGTCGGCCGGGAGGCTGATCCGTTGTTCGACTTCGGGAGTGCTCTCACACGGAGGGTTCGATGATGGGGGTGTGCGCCACTCCGCCCCGGCGATGTCCTGCTCGGAATAGGTCTGTCCCACGATCACCCAACCAAACATCCCCCACTGCTCCATCTGGAGGCAAACTCCACCCACTCTCGTGATTTCACCGGTGGCCTCGACTTCTGGGTCCGGGCCGGTGAAGGACATGATGGCCGTGAGGACGATCACGGCCACCGCGATGCCGATGAGCCTGGAACGGCTCACGATCGGAGGGCGTGTCTTCTCACACCCGATCGAGGGCTGCGTCGAGGTCGGCGATCAAGTCCTCGACGTCTTCGAGACCGACCGAAAGACGGACCAGGCCGTCGGTGATCCCGGCGTTGATCCGCTCCTGCCGGGGAACGGCGCCGTGAGTCATGGTCACCGGGTGGGTGATCAGTGATTCCACCGAGCCCAGGTTCTCGGCGAGGCTCCACAACTCGACCGCGTCCATCAGCTTCTTGCCGGTCTCGACCCCGCCCTCGACCTCGAAACAAACCATGGCCCCGAACCCGGTTGCCTGAGCGCGGGACAGCTCATGCTGGGGATGATCGGTCAGACCGGGGTAGCCGACTTTGACGATCTTGGGATGGTCCTGCAGCCACTGGGCGATAGTCAGGGCGGTGGCCGCCTGTCGGTCCATGCGCTCACTCAAGGTCTTGATTCCTTGCAGGGTCAGGAATGCCACCATCGGTGACATGACGAGACCGGCTGCGATCCGGGCGAAAGCGATCCTCTCCTGGAGCTCGGGGCGATCAACCACCACTGCGCCACCGAGCGTTGCGTTGTGGCCTTCGAGGAACTTGGTCGTCGAGTGGATGACGATGTCGGCACCCAGCTCGAATGGCCGCTGAAAGTATGGTGTGAGGAAGGTGTTGTCGGTCACGTGGAGGGCGCCCGCGGCCCGGGTGATCTCTGAGACTGCGGCCAGGTCGGTCACCTTGAGGGTCGGGTTGGCCGGAGTTTCGGTGAAAACGAGACGGGTCTCGGGTCGCGTGGCCGACTTGATGGCGTCTACGTCGGCGGCGTCGGCGAACGTCACCTCGACACCGAACTTGGTGAGGAACTGGTCAGCGAAGCGATAGGTCCCTCCGTACACCACATCGGCGATGACCACGTGATCGCCTGCCTTCAACAGACCCAGGAACACGGCCACGGTTGCCGCCATGCCCGACGCATACGCGGTGGCGTCGTGACCCCCTTCGAGAGCGGTGAGCTTCTCCTCGAGAGCACGGACCGTCGGGTTCCCGGCGCGGCTGTAGGAGTAACCCTTGGCCATGTAGTCGTCCACCGAGTCCTGAACGAAAGTAGTCGACTGATAGATCGGGGTGAGTATCGCTCCCGTAGTTGGGTCGGGGGAGACACCGGCGTGGACTTGTTTGGTGCGGAAACCCATGGTGGCAATTGTGGTCGATCCCGATCGGTTGTGTGCAGCCACCTCCGTAGTGGCGCCGCACCCGGGGTCAACCGAAGCGATACCCGACCGAGCGAACCGTCGTGATCCAGGATGCGCGCTCCTCGCCCAGCTTGGATCGGAGCCTGCGGATATGGACATCGACGGTCCGGGCGCCGCCGTAGTACTCGTAACCCCAGACCTTGGACAAGAGCTGCTCCCGGGACCAGACCCGGACCGGGTTCTCCACGAGGAAGCGCAGCAACTCGTACTCCATGAAGGTGAGGTCGATCGGGACCGAGGCCAGCGTCGCCTGATAATTGAGAGGGTTCAGCTCGAGGTCCTTGAACACGACCAATTCGTCCTTCGATCCGTCGACCAGGAGACGCTGGACTCTGAGTCGCAGCTCCAGCGGGTCGAAGGGGGTGATGGCGAAGTCGGCGATACCGGCTGTGCTCTCCATCAGGGCCAGCTGGTCGGATGTCACCACAAGGATGATGGGAAGGCCGATGACCTCGACGATCCGGGTTATCTCCCGCAACCGGCGCATCGGCTGGTCGCCCAATTCCACCAGGAGGACGTCGGCGTCATTGATCGCCCGATTCTCCGGGGCGAGCTCGGAGGCCTCGACATGGGTCGCTCCTGCCAGCACCAATCCGTCGAGAATGCTCTCGGAGCAGTCCGGAGGGTGGATTGCGACGTTCACAGGATGGGCAGGTAGGTCTCGAGCTCGAATCGTGAGACGTGCTGCTGATAGCCGTCCCACTCGGCTCTCTTGTTGCGCAGGAACCAGTCGAAGACGTGCTCGCCCAGGGCCCCGGCCACCAACTCCGACTGTTCCATGATGTCCAGAGCCTCCGAGAGGGTCTCCGGCAGCCGCTTGGCCCCGGCGGCGGCCCGCTCCGCCGATGTCATCTGGTGCAGGTTGGCCGCGATCTCCGGGGGTATCTCATAACCCTCCCGGATCCCGGCCAGACCGGCGGCGAGTAGCACCGAAAGGGTCAGATAGGGGTTGCACGCCGCGTCCGGCGCCCGGTATTCGACCCGGACGCTCGACGGCTTGCCCTTCTTCACGGTGGGTACCCGAACCAGGGCGGACTGGTTGTTGCGCGCCCAGGAGATGTAGATCGGGGCGTCGAAACCACCGACCAGACGCTTGTAGGAGTTGACCCACTGGTTGGTCACCGCGGTCATCTCTGCCGCATGGCGAAGCAGCCCGGCGATGAACGCCTGGCCGACCTTGGACAATCCACCAGGCGTGCCCGGCTCGTGGAAGGCGTTGACATCGTCCTCGAATAGGGAGAGATGCAGGTGCATGCCCGACCCGTCGTGGTTCTCGAGCGGTTTGGGCATGAAGGTGGCGTAGATCCCGTGCTTGAGGGCGACCTCCTTGACCGTTAGGCGGGAGGTCATGATGGTGTCGGACATGGTCAGCGCGTCGGTGTATCGGGCGATGATCTCGTGCTGGCTCGGGGCCACCTCGTGATGGGAGTGCTCGATGGGTATCCCCATCTGCTCGAGGGCGTTGATCGTGTCGCGGCGATAGTCCTGGGCGGCGTCGAGTGGCGTCAGGTCGAAGTAACCCCCATGGTCCAGGACCTCCGGCTCAGGGCCTGCGTCGCGGAAATAGAAGAACTCGAGCTCTGGGGCGGCATAGAAGGTGTACCCCATCTCCGAGGCCCGGTCCAGGTTCCGCTTGAGGACGATTCTGGGATCACCGGAGAACGGCTCCCCGTCGGGAGTGGCGATGTCACAGAACATCCGAGCCACCTGCTGCTCGGTGCGCCAGGGAAGGACGGCAAACGTCGACGGATCGGGTCGAGCCAGCATGTCGGCCTCTTGGATTCGCGCGTACCCGTCGATGGCCGATCCGTCGAATGTCATGCCCTCTTCGAAGGCGACCTCGAGCTCGGCCGGGCTTATCGAGACCGACTTGAGAAAGCCCTGGACGTCGGTGAACCAGAGCCGGACAAAACGGATCCCACGCTCCTCAACGGTGCGGAGTACGTACTCGGCCTGCTTGTTCATCTGCCATTCCCCGTGTCAGTTGGTCACACATTATGAGACGCCGGACCCGGGAAGGGAATCGCGCAGCGATTGTGCGTCGCCCAGGGTGAGACGGATCGTGATCATCGAAGCTACAGCGGCAACTCCCACCACCACCGCCAGAGCAGTTGGCAGGTTCCAGGTCGTGGCCGCGGCACCGACCAGCGCCGGCGAAACCATGAATCCGAGCCGAGTGCCAACTGTGAGCGCAGCCAGCCCGGATCCCTCGGCGAACGAGTGGTGCCCGCCGGCCAGCTTGTACAGCACAGGCAGCGCGACCGAGATGCCAAGCCCCCAGATGGAGAAACCGACCAGAGCCAGTGGCGACACCTGGGACACCACGACGAGCAGCATCGCCGCCACCGCCAGGACGAGACCGGTGAACAAGGTGGGCACCGATCCAAACCGGTCGACCAGGTGATCGCCCCCAAGTCGACCGATGAGCATCCCGCCGGTGTAGAGGATCACCGCGGCCCCGGCCAGCGCGGCACCGGCGCCGGTCACGTCGATGAGGAATATGGCGCCCCAGTCGAAGGGGGCGCCCTCGATGAAAACCGCGGTGCCTCCAGCCAGCATCAACCCCACCGCGAGAGACCCCGATCGGCTGCCCACGCGGGGTCTGGGCGGCGATTCGGGCACCAGCCGCGCGGCGCCCAACGCCGTTGCCACACCGACAACGGCGAGAACCACCAGAAGGGGAAGGAGGCCGACGCCGGCCAGGACCGCGAGGGCACTCGCCCCGGAGCCGATCAGCGTGCCCAGACTCCAGAGACCGTGGAGGCGGGTCATGATCGACCGGCCAACGGCCTCTTCGACCCTTATCCCGACCGCATTCATTCCGACGTCGGCCTGGGAGTCGATGAAACCCATGGTGGCCAGGACCGCTGCCAGCACGATCGCCGTCGGCGCAACCGAGATCAGAGGGAGGAGGAGATAGAGTAAGACTGCGGAGATCACCGCGGCCCGCCGGGCACCGATCCGTCCCACTACCAGCCCGCTGATCGATGAGCCGGCCAGAGAGCCCAGCCCGCCCAAGGCGAGAGTCAGGCCAAGAGTCCTCAGATCGATCCCCAGCCGATCCCTGATTTCGGGAAGCCGGGGG
>DASWKK010000097.1:0-2620 GCA_036396655.1 Acidimicrobiia bacterium
TGTCGCCACATCCCACGTCGTAGCCATACAAACGCCACTTCACGCAAGAGCGATGATGCCTGGCCGATCCCTGGGTACACGGCCACCCCGTCGAAGAGAACGACATCGCAGGCGGTCTCTTCGATGACGGCACTGAGCCGATCACGGAGGTATCCGTTCCAGGCCTTGGATTCGATCCAAGGCCGGTCATAGCTGGGGGCATACTCGCCGTTGAGACCGAGGCTCATGGCGAGGGGCAATCCGATGGACAGCGAGAACAGGGTGGCCCGGTGGTCGGCCGCCAGGGTCAGTCCCACTGCTGCCTGTCTGGTGAGGTGGCCCATGCCGGTGCCGTTGCTGGTCGCCAACAGGACGTTGGTCATCCTTTGACCGCGGCTTCGATCACTTTGCTTGCCGTAATGAGCCTTTGCCGATAGTTGGCTACAGCCATCCTCATCTCTTCGGGCGTGTCGTTGAGGTCACTGACCAGTTCCACCAGTTGACCCGCGTTCAGCTCGTCACTGCGGATCAGGTAGTCGTCCATGGCAACCGACTCAGTGAAGTCGCGCACTTTGGGCCGATACTCGACCGCGACGAAAGGCCGGCCGGCGGCGGCAGCGAGGACACAAGCGTGGAGCCGCTCGCCGACGACCACCGATGACCGCGCCACCAGTTCGAGCGTCTCGGTGACATCGACGTAGCCGGCGTGGTACTCCACCCGGGAGGCGGGCAGCATCTCCTTGATCGTCAGGATTGGCCGATCGTCGCTCGGGTGACAGGACATCAAGGTGACTGTCCGACCCTCCTTCTCCCATCTGGTGATCGACGAAGCCAGTTCCTCGTAGACCTTCTGATCGGAGCCTCCCCACAACTCACCATTGGTCCAGGCGGGGGCGACGACTATCGGGCCTGAACCTTCGAACGATCCTTGAGGTTCCAGCGCGAGTGCCGGGTCGCCACAGATCTCGATCTCACCCTTGAAACCCCAGTCGGAAAGAGTCTGCGCCGACCGAGGTCCCCTCACCCCGACGTAGGCGCAGGTGCCCAGCCAGCGCAGCCACTCACTCGTTTCTTCGGTCAAACCCCAGAAATCGGGACTGGCGACACCCGTGCCCAGGACAGCCCGCTCGATTCGGGGTGAGTCCCTTTCCAAGAGCCAGCGCAGGTACTGGTTGCGGTTGATCAGGGTGCCGCCGCCGAGGAGGAGGAGGTCTTTCGCCTCGCCTCGCGCCTGGACCTCACCCCACGAGAGCAAACGTCGGGTGGCCTCGAGCATTGCCTCGTCGCCCAGATTGTCCTTGCCGACCCAGCCCACGTATCTGACACCTGGTGGCCCATCGGTCGGCGCGGGGGAACGTTTCGGCCTTGGTGCGGGCGGCCTGAGCTTGCTCTTGACCAGACGCAGCCCGGTCTTCACCGCCGGCCCCGGGCCGAGTTGAGCCGCCTCCTTGAGCTGTTTTCTCTGGCTTCGGGTGAAGACGAATCCCTCGGGACGCTCGGATCGGACCACCCCGGGTAGAGCGATCAACGCCAGCGACGAGTGGATCACACCGTCACCCCTGGCCAGCGAGGCGACGGCGGCGCCCAGCTCCTGTCCCGAGTCGAGGAGACGGATGAGCTGGCGGCGTCGAACCGCGACGGAAAGCGGGAGGTCGCCACGCCAATGCCGCTCGAGAAGATCCACATCCTCGACTCGCGTGTACTCACCTTCCGGTGTGTCGATGCCGAAGGAGAGCGCGGCCAACGCCGGTCGTTCATCTAGCCGCTTGCGGATGTTCTGGAGGAGAGTCGGGCCTGGGGCGGAGTGCCCGTTGAGAAACAGGAGGTATTCGCCCCTGGAGGACACGACCGCATCGGTCGGGTCGGGGATGAATCGAACCCGGCGCTCACCTGCGGCGGCACCGGCGAAAGGGTCGTGATCCCGACCGTGGGCGAGGAACAGCACCTCGAAGTCGGGAAGGCTCTGAGTGATCAACGCCTTCCAGAATGAGAGGGGGGCACCCGGAGGGACGTCGTGGACGAGGACCGAGAACTTCGGCACCTCGGGAGGCGGCTCGGGCATCCCCTTCCGATAGAACCGCTGCGGAACCAGGCTGGACAAAAGGCCACGGTTGAGCTCGCGGGCCTCCTGGCGCCCTTCCTCGCCACCAGCTGTGTCCGAGTCGGTTTGGTGGTAGATCCGCGCCGTCTCGTCGTCGATGAAGGTTGCCCCTTCCTGCCAGAGACGCCAGCCGAACTCGGAGTCCTCGCTGCCCCACCATCGGAACCGCTCATCGAAGCCTCCGGTCGACTCGAACAGGGTCGCCGGGATCGAAACGTTCGAGGACACGAAGGCCCGGTACGCCTCGTCGGTGGCCTGGAGACTCGAGGTCCTGCGGGAGAGAACAGATCGGAAGTCGGATCGATCCTCAAACGTCTGGGCGTCGAGGTCGACTGCGGCCGAGGCCAGACGATCCGGATCGAGTCCGGTGGCGCTGAGGTGAACCCGTCCGCCAATCACTACCGCCTTGGGGTTGGCCTGGTGCCAGCGGGCATGTGCGGACACGAAGTCAGGCCCGACGATGGCGTCGGAGTCGAGGAAGACGATCACGTCGGATTCGGTCGCACGCGCCCCGAGGTTGCGTGCCCTTCCCGCGCCGAA
>DASWKK010000098.1:0-81541 GCA_036396655.1 Acidimicrobiia bacterium
GAAGTTGAACACGAGGACAAAGACGAGGGTGAGCAGCGACCCCAGCACCTTGCGCCGGATGAGCCGCGCCCTCCCCCGCCTTCTTGGGCCTTCCGCGGTCAGCTGGTCACTCCCGCTCGTCCTTGGTCGAGCTCCTGCGGACTGCGACGAAGATCGCGATCAGGACGATCACCCCCGCTGCGATTCCGCCCCAGAGCAGGAGGTTGCCTGTCCCCAGGACTCCACCGTCACCGCCGACCGGGGTGAGCCGGGCATAGCTCGGCGAGGAGTTGGAGAAGAAGACCGGCCCGATTTCCGCAGGTTGCTGCACCCACCCTTCGAACGTGTCGGTCCGATACGCCTGGAGGTCGGGTCCGAGATACATCGGGATGTAAACCGCGGCATCGTGCAGGATGGTGAGCATCTCATGGACGATCTCGACCCGACGATCGGGATCGAGCTCCTCTTTTTGCTCCAGGTAGAGCTCCTCGTATACCGGATCGGTCCAGTTGGCGTCGTTGTAGTTGAGCAGCTCGGCCTCGGTGAAGTAGGACAGCATCGGGTCCGGGTCGACGAACGGCACCCAGCCCCAGAAGAAGGTGTCATAGGTGCCTTCGATGATCACCCCGAACAGGGCATCCTGGTCGTAGGACGCCAGTTCCACTCCGATTCCGATCTCTTCCATCCAGCCCAGGAACAGTTCGCCGATTGGCCCGGCCAGATCCCCATCGGTGTTGACGGCGTGACGGAGCACGATCGGGTTGGTCCCGTCGGGCATCTCACGGATCCCATCGCCATCGGTGTCCAGGTACCCGGCGTCGTCGAGGATCTGGTTGGCCCGGTCCGGATCGTAGGTGAAGCGATTCTCATCCGGGATGTCCGGCAGCCATTTAGGATCGGCGGATGGGCTCATCGTCTCCAACGAGGAGGCGAGGCCGAACCAGAGATCCTCGATCACGGCCTCTTTGTCGATCGCGAAGTTGATCGCCCGTCGCACCTCGAGGTCGAGGAGAGCAGGGTGCGGCTGACCCTCGATCGCCCCGCCGTTGATCGCGATCTCGTCGAATCCTCCTTGCTGGCCGGCGACTATCTCGATGTTGGGGTCGGCCTCGAGGGCGTCGGCCGACCCGGCCGGAAACCCTTGGATGGCGTCGAGCTGACCTTGTTGCAGGGCAGCGACCATGGCGTCGGGATTCTCGAAGAGTTGGAAGATGACCTGATCGATCGCCGGCTCCCCGCCCTCGTAGCCCCAGTAGTTCGGGTTGGCGACCATGGTCACTGACTGACCTTTGCGAAAATCACTGACAACGAACGGCCCGCTTCCCACCCCGTCGAGCGCGTCGTATTGGGTCGCCGCGTCATAGTCGGTGGCTATTGGCTCCCAGACGTGCTGTGGCACCAGATACACATCCAACGTGGGCAGTTTGGGATCCGGAACCGAAGAGGTGACTTCAACGGTTCGCTCATCGATGACGACGGCATCGAGGTTGCCCACGGTGGAGGCCATGTTGTCCCAGCCCTGATCCCGTCCGGTGTTGATATTCCAAGCGACGTCCTCTGAGGTCAATGGCTCGCCATCCGACCACAGCAACCCCTCGCGCAGCGTGTAGGTGAACGTGAGCCCATCGTCCGACTCGGTCCATGACTCGGCCAACCCGGGAGTCGTCTCGAAGTCGGCCGCGGCCTTGTCGGTGAGGGTGGCGTAGTGCACATTCCAGATCTCGTACTCACTGACCGCAAAGCCTGAAGTCGGGTTGAGGGTCTCCCAGTCCTGGGTCAGGCCGATTCGGAGCACGACCTCATCGCCCTCCTCCTGGGCTGAAGCGGCGGGAACGAGTAATGCCGCCACCAACACGGCAAGTGACAAAACGACCAGGCGTCTCATAGGACTGATTCTCCATTCAAGATATGACTGCCTGAATGTATCCCCCTTCGCGGCTCCCCGATGCGTTATGTGACCGGTTTGTGTGAGACAGGGTTTCCGTTGGAAGAGCCCGACGCCACCAGGACTAAGCTGAACGGTCGTTCAGAATACTCGCCAACCGCCCGGCTGAGCCAAGCAAGGCGGGGTTACAGTGAGCGGACCGACCCGAGGTTGCACAATTGATCCGTGAGACGCCGTTTCATCCGAGGACCAGCGCCGCCAACCAGACCGGTCTATGGAGCCACTGGTCGGGCTATCTGGCCGCCGACAAGTACCAGATGGCCGACAAGTTCGAGTACTTCGCCATCCGTAATGCCGCCGCGGTGATCGACACCTCACCTTTGTACAAGTACCGCATCGCGGGAAAGGACGCCGAGAGGTTCCTGGCCGGCGTGTTGGCCCGTGACATCCGGAAGTGTCGCCCGGGTCAGGCTCATTACACCCTCTGGTGCGACGAAGAGGGGTACGTCGTCGAGGATGGCGTGATCCTCCGCCACTCGGACGACGAGTTCCTGCTCAGTGCCGCCGAGCCAAACATGGCCTATCTCCAGGACCTGACCGGTCGGATGTCGGTCGAGATAGAAGACGTCTCGGACCAATACGGCGCACTGGCCCTGCAGGGGCCGTACGCCCGTGAGATCCTCACACAACTCGCTCCCGAGGTGGAGGGCATCGGTTACTTCCATCTGACGCCGGCCAAGATCGGAGATGCCGCGGTCACCATCTCCCGCACCGGCTACACCGGTGATCTCGGATACGAGATCTGGGTGGGACGTGACGATGCCGTCAACGTCTGGGACATGGTGTTCGAGATCGCCACTCCCTATGGGGTGGTCCCCGCCGGTCAGACTGCCCTTCTCATCACCCGGATCGAGGCCGGTCTGGTACTCATAGACGTGGACTTCTACTCCTCCCGGTACGCATGGAACGACGACCAGCGCACCACTCCCCACGAGTTGGGCATGGGCTGGATGCTTCGCGACCTGGAGGCGGACGACCGCGCCTTCATCGGCCGACGGGCGATAGAGAATGAGGTCAAGGAGGGCAGGTCTCGTTGGAGGACGGTGGGCATCATGGTCGACTGGCTGGCCTGGGACGGTCTCTACAACGAACGGGGACTGGTGCCACCCAAAGACCACACCCCCGAGCACGGTGGGATGATGATTTATGACGACAAGCTGCAGCGCATCGGCTACACCCCGAGCTTCGTCTACTCACCGATGCTCCAGCGACACATCGGGATAGCTCGGGTCCGCCCCGAGCACGCCACCCTCGGCTCAGAGGTCGGCCTGGAAGTCACCATCGACCATCGCTATGACGTGGTCAAGGCCAATGTGACCCGTCTCCCCTTCTTCAACCCACCGAGAAAGACAGTCTGAGGTAGAGATGTCAGAGAAGAAAAAGTACGACGCGGTGGTCATCGGCGGTGGCCACAACGGCCTGGTGAACGGCGCCTACCTGGCCAAGGCCGGGCTCACCACCCTGATTCTCGAACGTCGACATCTGGTCGGCGGGGCGGCCATAACCGAGGAGCTGCACCCTGGGTTCAGCTTCACCACCTTCTCCTATGCGCTGAGCCTGCTCAGACCCGAGATCATCCACGAGTTGGAGCTGACCAAGCACGGTTTCATGCCGATCCTGATGCCCTCGACCTTTGCCCCGATGGAGAACGGCGACTACCTGCTTCTCGGTCAGGACAAGAACGAGAACCACCACGAGATCGCACGACATTCTCCCCATGATGCCGATGCCTACGACGCATACGGGCACATGATGGAACAGGTGGTCCACGCCATCCGGCCCCTCATGGACTCGATCCCACCCGACATCACCTCCAAGGACCCCGAGGAGCGGGCGCGAATGGCCGCGATCGGCGCCCACCTGGCCGATCTCCCCCCCAATGTCCTGCACAACCTGATCCGGCTGATGACAGGAAGCGCGGCCGACATTCTCGAGGACTATTTCGAGTCGGACATCATGCAGGGTCTCCACGCCTCTTCGGGGATCATCGGGACCAAGGTCGGTCCCCGATCTCAAGGATCGGGCTTGGTTCTGCTTTATCACTCTTTCGGCGAGCACGACGGTGCCTATGGCGCCTGGTCGTTCCACAAAGGGGGCAATGGTGGCTTCACCCAGGTCCTGGCCCGCGCCGCCGAGGGATTCGGCGCCGAAATCCGGCTCGAGTCTCCGGTGGACCATGTCGTCACCAAGAACGGACGGGCCACCGGGGTAGTTCTGATGGACGGGAGCGAGATCCAAGCCAAGACGGTGGTTTCCGCTGTCGATCCGCGTCGCACCTTCATGGAGTTGGTGGATCCCAGGGAGTTGCCAACCGACCTGGTCGACAACATCCGGCGCTTCAAGTTTCAGGGGACGTCGGCCAAGGTCAACTTCGCCTTGGACGCCAATCCGACATACCCGGCGTTGGTAGGTCGCTCCGACCAGTACCGCGGGTTCATCAACATGGGACCCTCTCTCGACTACCTCGAGCGCGCCTTCGACGACGCCAACTACGGGTGGTACTCCCAGAAGCCATATATCGATGCATGCATCCAGTCGAACGTCGATCCCGACATGGCACCTCCGGGCAAGGCTGTCATGTCGTGCTTCATCCAGTACGCGCCATATCACCTCAAGGAGAGCGACTGGGACAGCGAGCGGGACAGATTCGGTGATGTGGTGCAGAAGACGCTGGAGGGCTTCTTCCCCGGTTTTGGCGACCTGGTGCTCCACCGGGAGGTGGTCACCCCCCTCGACATCGAACGGGTCGTCGGGCTGAGCGAGGGCAACATCTTCGCCGGCGAATTCCTCGCCCCCCAGATGTTCTTCTTCCGTCCTGCCCCCGGTTGGAACCAGTACCGCACCCCGATCGAGGGCTATTACCAGTGCGGCTCGGGAACCCACCCCGGGGGCTGTGTCATGGGCGCCCCTGGTCGGTTCGCCTCCCAGCAGATCCTCGGCGACCTCTCCAAGAAGAAGAAGTAGCCGGCCAGCCCAGTGTCATGAACGAATCGAGGTGAGTGGGCGTCTATAGCGGCAGAGACCGGAGATGCCATGACCCCAAACCGGAACCTGATCGCTCTTGTCTTGACCATGGTCATGGCAACGGCGTGCACCGATCCTGGAGCTGCCGAGGAGCCACTGGCGGCACCTGACGTCTTCGCCCCGACACCGACCATCGCCCTCGACCTGGCTCCGTCGACCACGACCCGTCCCATCCCGACCACGACCATCGACGTGGAGCAGACCGCCCTGTTTCGGGTCGACCCGATGACGCTCGAGCCTCTACCCGGCTTCGACCCGATCCCGGCCGGCGACTACTTCTGGGGCTCGGCTTCTGAAAACGGTCACTGGCTCGCCGGCTATGCCAGCAACGAGGAGGGCGGCGTAACTGAGGTTCGATTGCTGGATGTCACCAACTGGCAGATCATCGCCAGCTGGCAACCCGTCGGCTCCGGCGAGCCATACGTCACCGATCGAGGTGTGGTCTACTACGCGCAGGGTGGGCCCAGCTGGCCAACGCTGAAGCGATTGAGACCCGGGGCCGAGGACGAGGTCGCGTCGAAACTTCCTGAGGGATTCTCGCCATTGAGCCCGATCCACCAGCACGGGCCCCTGATCGCGGTGTTCGGAACCACCGGGGATTGGGGCCTCACCAGCGAGGAACCAATGATTGCCACCGTAGACCTGAGCAGCGGTGAGCTGACAGCGATCGAGTTGCCCCAGGTGACCTACGGCCCGATCGAGGAAGTCGACATCGGGGAGAGCTGGAGCCCCTTCGTCGGGGCCTACCCCGGGTTGGTGTGGGATCGGGGACGAGCGCTGATCGTCCATGCCGATCGCGATGTGGTCACCGAGGTCGATCTGGTCGGAGGCGAGGTGACGGACCACCGGTTTGGGCCGGAGGCGTCGGCCGTGGGGAGACTCTTCGGCTGGTTGGCCAGCCCGGCACAGGCCGGTGGCATGCCCATCGCCGACAGCACCAGATCGGCGCAGCTGAGCCCGGATGGTCGGCGGCTCTATGTCGCTACCCGGGTTGGTGAAGCGGTCGTCGCAAGTGAGGACGACTGGTATCTCGGCACCCGATCGACCGGGCTGCAGGTCATCGACACCGAGACCTGGGCCCGGATCGACCGTCTCGACGCACCGATCGGCGAGGTACATCTGTCCCCGGACGGGAACCGCCTGATCGGGTGGGGTTTCACTCAGGAAGATCGATTGTCGACAACCACATTCGAATCTCATGGCGTGTTCGTGATCGACACCACCTCGATGGAGGTCCTGGCCCACCATGAGGGCCCCGACGACTGGTACTACCCGATCTCGTTCAGCGGCGACGGGCGATTCGGCTACCTCACCTCCTGGTCCGAGACCAGCATCATCGACCTGGCTTCGGGCGAGATGATCGGTAACCGGTTGGGCGCCGGTTTCCAGGTGTGGGGCGCTGCCGGCGTGGCGACTGCCTCGACGTACTGATCGAGCCCCAAAGGCCGCCCTCGTGGGGCCGATCGTGAAGCGAGGCAGACGAGCGAGGATCAGCTTCTCACCAGGATGGATGAACCCGAGAGAGACCTCGGTGGTTGGCTTCATCGGAGCCCTGATCGCGACCAATTCCCTCGAGTGATTAACTTCTCCCCGATGTTCGACACCCGCCCCGAGGTCGCAACCCATCTCGACGAGGAGTTTGTTGGGTGGATGACCACCGTCACGCCGACCGGCCAACCGCAGACCTCGGTTGTTTGGTTTCTCCGTGACGACGACGACCTACTCATCTACAGCCAGGCCGCGGCCAGGAAGCTGGACAACATCGCGGCCAACCCGAGGGTGGCATTCAACCTGCGCGGAGATGCCCAGGGGGACAAGATCGCCACTATGGAGGCCACCGCCACCATCGATCACTCACCCATCCCCGCCCATGAGGTCCCGAGGTACCTGGCCAAGTACGAGGGCGAGATCGTTCGTCTCGGATGGACCCCTCCCGAGTTCGCCGCCGGTTATCCGGTGCTGATCCGGCTCAGAATCGACCGGATCCGCTCCTGGCAGGACTGACCGCTGCCACACCGGAGGTACCCGGTTGCCGTCGTTGGCGGGTCGGCTTCAGTCGACCTTGACCAGCTTCTCCACGGCGAAACGGACCAGGCTGATCACCAGGGCGCCCAAGAAGGTGGCCCAGAAGAACCCTGTCGAGGTCAGACCCAGGTCCATGCGCTCGGGCGCAGCCAGCCAGATCACCAGCGCCAGAGCCAGGGCGTTGGTCACCAGTAGGAAGAGACCCAGTGACAGGACCACGATGGGGAGGCTGAGCAGCACCATGATCGGTCGAACGATGGCATTCACCAGCGACAGCACCACCGCGATGAGCGCCAGCTTCCAAAAGGACCCCTCGAACTCGAGACCGGGAACGATGGACTCCGCCACCCACACCCCGAGAGCGGTGATGGCCAGCTTGAGGATCAGATTCATGAGCCCAACCTAACGCGAACGAACCGAGGCTGACGTGAACACTCAGCCGGCAAAGCGATCCGGCTCCAAACCCTGAGCCCCGGGATCGGTGACAAACACCGCGCCGGCCTCCGGCTCGACCGTCGGATCCTCGAGATTCTCCCGAGCGGTGGTTATGAACAACGACGAGAGATCGGAGCCACCGAAGGCGCACGAGCTCACCTGACTGGCCGGAACCTCGATCTGGGCCAGCAGCCGGCCATCGAGGGAATAGCGACGGACTGTGCCCGAGCCCCACACCGCCACCCAGAGACAACCGTCGGCATCGAGACACATCCCGTCAGGTTTGCCCGGCGGCTCAACGTCGATGACGCCGATCACATCACCCAGAGGAGCTGAAGGGTCGTAGCGGAATCCAACCACCTGGCCGGTGGGCGTGTCGATGTGCCACACGGTCTCGTCGACCCAGGCCAACCCGTTGGCGATAGTCAGACCGGTTCGCAGCGTGTCGACCACCAGATCGGGATGGACTCGATAGAGGGCACCGCTCGCTTTGTCGGCCCTCCATGCCATGGTGCCGACCAGGTAATTGCCGAAGGGATCACACTTCGACTCGTTGGACCGGTTGTCCGCATCGTCCGACTCGATGTCGACCAAGCTGACCCACTCCGAGCCGTCGTGTCTATAGACACCGCCAACCAGGCTTGCAATCAGACCACCCGTACGGTCCATCGCCACCGCTCCCACCGCGCTGGGGGTGCCAATGGAGCGGGTGATGCCTGTGCCGGGGTCGGTTCGGTGGACTTGTTGACCGAGGATGTCCACCCAGAGCAGAGTTCTCTGGTCGCTGTCCCATACCGGGCCCTCGCCGAGCAAGGCGCCCGGCTCGGTCAACCGCTCCACAACCATGACCTCACTTTGGCATGACACAGCGGAGATCGCCGTATCACCGAGACGCATCTGGCCTCTCTCCACCGACCAGGACAGGAGGTCCTGGTCGAGGACAGGAGGAAACCATGTCTACAAACGTGACCCGCACTGGGCGCACAGTCCCCACCCGACGTTCAAGCCGCCTACTCGGGGTGGCAGCCGTCGGTCTGGCCGCAGTGATCGCCCTTGGCTTCGTGTTCGCCGTCAACCAGGGAAACGACGCCACCAACACCGTTGTGCAACCTGCCCACCCCATGGTGAGCGATGCACACCGGGCAAAGGCCGAGCTTCTCGCCGAACGTGAGATTGCTCGCTCGACGTCGCCCGGCGCCAACATCGAACGGTTCCGGCTCGAACAAGCCGGCGTCATCAGCAGGGCAGAATCACCCGGCGCCGACATCGAACGGTTCCGGCTCGAGCAGGCGAACAACTAGGACACCTGTCGGGGCTCTCTGTCCCGGCACAGTCGATCAGACACAATCAAGGGAGGGTCGTCCGGGACGACCCTCCCTTGATTGTGCAATCGTTGGTATCAGGGGCGGCCTCCCTTCCTCTGTCCGTCTGATGAGGGCACAAGGTCCTCGTCGGATGGACAGGAGGAAACCATGTCTACGAGTGTTATCCACCCGGGTACCACACCCCAGACCGGTCGCTCCGGCCGGTTCCTTGGGCTCGCTGCCGTTGGGCTGGCGGTAGTGATCACCCTTGGCTTTGTGTTCGCTGTCAACCAGCGGAACGCAGCCCCAACTTCCGGAGTTGAGCGTGCGTCCGTCGCCGAGTCCGATCGCTTGACCGGTCTCGCCGACTACTACGCCCGACGGGATCCAGCGAACTATCCGGCGGAGCTGAAGCGCGTGATGGCGCAAATCGAGGCCGCCAATAGGGCAGCTCACCCCGCGTTGAACATCGAGAAGTTCAGGATGGAGCAGGCGGCGTCGGTCGGAGCCTCGACTCAGACCGGCGGCGTGAATGCCGGCGACGTCTTCAACCTTCGCTACCCGGACTTCGTCCAGCAATTGGCTGAGGATTACGCCGCGAAGAAGGCGGCGCAGCAGGCTGTCCTCAGGCAGCGTCTGGCCCACGAGCTCCTCGAAGGGCAAAGCGCTGGTAGCGCAAATGGCGAAGAGCAGAACCCGATCCAGCGGCTCGCCAGATAACGGTCAGTCGCCACAGGACAAGAAGGGGCCCGCCCGCAAGGACGGTCCCCTTCTTCGCGTAAAGACAAGAGTGACCCCCCGCCGGGGCGGGGGGTCGGTCACTCCGTTAAGCGAGGCCGTGCCTCTTGCCGTCTACTAGATGGCCGGGCGAACAATGAGGCGACCCGGCACCTGAGGTCGGTGCCTCTCCTGGAGCCGGTTGTCCTTGCGACGGCGACCCAACCACCGTTGCACGGGGTTCTCTGGTCGTGTCGGGGATCGGTATGCCCAGGACAAGCTCCGAGTGCTCCCCGGAACCTGGGGTTCGGACATGTATGCCATGTTCTGCCTTCCTCGCCTATACGGACGTCGTCTGAAGACGACGTTTCGTTGAAGGAGAGGCTGAGAATCGGGTGCTGATACCGAATCGCGAGTGTCGGTTACAGGACCGTCCATTCGGTCTTGACAACTTCGAGGTCTCCAGGCGTGCGGAACACCAGACTGACCGGGCCCGGCAGGACTCCATCGAAATCAAATCGTCCCAGCTCGTCGGCAAGTGAAATGACAGGACCACCGGCGAGGTGGAGCTCGACGATGACCTCACGGGCGGGCTCGACCTGACCGATGAGCCGACCGGTGGCAGCGTTGAATTCGATATCGATCGTCCAGTGTCCGGCTTCGAAGGAGAGCATGCGTGCGGTCGCCGCACTGCGCACACCGGCTGGTGTCGTCTCTTCGCTTGAGTCATAGGCGATCTCTGCCAGTTCCGCATCGATGGTCCTCCAGGAGAGGGCGGCCTTTGCGAAGTCCGTCACATCCATCGGTACCGGGTCTGCATCGTCGAGACCCTTTCGAAGAAGGGAGATGAGCCGATCTTCACTCCGAGGTGTTGATTCGCTCATGGGGCATCTCCTCCTGCCAGATAAGAGCCGTCGCCGGCTCCACTGATACGCGCCGTCATCGCGGCCTTGAGACGCTCGAGGCATCTGGCGCGTGTCGGGCCCAGACTGCCTATCGGTCTGTCGAGGATCTCAGAGATCTCCTCATAGCTGAGAGGAGGCTCGGCGCCAAGCAAGCGCAACAGCTGCTGACATTCTTCGCTGAGGGTACTGAAGGCTGCCACCACCTCTCGCGCCTCTTCGTCCTCGACAAGCATCGCCTCGAGTGACGGTGAGTCGTCAACCACGTCGTATTCGAACTCGGTTGGGACCATCCGGTCCCGGGCCTCCTTCACTCGAAGCGCCTCACGACGACAGGTCGTAGCCAACCATCCAGGTAGCCGCTCGGGGTCGGTGATGCGATCGGCGTTCTCCACGAGGCGAAGCCAGACGGTTTGGCTCACGTCCTTGGCGGTAGCCTCATCCAGCCTGAACCCGCGCGCGATCGACCACACCAGTTGACTGAACCGATCGACCAACGCGTTCCACGCCGCCTGGTCGCCCTCGGCAGCCCTGGCGAGTAACTCGCCATGCGTGGCTCGCGCCAAGGAGGCCATGTGGTTCATCGTACGGATCAGAGGGCGAGACGGCTCCCTAAATACAAAGAACCTCAGCCGGCCCCAATACAGATGAAGGAGCTGGCAGCGACGTAACCCTCGGGTGTCTCGGCCGCCTCCACCTGGGCCCGGTGCAGCGCCTGGGACGGGCTCAAGCCGGAAACGAGACCCCGGTGCAGGGCAACCATGAGGTCCTTGGTGGCCGCGGAATCCGGAACCAGGCCGACACTGGCGATGATCGACCGCGTACCCATGCTGAGAAGCGCAGAGCTGAGCCCCATCAGCTCGTCGCCAGCGTGGGTCTCGGTGAATCCGGAGTCGCACGCGGAGAGGACCACCAGGTCAGGAGCGGTGCTGAGACGCTCGATGTCGTAAACGTAGAGGTCGCCGTCGGCAAGGCGAAGCGAGGAGAACATCGGGTTCTCGTATTGGAAGGAGGCATGACAGGCGATGTGGGCAACTCCGGCGCCATCGAGTTGCGATTGGACTCTGCCGACGGTCGATTCGGTTGCCGTGAGCCGGGTCGCAGTTGGATATAGAGACCCCATTTCCCTGACTTCGATGTCTGACAGTTCCAGGTCGGGTCCTGCAGCCAACAGCACTCCCTCCCCCACCCGGTCAGACAGGCTTGCTCGATGCCACAGCTCGACCGATGGGGTGATCGTCATCTGTCGATGCCGACACGAGGCCAGGGTGTGCCAGGGAGTCGCATAGAGGCCTGGTGTCGGCACGAGCACAACTGGCCCGTCAGTCAGGCCGAGTGGCTGAAGCACGAGGCCGTCGAGTCTCTGCGCCACGGTTGTGGCTGTGGCGATCGACCCCCGCCCCCTAGCGAGTCGGCGCAAGGCAAAACGCAGGCTCTCCACTTCGGAAGTCACTTCGGATTCCGCACCCAGCTCGATCAGCCGATACCGCTTGTTGCGGATAATGACTGCCCAAAGGACTCCTCCATGTTCAGCCAACTCGACCATGGTGGAGTCCGCCAGTGCGTCCGTCACCGATCGTGGATCGACCCATCCCGCCACCTGCCCGGTCCCACGCATGAGTCGAGCCCGATCGCGTATCGCTCGCTGTGTCTTTCCCTGTTTGCTCAACAACAGAGCCGCCTCATCACCCTGAGCAGAGCGGAGCTCTGTGGTCACCTGTCGTAGCGTTGTCAGAAATTCAGCCAACTCCTCGTCGTCCGGAGGGGTAACCGGTCGATAGAGAAGTGCTCTCGCCCGCGTCCTCTCCATCCAACGAAACACCCGCCTTGGGTCTCCAGATGTGATAGCTAGCTCCAGACCGAGGTCTCCCAAGGCTCGACCGTGCCTCTCCACGCCAAGCCGTATGTCAGTCGCCCCCAACGACGCCTGAAACTCGTCGAGGAGTCGCATTCCGGATCGGGCCGCGGCATCGGCACCCCGGGGGTTTCCACCGCTCAGTCGCATGATGGCCCTGGCCAATCGAGCCTGGAGTCGCAGCTCGATCGGGCCAGCGGCCCTCTCGGCGACCGCTTTTAGATCGGCAGTGGCGCTCTCATCCTCGCCCAACCGAGACCCGATCATCCCGGCCAACAACCTTGCCCGGTGTGCACCAGCTACCTGTCCGTCACGCTCGAGGATCACGGCGGCCTTTCGTGCCTCCGATTGCGACGATCGATCGACCAACTCACCACGAAGTTGGACCTCGATCCCGATGAGCCGTGCAACGGCCGCCCAGGTTGCACGCCCCTGATCCGAGAACATCTTCGAGGCGCTGCGCGACGAGCTCAGGGCGCTGTCGAGATCTCCGGCCAAGAGATCTGCCTGAGCGCCAACCAACCGAGCCTCGGCCTCATCTTCAGCCAGACCCGCACGTCGCAGATCAGCGGCGATCGTCCTGGCAAGTGACGACGCCTCGCGAAACAGCCCGGCCGCGAGCAACACCTCGCATCGACTCACCTGGATCTCGGAAGAGGAGCCGACGAGCCTCTGGAACATGTCAGCGCTCTCGTCGAAGCGAGCGAGAGCTACAGGTATTTCACCCCGCAGCGATGCGATCAACCCCAGACCATGGATCTCGCCCGCCACGCCGATCTCACGCTGGTCCTCGGCATCGATCATCAACGCCCGGCGCATATCGGCCTCGGCCTCGACCAGGCTGCCGGCCGCGATCTGAACCATGCCGCGGTTGTGGAGTGTCATGGCGATCGACTCACGGTCCGAGTGCTCTTCGAACACGGCCAGCGCCTTCGAGAGGTGGGCAATAGCGGTCAACGCCTCGCCCATCCGGCCGAGAATGGTGCCTCTCTGAAATTCGATCTCCGCAAGCAAAAGGGTGCTTGCAGTCTCGGCAGCCTGGTCGAGCAGCTGGAACGCCCGGGAATTGTCACCGGCGAATGCCAGTGACCCGGACAACGACATGAGAGCCTCCGATTGGAGCAAGGGTTCACCCCCGGCGACTGCCTCGGCGAAAGCTTGCTCCCCGAAGCGAAGCGAGGCGCTCATATCGGCACCAAGGCGGGCCGCGATGCCGAGGGCGCGGAGTGCCATCGACCTGGCCGTATGGTTATCCGGCGCAAGCCCGCTCATGACCATCGGGCCCAGCTCGAGCACTGCCGCCGGATCCGACTGAGCGAGCTCCATCAGTCTTCGTGGGTCGGCAGGCACATCGGAAACAGTCGACACCGAGATCCACTCCGGGAGTAGGGTTCGCCAAGTCGAACGGGCTTTCCCCGTACCACTCCAAGCTAGATCAGCCGGAACCACGTCTGGGGGCTGTGATGAACAGATGGAGAAGGGTCGCTGTGACGCTGGTGCTCGCTCTCAGCGTCGCATCGTGTGTCAACGATACCGGCATCACTACCACCGTTACCTCCGGCGAGGGGACCGCGCCGCCCGAATCCGAGGAGACCACCACATCGCCACCACGCGGTGATCCAGTTACGGAGCTACCGACGCCACCAGCGGGTTGGTCCTGTTTTTACCTTGATGGATTTGTCGCGGTAGAGGCAGGCCAGGGTGAGCAGGCTGAAGCCGAACTCGAGGGCTTGATCACCCCGGTCTCGGCCGAGGCGGTTCTCGGCGACACCCCGGTACTCGAACAGCTCGATGCCATCGTCCATCTATTCTCTACCAACGGGGAGGATCCTCTCGCCATAGCACTGGCATTAGAAAGCGCTGAGATCGAAGCATCCCCGCTCCATGCCATCGGCTTGGCCGGCCATTGGCGATTGAAGCCCGGGACCGACCCCATTTCCCGCCCCGAGACCGAGATCCTCCAGCCGACAGCCACCCTCGGCCAAAGCATCATCGCCGTCGTCGACTCCGGCTTGATGATCCAAAGGCTGCCTGATTGGATGTCACCAGAGCACGTCCTCTATGACCCCGCTTTAGACACCGAGACCGTCGACGATGACCCGAGCAAGGCCAGCCACGGGACATTCGTCACTTCTCTGATTCGTCAGCTCGCCCCAGAGTCCAGGGTGGGCTTTGCCAGGGCCCTACCCGTGCCTGTCGGTTCGATCGTCGGCAACGCGGAACAGCTTCCGCCAGAAGTGGAATACGTATCGACCGAGCTACATGTAGCCGAGGCACTAGTCCGTCTCCTCGAGCGCCCTGAAATGACTGCCGAAAACGTTGTGGCCCTCAACCTCTCCCTCGGCACCTATACCTGTGACCCTGGCGAGGACCCATTCATGGTGACCACGCTGGCCGCCTTGAGGCTTTGGCTCACCAGCTTCCCGGATAGTCAAGTGTTTGCCGCCGCGGGGAACGAGGTCTCGACGTCACCGTTCTGGCCCGCAGGTCTCTCCGCCTTCGAACTCGACCAGGCAATCCCCCGGGACCGGATGCATGGCGTTGGCGCGGTCAACGAAACGGGCGAAGAGGTGGTCTGGGAAGGCACGGCCACCACTGCATCCATCCTCGCCAAAGCTGCCCCGGTCCGCTCCTGGGCTACCAACGCGGCGCCCGGTTGCGATCTGTTGGGACTCCGTGGTGGCGTCGACCTCGAAGGTGCGACGGTCGTGGCCTGGAGCGGCTCGTCGTTTGCCAGCGCAGTCATGGCGGCACTTACTGTTGCAGCCGTACCGCCGACGTCGGTTGGGCCCCCCGTTCAGTACGGCTACAACCTTTCGAGCCTCGCTTTCGAACGCCACGGCTCGTGCGACCTGCCGTGAGCGTTCTCAGATTGCCGGCAATCGTGGCCGGCGATCGACCTTGAAGCTCTCTCCGATCGAGGCCAAGCCACGATCGATCGCATGGACCATCCGATCCACGGCCCCGGGTCGCTGTCCGTTGGCAATCCTCGCTCTGCGGTGGCTCTCCGCCTCGGCTTGAAGCCGATTCATGCGGTCGTGAGCCAGGGCCAGTTGCATGTCACCACTCATGAAGTTCATTTGATTCCTCCTATGGAATTCGCGTGGCAGACGCCACGTCGGGAAGGAGCGGTGGGCTGAAGTCCTGATACATTTCGTCGGTTTGCCCGACGATTCCGCCGTGCTCGATGCCCACCTGCCTGAGTACCACCACAGGGCCCGTTACTCGATCGAGACCGTCGCCCCGCCCGAGGTCGTCTACCCGATCGCCCGCAATCTCGACCTCTCCGGGTCGTGGCTCACCCGATCACTGTTGGCGGCTCGAGGTCTTGGTCGCCACACGCGT
Source organism: Acidimicrobiia bacterium (assembly GCA_036396655.1). Taxonomy (GTDB): domain Bacteria; phylum Actinomycetota; class Acidimicrobiia; order Spongiisociales; family ZC4RG35; genus JARDZU01. The sequence continues at coordinate 15,532 of DASWKK010000098.1, forward strand.
CTTGGCGACCTGGAGAGAATCGGCTTCACCCTGCTCGCCGAAGACCCTCCCAACGGATTCGTCCACGGTGTGATCGGCCGTTTCTGGAGACCTTCGGGTGAGTTGGTCGACTTCGATCGGGAGTCATTCCCTGACTTCGCCCGGTCAGGATTCGCCAAGGCGGCATGGAGTTTTGAGATCATGGCCACCGAGACCGGCGCCGGCCTGTCCACCGAGACCCGGGTGTTGTGCCTAGACGAGGCGAGTCGTCGCAGCTTCCTGCGCTATTGGCGTTTGATCGGGCCGTTTAGTGGTCTGATCCGCAAGGAGGCGCTGCGAGTCATCAAGACCCAAGCCGAGGGGCACCTCTGACCGTCAGGCCTGGTCCCGCTGTCGGGCCCGGTGTGCGGCCACGTTCTCGCGCGTGGTGCAGGTGTCCGAGCAATGGAGACGAGACTTGTTGCGTGAGTTGTCGACGAACACGTCGGCGCAAGAGGATGACTGACAGATCCCGAATCGCTCGAACCCCCCTTCTATCAGGGCAACGCTGAGCCCCATCGCGGTGATCGCACCCAGGTATCTCCATAGGCTGTCACCTTCGGACTCGAAGTGGAGATGTGGCCCCGGACCGTGGACACTCAACCTGGGCACGGCGTTGACATCCGACAGGAGATCGTTGAGCACGGCCGCCGCCTCCGCATCGTCGGCAGACTCGAACACCTGGCGCAGCCGCGCTCGCAACGCCCGGGTTTCGTGGAGGTCCCGCTCGCTCGGCTCCCAGCCGGGCCGCGACCATTCGCCGTCGTGAGACTCGATGAACGCGGCAACATCGACAGGAGTCGCCAGTTTGTCCACACCGCTGACCACGTCCAATGAATTGACGAGGTCGACGGCCGTTTGCACCGGCTGATCGCTGTAATGCGAAAAGTCCATTTGGACCCTTACCCGGTTCCGACTATTGTGTAAGGCACAACCCGAGTATAGCCCCATACAGGTAGACGTGACAATGAAGACCTCCACTGCCACCACGCACATCGCAAGAGCGCCCAAGGCATTGGTCGTGGGTGCCCTGTTGGCGGTCTATTTCATCTGGGGCTCGACCTATCTCGGCTTGCGGTTCGGGCTGGAGAGCTTTCCACCTTTCTTGCTCAACGGCTTCAGATTCCTGATCGCAGGCGGGATCCTCTTCCTCATCCTGGCCGTGCGTGGCCGGGCGATTGCCACCCGTCGCCAGTGGTGGAATGCGGCCCGGATGGGACTGGTCCTCCTGGTCGGTGGCGTCGGTCTGGTCACGATCGCCGAAGACGTCGGTGTGGGCTCAGGGGTCGCCGCCACCGCGGTCGCGGTGATCCCGGTGTGGATCGCATTGATCAGCGGGCTTTTCGGAAACTGGCCACATCGTCGAGAGTGGATCGGCCTGGCCATCGGCCTCGCCGGGGTTCTGGTGCTGGCACAGGAGGGTGACTTTCAGGCCAGCACCACGGGCATGATCCTCCTCATCATCTCACCGATCATCTGGGCGTTTGGGTCGATCTGGGGAGCGAGACTCGACCTTCCCGAGTCTTCGATGACCACCGCGATCGAACTGGTCTCGGCGGGTCTTGTGATGACGATTGTCGGCCCCCTCATCGGCGAGCGAATCACCGAGCCGCCAACCACCGTGGCCTGGATTGCGCTTGGCTACTTGGCGATCATGGGCTCCCTGGTCGCCTTCACCGCCTACATCTATCTCCTCAAGACAGTTCGCCCAGCCCTGTCCACCAGCTACGCATACGTCAATCCCATCGTGGCGGTGGCGCTTGGGGTCACTCTGGGACGGGAGACGCTCACCGGTCCGGTCTTCATCGCCCTCCCGCTCATTCTCACCAGTGTGGCCCTGGTTGCGACCACGCGACACCGTCGATCACTGAGAGCCAGTGACTCCCCTCCTTCCTTGACACCGATTCACCGAGAAGACGCGGCCTAGCCGAATGCTCTGGTCATGAAGGTGGCCGTCTCGGCCCTGGTGAGCAGACCCTGGGGACAGAAACGGTCGTTGGCTGGAGGATTGCACCCCTTGGTGATTCCGGCTTCGGCGAGACGATTGATGGCACCCTCGAGGACGTGGCCGTTGTCGTCGACGAAGTAATCGGTGTTGGTCGCAGGTAATCCCAGCGCCCTGACGATGAACGTGGCGAACTCGGCTCGGGTCATGCGCCGATCGGGGCAGAAACTCGTGTTGTCCGGTGGGTTGCACCCGGTCGTGATGCCGGCCTCGGCGACACGGTTGATCCCACCCTCGAGTATGTGTCCGTTGTCATCGCCGAAGTAGTCCTGTAACGGCTCGGGAAGATTCAGCGCACGGGCGAGGAACGTGGCAGCCTGGGCCCGGGTGAGCACGTCTCCCGGGCAGAACTTGTCGTTGAACGGCGGGTTGCATCCGACGGTGATCCCCGCAGCAGCGATTGCTTCGATGCCATTGCGATGGATACTTGTCTCGTCGTCGTAGAAACGACCCTCGAAGAGCAGTACCACCGGGTCGACACAGTCGGGGTTGGGGAGCGCGAACCAATCCTCGACAGGTCGGCCGGTTGAGGTATTGCCCAGATACACCTCGAGCCGACCCTCTGAGTCGAGGGTTTGGATGTCCGCTCGCCCGTCGCCGTCGTAGTCGCCGGCGCCCAGGGCAAGGATGTCGCCTGCAGTCTTGTTGATCGCATGCGTCTGCTCGGTCACCCAAAGACCGCCCGTCAGACGCAGGACCTCGATCCGGGCCGCGCCACCGCCATACAGGGCGAACACCTCGGGGAGGTTGCCGCCGTCGCGGTCCGCCACCGCGATTCGAGCCGGAGCGCCCGAAGGCAACGGTCCTGCGTAAAGAAGTTGGTTCCAACCCTCACCACCGTGAACCTGAAGGGTCCCGTCGGGAGTCACACTCCAGAGATCGGCACGGTGGTCACCGTCGAAGTCGGCCCCTGACACGGTGACCAGGTCAGAAGGCAACGATGTGCTCGAAGCGGTGACATCATCGAATCCACCGCGTCTGGTAGCCACGCGTGCAGTCACCGGGGAGCTTTGAGTCAGGGTGATCAGGTCCTGGCCGGAGTCGCCGTCGATGTCGGCGAACAGAATGTGGTCGGCTCCCAGAACCGATGAGTCGGGAATGTGCCACCGGCTGATCGAACATGACCCGAACAACCGGGATCCGGTGGCAATGTCGATCACCGCCCCGGTGGGGTGGCCACGGAGACCGACCACGTCCGGCGCCCCACTCCCGGTGGCATCGGTCACCACGAACGAGTAGCGCTCGAGAACGGGGCCGAAGACCGTAGAACGATTCGAGCTGGCTGATCCGAAAGGTCGCGAAGAGGTTGCCGGGGCACGTGGGGCCATGGCGTCGGCGTCATCCGCCGTGGTCACCGGGCCCATCCAGGAGAAGTGCATCGGGTCCTTGGCGCCCAGCCAATCTCCCCCCCAGCAGAACCCGGCGTCCTTCCAAACCTGGACAAACCAGGCGGGCATGTTGGTGATCAACTTCCCGTCGGAACGGTAAGGGTTCTGCGGATAGTTGATATCGATCGCGGTGCCCAGGGCATGTCGCGACAGTGAGTGGGATCCACCAATCGTGCGTCCGAAGAAGGCGCTAGCCAGGGTGACTGTATAGACCCGACCAGCGGCGGCTTGGGCGGCAAGCCCATCGGCCACCCTCTGGAAAGCGGGCAAGGCCGCCCGGTGGACCTGGACCCGTCGGCCCCCGCTGTGCGGGACGGTCCAGGAGACGAGCTCATTTCGCACCTGGCTGATCGTGCGCCCGAAGTAGGTGCCGAAGGGGCCGAGGATCGGTTCGGTGGTGGAAACGATGCCCGTCTTCGACATGACCGGGGTACGAGTGAACGGCTCACCGCAGGCGCTCGACTCGGAGAAGTTCTCCCACCTGGTCGACGTGTCTGAGGCGTCGGCCCGACCCGGGACCAGGACCAACACGACCGCCACAACGGCTCCGACCATGACCGAAGTGAAAACGCCGGAAGAGCGAGAGCTCACGACTGGGGCTCCCGAATCACGACCAGGCTGTCGGCCGCCGACTCCGGAGCCCACACCTCCCCCGACCTGCCCAGCATCTGGCGCACCTCCCCCGGGTCGTGAGGGAGCGGAAACGCGTCGAATGTCTCGGTTGTGGGATCGAAGCGAACGATCGAGTTCGACCCGAAGTCGCTGACCCACACCAGGTCCTGGTCGTCGACGTACACGGCATAAGCCTGGGGGCCGTCGCCGGGCAGATGCCAGGTGGCCCAGGTGCCGGTGTCGGGCGTGTACCTGCTCAAGTTGCCGGTGTTCCACTCACTGACCCAGATCTGACCAAGGGAATCTGACCAGACGCGTCGTGCTCCTTGATCTGGGCTGGGTGGCTCGAGCACCGTGGTGGTCCCGTCCTCGGTAATGGCTCCCACGAACGAGCCGGCGAGTGAAGCGTAATAGACCGCTCCCTCAGGGGTGGCGGTGATCCCGTATGGCCCGCGGCCTTCGGGAGCATCGAACACCTCGATGTCGCCGGTGGCGTGATCGAGTCTTCCGTAGATCCCGCGCTGACCCGTGAACCAAAGGTCGCCGGCGTCGTCAAAGGTGGCGGTGTTGAGATTGGCATCGGGGCGGTCGTCGGGAAGCGGGTAGACCGTCACCGCCTCGGTGATCGGGTCGACGCTGACGATCGAGTTCAGCCCGCTGTCAGTGATCCAGAGAACACCGGTGGGGTCGACGATCACCCCGTGAGGTCGCGAGCCAGAACCGAGGTCGGTGTGCCTGGTCTCGCCGGTGGCCGGGTCGAGCCTGCCGAGCGCAGCGGCGCCTTGGGCCGTGTACCAGACCTCGCCATTGTGGCCGGGCGCCACATCGTGAGGCCTGGATCCGGATGGGACCGGGAAGGAAACGAGCTCGAGGTCCGCGGGGTCGGGCACCGGCGGCTGCACAGTGGTGGCTGTCGTGTCGGCCGGAGGGGCTGGCGCGGTAGTGGTGGGCTCCCGATCGGTGGAAATGGTGGTGGTATCAGGCGGTGATGTCGGCGTGGTATCGACCCGGTCATCGCTGGCAACGGTGCAGGCTGCGGCCGATACGACAACTAGCACCAGAAGCGAACGGGGCATCGGGGCAGACTATGCCTGTCGCTGCACTAGTGGCTGCCGGAGAGACGCCACAAGCATTTGCGCGAGGGGCCACTCGCCTCGGTCAGCTCTCGGTTGCCACTAACCGAATCCGGCGTAGTGCCTCGGGCACTCCGCCGCTCCACGGCGGTCCATGACCGGGAAGCACCCAGGTGGCCGTGATCGTTTCGAGATTGGCGAGCGCGGCCAATGCCTCTGCCGGCGCCAGAGTGAACGGCGCCGGGCGAGGGCCACCGGCCCCGGTGAGGACATGACCGGTTGTCATCGCGTCGCCGACGAAGAGGGCATCTACGTGAGGCACATGGAAAGCGACACTGCCCGGTGTGTGACCCGGCAGGTGGACGACCCTTGGCGACCCCGGAAGATCGAGGGTCGCTCCGTGTCCGAAGGTCGTGACCTCAGACACAGGTGTGATCTTCAGCCCGCCCCGTCGAGCGAAGTACCAGATGAATCGGGACATTGGACCGATCTTGATCGGACCCCAGGAGACCCTCTTCTTGACCTCACCTCGAGCTCGGGCGGCGTCGTCCTCATGGACATGGACCGGCACTCCGCCCTCGTGGAGACGATCGGCGAAGCCGATGTGATCGGTATCGCCATGGGTGAGGACGACAGCGCGGACGTCGTTGAGCGAGCGTCCCATCGCCCCGAGCTCGGCGACGAGCTCTCGCCAGTGACCGGGCAAACCGGCGTCGATAACGGTGATCTCCCCCGCTTCCTCCACGAGATAGATGTTGACGAGGTCGGAACCGACGCGATGGAGGAAGGGGGCAAGCTTCATTTATGGCCCGGCTGAGACCTCAGTAGGCATTGGCCACCATCAGCTCCTCACACGGGAAGAGAGTGATGACCTTGCAGCCATCGGCCGTGACAACCACCTCCTCCTCGATCCGAGCGGCTGACCGACCGTCAGCGGCAGGAGCGTAGGTTTCCAGAGCGAAGACCATCCCCTCCTCGATCTCGACGGGTGTTTCGAGCGAGTTGAGGCGACTGATTATCGGTCGTTCGTGGAGACCGACCCCGACACCATGACCGAACTGGAGACCGAAAGCATCCATCTCGTTCTCGAAGCCGAACTCCTCGGCACGCGGCCATACCTTGGCTATCTGGTCTGTTGTGGTCCCCGGCTTGACCAGGTCGATGGCCGCGTCCATCCATTCCCGTGATTGTTTGAACGCGTCGCGCTGGGCCTGGGTGGCCCTACCCACGACGAAGGTGCGGTAGTAACAGGTCCGATACCCGTTGAACACATGAATGATGTCGAAATAGGCCTGATCACCGGGGCGAATCAGGCGATCCGAGAAGACATGGGGATGAGGGCTGCAACGCTCCCCGGCGATGGAGTTGATCGCTTCGACGAACTCGGAGCCCATCTCGAAGAGCCGGGCGTGGGCCAGCCCCACCACATCGGACTCCCGAATCCCGGGCTTGAGGGCCTCGAATATGTCCTGATAGACACCGTCGACCATGGCGCACGCCTGGGTGAGGAGAAGGATCTCATCGGAGCTCTTTATCTCCCGAGCTTTCATCATCGCCTGTTGTCCATCCACGACGTTGAGCCCCTCGGCCTGTAGGGCGAGAAAGACTGCGGTCTCCGCCATGTCGACACCGAGACGCTCACCCGCCAGGCCCTCAGCCTCGAGAACCTGTCGTATCTCGGCCGCCGCACGACTGTGGAGTCCGGTCTCGGGGCCGATCGCCCCCTGGAGCCCGGTGTTGCCGCCAACCGAGTTCTCGGTGTCGTACATGTGTGGCAGCTGAAGCCGGTGGGCCTTTGCCGCAGACCCAAAGTCCCAGATACGGGGCCGTCCTTGCTGGGTGACGAGCGCGTAGCGCTCGCCTTTGTTGAACGCCCAATAGCCGATCTGGGTCGCGGTGGCATAGCGGATGTTGGACGTCTCGAAGAGAAGGATCGCGCCCAAGTCTTCCTGCTCGAGCATTTGCCTGGTACGCGCCAGACGATGCTGACGGAGGCGCTCGTAATCGACACGGGTCTCCCAATCGACCCCCATCACACCCGGGGCAGGGCTGGTCGCCACAGGGAACTCATCGGCCATCTGTGTCTCCTCTCATGGGGTCAACTTTCAACTCACGGGACAGACGACGATCGGCCGAAGCCATGCCACCGTCCCGACGAGTCTCTGTGCCGCTCACTGCTTAGTGACACTACACACTTGGGCGAAGTCTCACCTACCGAGCCGGCGGCCGGCGATAGCAGCGATGTGGGCGCCAATGGCGAGACTGGAGGTGGCTCCGGGTGACGGGGCATTCAACACGTGGATGCTCGGGCCTGCTTCCTCGATCACGAAGTCGTCGATCAGGCGGCCATTCGGGTCGACGGCCTGCGCTCGCACTCCGGCCCCACCTCTGACGAGGTGCCGGGTCTCGACCTCGGGGACCAGGGCGCGGGCCGCCCGGGCATACATCGATCGCGATCGCGACCTGACCATCTCACTCGCACCGGTCCACAGATGCCGGCGCGCCAGCTTGCGAAACCCGGGCATACCCAGGGTCTCACGAAGCTCCGCCCAATTCGGGCTCGTGCCGCGATAGTGCTCCCTCCCTATGGCGAGCACGGCATTGGGGCCTACCTCGACTGTGCCGTCGATGCCTCTGGTGAAATGCACGCCGAGAAAAGGGAAACGCGGGTCGGGCACGGGATAGATCAGGGCGCGCACCAGGTGGGCCGCCTCGGGCGTCAGGGTGTAGTACTCACCCCGGAAGGGAACGATGCGAACATCGCTTCGCACTCCGGCAAGGGAGGCGATGCGGTCGGATTGAAGACCCGCGCAATTCACCGCGACTCTGGCACGAATCTCCATATCGCCCGATCGAATCCGGGCACCCTGCCCGTCAAGCGAAACCGCCTCGACTCTCTGCCCGGTCAAGATGTCGGCGCCTCCAGAAGCGAGGGTCTTGGCCAGGCTCGTCGCCACCTGAGGGAAGTCGACGACGCCCGCCTCCGGCACATGAAGCGCCGCCACTCCAATTGCTGCTGGTTCGATGTCTCGTAGACCCGCCTGGTCCAGTCGCCTCAGGCCGATGAGCCCGTTGGCGACACCTCTCCGCTCCAACTCATCCAAGGCCGCCAGTTCGGAGCGATGGGTAGCGATCACCACTTTTCCCGATTGGTGGAAGCTGATTCCCTCGGCACTACAGAGCTCTTTGAGCGCCCGCCTCCCTTCGACGCAGAGCTTGGCCTTCAGTGATCCGGGGCGGTAATAGAGACCCGAGTGCACGACACCGCTGTTGTGACTGCTCTGGTGCGCAGCCACGGTTGGCTCTTTGTCGAGAATGACGAGTCCGATGCCGGGATGAGACTGGGCGAGAGCGCGACCGACACCCAAACCAACGAGCCCGGCGCCGATGATGCACACGTCATAGCTCACACAGGCGCCTGATTTCTGTCGATCTCAATCTCCTCGCTCCGAGGCGCGGCACAACTCGAAACCATCGAGTGCTCAGTCTCACTGCACAGTGGATGCCGCGCCAGGTTAGGATCGGAGCGTATTCAACGAGGAGCGAGATTGATGGCCGATGGTGCGGTTGTGATCATTGGGGGTACCGGTGGGATGGGGCGTGAGCTCGCCGTCCACTACCTGGAGAAGGGGCGCAACGTCGTTGTAACCGGCCGGGACGCCGAGAAGGCTCGAGCCGTCGCCTCCGAGTTGGGTGAGAACGCCAGCGGAATCGGATTCAACTTGGCCCGACCAGAGACAATCGCATCGGCGCTTGCCGACCTTGGACCCGTGGACAGGCTGGTGCTGTCTGCCATCGACCGAGACAACAATCCGGTGCGGGAGTACAACTACGAGAGTGCCACCAATCTGGCGACGATGAAGATCGTCGGATACACCGAGACCGTTCACGCCCTCATCCCGAATCTCTCCGACGACAGCTCGGTGGTGCTGTTCGGTGGGCGGGCAAAGGACAGGCCTTACCCTGGATCGACCACGGTTACCGCGGTAAACGGCGCCGTCGCCACCATGATCACCACCCTGGCGATAGAGCTGGCCCCGATCCGGTTCAACGCGATTCATCCCGGCATCGTGGGTGACAGCCCGTTTTGGGAAGGAAAGGCCCTCGACGCCATCCTGGCCCGGACCCCGACCAATCGGCTTGCCACCATGAGCGACGTCGTCGACGCCACAGTGTTTCTGTTGGAGAACCGCTCGGTGAACGGAGTCAACCTGTACGTAGACGGTGGCTGGCTGCTCATGTAGCGCCGGAGTCGGGCGCCCTAACCTCGCTCCACATGGAGGAGCCGTGAAATGACTGAGGAACTCGACGGCATTGGCGGCCGGCTCCGCGCAGAGCGCACCAAAGCGGGTATCAGCCAGCGCGAACTGGCGAGACGGCTCGGGCTTTCGGCCAGTCTCATCTCCCAACTGGAAAGCGGTCTCTCCAAACCGTCGGTGGGAACCCTCTACGCCATTGTCACCGAGCTCGACGTCTCACTCGACAAGCTGCTTCGAGGCAACGAGCATCTAGGCCCCGACGATTCGAGCCCCGACCGGGCCGACGACTTCGAACGTCCAAGCCCTCTGGTCCACCCCGAACAGCGAAAGTCCATCGACCTGGCTTCCGGGGTGCGCTGGGAACAGCTCACCTCCGACACCGAGGAGGGAGTGGACTTCCTCCATGCGATTTACGAAGTGGGTGGGGCGTCCACGCCCGACGAGTCGCTGATGAGACATCACGGGCGCGAGTACGGATATGTCATTTCGGGCAGAATGGGTATCCAGCTTGGCTTCGACTTCTACGAGCTGAACCCCGGAGACTCGATCGCGTTCGACTCCACCAAACCGCACCGACTCTTCAACATCGGCGACGAGCCGGTCAACGCCATCTGGTTCGTAGCCGGCCGCGGTGCGGATGATCGCTCACCCTCAGTCTGACCAGCCCGGCAGGAGACTGATCGACGATCGCCACCTGTAGCGTGAAGTGATGAACAGAGACCCGATCAGCCGGGCACACGTGCTCGTCACCGGGGTCTCCGGATTCATCGCGTCACACATCGTCGAACAGCTGCTCGAATCCGGACATCGGGTGCGGGGCACGGTTCGTGATACCGAGAAAACCCGGGCCGCAGGTCATGTCATGGGTTTGGCCGGAGCCGCCGAAGGTCTCGAGCTGGTTCAAGCGGATCTACTGAGCCCCGACTCTTTCGACGATGCAGTCCTCGGATGCGAGTATTTGATCCACACTGCGTCACCGTATGTGGTCGATGTCGAGGACCCACAGCGCGATCTCGTCGACCCGGCGGTCAACGGCACGATGGCCCTGCTGGGAGCAGCTACCCGAGCAGGAGGGGTGAAGCGGGTGGTTCTCACCTCCTCGGTGGCCGCGATAACCGATCAGGCCGATGGGCATGTCAACACCGAGGAGGATTGGAACACACGGTCGTCCCTCACCAGGAACCCCTACTACTACTCCAAGCTCCTCGCCGAGCGGGCTGCCTGGGAGTTCATGGACAACCACCAGACGAGTTTCGATCTGGTCGTGATCAACCCTTTCCTTGTCATCGGCCCCTCCTTGGTGCCCGGCGTCAATGCCAGCGCCAGGTCTCTGGTCGCTCTGACCAATGGTGGGATGCCGGGAATCCTGGCCCTGGACTGGCCGCTGGTAGATGTGCGCGACGTGGCCAGAGCCCACATCCTCGCAATGAAGAAAGGGGAGGCGTCAGGCCGTTACATAGTGGCCGCCGAGTCACGCACGGTGCGCCAGGTGGTAGAGCTCTTACGGTCCCACGGGTGGAGTGAGCGGTACCGGCTGCCATCGCTGGGTCTCGACTCCGGCATCGGAGTTGGCCTCACCCGCTTGGCAGCCAACTTTCAATCGGCGGGCACCCGGTCGTATCTCAAGACCCACCTCGGCGGGGAGATGCGATTTAACAACTCCAAGGTCCGCAAGGAGTTGGGACTGGTGTTCAGGGACGTCGACCAGACGATTCTCGACACCATGGAGGATCTCGATCGCTGGGGCTATCTCGGCAGAAAGCGATAGCCTGAGCCCGTGGAGCATCACGCAGATTTTGCTATCACGGTCAGCCGGAAGCTGGACGTCGAGACCAGCGCCGACCCCGGAGATGGCAAACCGGCGATCGCCGGTCGGGTGATCGCTCTCGGTTGGTGGGTCGACTCCGGGACAGCGCACGATCCCGAGCATGTCGCTTCGGGCACCCTCTATCTGGTGGCCGACCAACGTCGCACGCGCCCCTATTGGGTCAAGCAGTCCGATCTCACCGCGATCCGGTTGGTCGAATAGGCGCCTCGGGCCGGCTCTGAGGCCCTATCCGGCTGATCTCGTAATGGAGAACGAGGAAAACCGATCCGGCCAGGGTGAACCGATGCTCGGTCTTCAGCTCCCCGTCGATCACGAATACGTCGATCTCCTCGCCAAATGCCCTCAGTTGAAGAGTGGTCAACTCGCCAGTGGGCTCGATGAACGACAGGTAGTGACCAGCGTGTGGGGCATCGGCGTGCGATCGGAGCCGAAGACCGTCGCCGAGATGATTGGATGGCAGCAGGGTCGCGGTGAAGTTGGCGGTCGGTAGGGGGAAACCCACGGCCACATAGGGAACGCCTTCGACCTCCTGGACGGTGTAGATGCCGACGTACAGCGGCTCGCCATCCTGGTATGCACGAATCCAAGCGCGGAAGTCGGCTCGCTCATCGCCGTCGACATCAATGGTGTCGATCCACGAGACGACCCCTCTCTGCACCTCTTCGATCTCGAAGGGCGCATTGGCCTGACCTAGCGGTCGCGCCACCGTGCGGCGGTAGACCAGGTAGGGAAGACGCATCCAGGGCCGCCACTGCGGGATGATCGAAAGGGTGAACCTGCTGGTGTGCTCGTAGAACTCCCTCACCAGGGGATGGGTCATGTCAGGCTCAAAGCTCGGTCCGCGGAGAAGGTCGAGGCTCTCGATAATCCCGATGCCCTCCGGGTTGCGGGTGAACGTGGCCCCGACGGTCAGGGCATAGCGCTCCAGATAATCGACGCCCACGTAGCCGGTCGCCTCAGCAAAAGGGACCACATATCGTGCTTCCGTCTGGGTCATCCGCTCGCCCATGATCCGGACCTGATCACGGCCTCGCCACCACCATCCGGCGAGAGAGCGGTAAATCAGGACGGTGAGAGCGACCGGCAAACCCCAACCAAAATCCCATGCCGTGAGATCGAATCCGACGCCGACAACGACGCCGACCCCGGCGCCGAGCAGCAGCTTGACCGGCCGGAAACCAATCGCCCCCGCCAACGCACCGATCGAGGTCGCCGGAACCCAAGCCGGCCAGTCGGGGAGGACGAGTTCCAGCAACCATCCGACAATGGCGGCCAGGGCCACCGAGGCGGCGATTCGGATCCCGATCGGCTGTGGCCTCCCGGGAATACGCCGCGCATCCGCCCAAGCCGACACCAACCCGAGCGCTACAGCCCCGACGATCATTGCCGGGAGTGGTCCCCGACTCGAGGCCGAACTGATGGCAGCTCCCCCTCCCGCTCCGATCAGGCCGCCGGCGATTCCTGCGGCCGCTACCTGACCGGGGGTCCGAGTCGACGCGGGTTGCGGGAGGCTCTTCGATCCAATGCCATTCTCAGCCAAGCCGGGAGAAGAAGTCCGTTATGGCCTGAGTGTCGTCGGAGAACGCCCAGCGCTCGGTGACCTTCCCGTCTCTGACGTGGGCGATCTCGGCGGTCCGATAGGTGAAGGATGAGTCGCCGACCGTGACCGTCGCGGTGACCAGCCCCACAAGGTGCTCGTCATTGGCGACGACATCGTGCAACTCCACCTCGAAGGCCACGTCCTCCATGGCCTGCATCGACTGAAGGAGCGCCTCCTTGCCCCGGATTGGCTCGGCGACGCCGATCTGCCACCAAACCACATCGTCGGCTATGGATTCGGCAAAGGCAGTGGTATCTCCTTGGCTGAATCTCTCCATGACCTGTCGATACAAGGCAGCATTGGGATGCTCGCTCATGATTCCTCCTCTGAAATGGAGCGATCCTCAGGAACCTACCAGTGGTCTGTCGCTGAAATAGGGCGAGGGTGTCTCCGAGTCATCGGCGTGATCTGGCAAGGAGAAAAGCGCAGTCGCAGTCGGGGCCCGCGTCGAGCATTTTGGACGCAGCCAGGCGCGTCGAGGGCCGGAGAGACACCGCCAGTATTTCTGCGACGGGCCACTAGTGCCCGGTCCGGCAGATCATGCTCGTATTTCACCGGCCCTTGTCCCCCCTGGCGGCATCCTCGTCCTTGACGAACGGCCCAGTGCGCCTGCGTCCTGCGTCTTTGCCAGGAACGACAATTGCTCGCCGAAATAACAAGCGAATCCACCGGACCGGACACTAGGCGAGAATCGCACCATCGCTTCCGACCGTTTACCCCGACTGCGCAGGATCTGCACCGCTCTCCCTTCGGTGGAGGAGCGCCCCAGCCACGGAGAACCATCGTGGTTCGTAGCGGGAAAACGGATGTTCGTCACGTACGCCGAGCACCATCATGACGATCGGGTCGCAATTTGGGGTGCCGCTCCCGAGGGGATGCAACCGACACTGGTCGAATCCGATCCCGAGCATTACTTCGTCCCCCCGTATGTTGGAGGACGCGGGTGGGTCGGGTACTACCTCGACGGGGCGGTCGACTGGGACGAGGTGAACGAGCTGGTCCTCGATGCGTTTCTGACAGTGGCACCGGCTCGGCTCGCGGCTCTCGTCAAAAGTGACTGAGGCTCACTGGACACAGAACCAGTTTCCTCCCGGATCGATCATCTCGATCCAGTACTCGCCCGCGATCCCAGTCGCCTCCCTCTTGAAGCGGGCCCCAAGCGCCTCGAGTCTGGCCCTCTCCTCAGCGAGGAGGTCGAGTCGCTCCTCGTCGGTGGCATTCGCCCCAATCACATTGACGTCGATGTGAACGCGCTGATTCGGCTCGCCCCCGTCGTATCGCTCGAAGAGAAAACGCGGCCCGATTCCGTCGGGATCGATCACGGCGCCGATGTCGTTGAGGTTGGCCTCTGGAATCCCGATGGCGTCGGCGAAATCGTGCCACGTGTCGAATCCCTCGGGCGGCGGCTCCGGGATGTACCCCAGGGCCGACGCCCAGAACTCCACCAGACGTGAGGGATCTTCACAGGCGATGACGACTTGGATCGAATGGCTCATCCGCCGAACCTACCGCGCGGTCTACGAATGGGATGCCGGCCTCAGGCAGCCAGCGACGCCAGCTCCTGGGCTGTCTCACGATCGAGCTCGAACTCGTCGATCAGGCACTCCACCACCTCATCGATCTCAAGACCGTTCTTCTCCAGATAGATCACGGCCCGACTGGCGAAATCGAAGTCCGCCGGCTCGGGGTTGGTCATATGCTCAAGGGAGTTGACAGTCATACGGGACCTCCTTTGCATCTCACCCTTACCCATCACCGGGTGAAGGAAAACGGCCGCGCTCCGTGGCAGCATCCTCGGTAGGTTCGACGGATGGGCCCATCTGGACCTGGCTGGTTGGTAACCAAGCTCGACGACGGAAACGGTGCCTTGGACGGGGTTCTCCAAGGCACGACCCTCACTCTCGCGTACGACGGCGAGCGGATAGCCGGATCTGCCGGGTGCAACAACTACACGGGGGCCGGCCACGATCGAGGACGAGGTCCGGATCGGACCGCTCGTTATGACCTCGATGATGTGCGCCGAGCCGGAAGGGATCATGGAGCAGGAGAAGAGATTTCTCGATCTTCTCCAGCAAGCGGACTCGGTTCACTCCGATGGCGAACTGCTCCAGCTGGGGCGCGGGGGGCGAGTGTTGGCAGTGATGATCCCGATGGGCATAGTCGTACCCTGGTCTGGCGAGAACCAACCGTCAGCCCACAACCCTCAATCCGGGCTCGGGCAGCTCGCGGACCCTCTCTTCGATAGGGACGAGCCCTTCCACGTGTTCACGCCCGGTTTGCTCGCTCATCCGGGCGAGCTGTGGTGCCACCCTGCTCCCCCACGACCCGATCGCCCCGTTGTAGGCGCACACCGCATTGGTCAATCCGGCCCCCACCCCCTGAAGGTGGGAAGCAAAAGTGGTCATCCGCTTGTGCAACTCCCGGGCGTCCTCGAGAATCTGATCGGCCTGTTGCAGTGCCTTGAACTCGGTGAGGAGGGAGGCGACATTCAACAGCAGCGCATAAAGGGCGCTCGGCCCGGCAATGATCACCCTCATCGCCATCAACCGATCGAGGAGCTCGGGATGAGCCGACGCCGAAGCCTCGTAAACCGCCTGTGACGGGAGATACATCACGACATACCCACCCGAGGCCATGTCGGCATATCCCTTGGTGGCCAAGGTCTTGCCCACCCGCTCCAGCTCTTTGCCCTGCTCCATGAGCAAGCGAAGACGACGATCGGGGTCCTCCTCCCGCAAAGCCTCGGCGAACCGCGCCACGGGGAACTTGGCATCGATCACGATGTTCCGGCCACCCGGGAGGTGAACGACGGCATCGGGCTGGATCTCCCCACCACTCATCTGCAACGTGAAGTCTCGACCTTCGACCAAGCCCCCCTGTTCGAACACCCGCTTCATGCTGATCTCGGCCCACCCTCCCCGGGCACGGTCGTTGGTGAACAGCGATGTGATCCCCTGCATCTGAGCCCCGATCCCACGAACCTGCTCATCCAGGGCCGCCTCGCGACCGGTTACCGACTGCTGGAGAGCGGCGAGCTTGGCGTCGAGCTGTTCGACCTGAGCCCCCAACGCCCCATCGCGGCCGGCGAGAGCCGTCTGCATCTCCTCCAGACGGCGCGCCATGTCCGGCGTCGAAGCCAAAGGATCGATCGTGGTCCGTCGGCTCCTGGTCACGAGCACCGCGATGGCGACCAGAACCACACCTATCACCGACGCGGTCGCGATCACAATGGCCAAAGTCTCAGTAGTCATGTCTCGATCCTCACTTCTGGGACGCTTCGTTGAGTGCCCTGCCGTCATGCTCCCAGCGGGGTGTGACAAATCGCGGATCTAGTGTCGGGACGATGATCCACTCCGAGAACCCGTTCCAGCCCGAACCGGCTGACCGGGATAACGCGCGACGATTCCGGGGACGTCTCCCCGCAGGTGTCACCATCGTCACCGCCGGAGCAGGAGCAGCTACCACCGGTCTCACGGTTTCCTCGTTGTTCGTGGTCGAAGGCGTGCCCGCCCTGGTCCATTTGGTGGTGGGCCCGACCACCGACCTCTGGACGTCGACCGCCGACACCGGGCGCTTCATCGTCCACCTCTGCCGTTATGAGGACCATCGACTGGCCGAGGTGTTTGCCGGCCTATCACCTTCGCCTGGTGGCCTGTTCACGACCGTCGAGAGCACCCCCTCCGAGTGGGGTCCCGTCCTGACCGACCTGGGCGACCGTCTCTACTGCAGCTTCCTCACCCGGGAGGAAACCGGGTGGTCGGGTGTGGTGGTGGGCCAGGTCGATCGGGTCGAGGTGTCCGACCTCACCGACCCACTGATCCACTTCCGCAGTGGCTACCACCGGCTCATGCCGTAGCGAGCCGCGTCGGCGGTGCACTGTGCTCCGACGGCTCAACCTATTAGCTTTCCTGCTCGTGAACCGACCTGAGCTGCGACCCCTGGCCGTGGGGGAGATAATCGATGCCGCCATCAAGGTGGTTTCGAGCAACGCCCGGGTCTTGTTCACCATCGCAGCGATGATCTTCGCCCCTCTCGGGATCTTGCAGCTCATGGCATACACCGCTTTCGGAGCGGGTGACATTGCATCGCTGGTGAACACGCTGGCAGTGGACTCCACCATCACCGATGAGCAGTTCGACCTCTTCGTGGACTCAGCGGTGCAGTTGCTGATCCTCGGGTTGGCGCTGGCCGTGCTCGCCGGTGTGGGAACCGTCCTGGCGCAAGGGGCGACGGTCAAAGCGGTGGCCGATGTCTACCAGGGCTCGGTGCCGGAGTGGCAGGAGTCGATCAGATTCGGGTTTCGTCGGTTCTTCGCCATCCTCGGCGCCGTCCTCATGGTGTTCATTGGATCAACGTTCGGTTTGATCTTCTGCCTGGTCCCTGGAGTGTGGCTCTACATTTCATGGTCGGTCACCGTCCCCGCCCTGGTGGTCGAACACCTCGGGGCCTTCGAAGCCATACAAAGGTCGTACCGATTGGTGAGACAGCGATTCTGGCCGGTGCTCGGGGTGGTGCTCCTGTCGGTCCTGCTATATGGGACCGTCAGTTACCTGTTCAGCTTGGCGGGTTCGCTGTTCACATTCCTCGGTGACGAGACCAGCGTGGGGATCCCCGTTGCCGCCTCCGTAATCTCGTCGACATTGAGCTCCATCGTCGTGCAGCCCTTCATCGCCGCGGTGCTGATCGTCCTCTACTTCGATCTGCGGGTGCGGGCAGAGGGTTACGACCTTCGTGTGATGGCGACAGAGTTGGGCGATGGCACTCCCCCACCGCCCCCAACGAGCAGTCCAGACGACCCGTTCGGCCTCGGCTCGCCCGGCACCTGATGACCCTGTTTCAAGCGGTCGACTCCGATCGACTGCGGGCCGAAGCAGAGCAGATCCTCTCCCAGGCCAAATATCGGGTCGAGACCACCACCTCGGAGCGAGTCAGCGCCTGGCTCAGAGATCTGTGGTTTCGCTTCCTCGAATTCCTCGACTCGGTCGCCGGTCTGGTCGGCGGCCCAATCGTGCTGGGATCGATACTGGTCGTGACAGTCGTTGCGGTCTCAGTTCTCATCGCCCGCAATCTCGGAAAGCGTCGTGCCCGGGAGATGGACCAGCGAATCAGGCGCGAGCACGCCCTCGCCCGCGGCGCCGACCCCGGCGTCCTCGAAGAGGCGGCCGACCTGGCCGCGGAACGCGGCGAGGTCGGCGAAGCTGTCCGTCTCCGCTTCCGCGCCGGATTGCTTCGTCTCGATGAAGCCGGGCTCATCAGATTCCGCACCGGTCTGACCAGCGCGGAGATCACCGACTCGTTGCAGTCGCCGGTCTTCGAGAGCCTGGCCGTCCGATTCGACGAGATCGTCTATGGGCACCAGTCAGCCACCGCCGAGGACTACCAGATCGCTCAGAATGGTTGGAGAGACCTCCTCGACCAGAGGATCGGGGCAGGTGCAAGGTGATCATTCCGAGATCGACGACCCTCGGCGCAGAAGGCAGGCGGCTGCGCAAGGTGCTGGTCGTACTCGGCCTAGTCCTGATAGTCGGCAACCTGACGGCTTTCATCGTTGGCGGTCTGGTGCGGGGCGAGACGGTGGCCGGTCCCCCCGGTTCGTCATACGTGACCACCGCTTTCGGGAGCGCTGCCCTGGCCGAGCTGATCGAATCCGAGGGCGACGGAGTTGAGCGGCTTCGGGCGCCATACACCACATCCCGCCTCGATCCGACCGAGACCTTGCTGCTGATCGAAGTGGGTCTCTCCAGCTTCAGCGAAGCCGAGGCCGCGATCGTCGGCCAGTACCTTCGTGACGGAGGCCGACTGGTACTCGCCGGCCCGGATCCGGATCGGATCGTTGCATCAACCGGCAAGGGGGCGGACGAGGTCCCGGCATGGGAGCCGGGCGGGCCGGCGATCGCCATCGGCACCCACCTCGATGTCGGCGAGGTGCCTCTCAGTGGGCGGGGCCAGTTTGGCTCGTCGAACGGAGCGACACCGATTCTCGAAGGGGACGAAGGCGAAGTTGTCGGAGTCGAATGGACGGTTGGCCGCGGCGTGTTCGTCTGGCTGGCTGATTCGACACCGCTCCAGAACACCGGCCTGGCCGGCGGAGACTCCGCCGGACTCGCCATGACGCTGACCGGCGGCCGCGACGTTGTCTTCGACGAGTTCCGGCACGGTTACGGAGGTGACACCTTCTGGCAGCTGCTACCCGACGGGTGGGTGGGGGCGATTGCGCTCCTGACATTTGCCGCTGGGGCATGGGTGCTCGCTTATGGGCGACGGCTGGGGCCACCGGAAGACACCGAGCGCAAGCTGCAACCCGAGCGCGCCGCCTACGTCGAGTCCGTGGCGGCGATACTGGGAAGGACGGGACCCGCCCGTGAGGCGATCGACCCGGTTCGGGCCCGAGTGAGGCGTTTGTTGGCCAATCGGGCCGGATTGGGACCGGAGGCGACGGAGGACGAGCTGAGGAAGGCGGCCCACGACGCCGGCGTCGATCCCGGTGACATGGAGGCGGTGCTCGATCCTCTCGGGGACCCGGTACCGGCCGGTAGGGCTCTCGCCCACATCAGCGCTAGGAGATGACGTGAAGGAAGTCAGGGAGAAAGTCCACGCCGAAGTGGCCAAGGTCGTCGTGGGGCAGACGCCGACCGTCGACGCGATGCTCGCCGCCGCCGCGGTGGGGGGTCATGTTCTGCTCGAAGGTGTGCCTGGCACCGCCAAGACCCTTCTCGCCCAAGCCGTAGCCCGAGCTTTGGGTCTCACCTTTGCCCGCGCCCAATTCACCCCGGACATGCTTCCCTCCGATTTGACCGGCACGATGACTCTGCGCGGGCACGATCTGGTCTTTCGTCGTGGACCGGTGTTCACCCAACTCCTTCTCGCCGACGAAATCAATCGCACCCCACCCAAGACCCAGGCGGCACTGCTCGAAGCAATGTCCGAAGGCCAGGTCTCCGTCGACGGGGTGAGCCACCCGCTCCCCAAGCCGTTCCTGGTCGTGGCCACTCAAAACCCGATCGAATATGAGGGGACCTATCCGCTCCCGGAGGCACAGCTCGACCGCTTTCTGATGAAGATCGAGGTTGGGTATCCCAACGAAGACCAGGAGAGAGACATGCTCCGCATGGAGCGGGACGGTCTCGCCCCGGCCACCTTGAGCAAAGTGGAGGCGGTCACCGATGCGGATGGCCTACTGACTCGACGGCGTCTGGTGGAGACGACCACGGTGAGCGACGAGGTTGTCTCCTACGTCACCTCGATCACCCGAGGTTCCCGGGACCTGCCCTCGGTCGAGCTCGGCGCCAGCCCCAGATCGTCGGTCCACCTCTTGGCGGCCGCCAAGGCCATAGCCAGAATGTCCGGGCGGGACTTCGTGACCCCCGACGATGTTGCCCGAATGGCAGTGCCGGTCCTACGACACCGCATCCTGGTCCGGCCCGAAGCCGAGCTCGACGGGTACACCCCCGACGACGCAGTGCGAGCGGTCCTGGCGGCGGTGGAGGTCCCGCGCTGAGACCGGCCGTAACTTGAGTCCGACCCCGCGCGCGGCAGCGATCCTGGCGTTGACGGCGTTGACGGCGTTGTTAGTGCCCTTCCCGGTTGCCGGACTTCTTGTGCTGGCAGCCGCCGCCGCCACGGTTGCCGATGCCTGGTTGGTTCGAGAAGTGCCTGACCTCGTGACCCGTACCCCTTCCATCCTCTCTCGAGGTGTGGCTTCCACACTCACCATCAGACCCTCGGAGCCGAGCAAGGATCTGCGCATCCGACAGCCATCGGGGCCCGACATCCGCATCCTCCCCCAAGAAGACGACGGCGAAATCGAGGCGGAGATCATGGCGCTGCGTCGGGGAAGGCACATCCTGCCCGCCCCGGCCACACGCGCCCGGGGACCGCTCGGCCTTGGATGGTGGTTTCACCGAACCGGCCAATCGGCCGAAATCGTGGTCTACCCCGACTTGCCCGCCGCCCGGCGACTGGCGATCGAGGTGCGCATGGGGAGATTTCGCGGTGAGGGCCGGCGTTCTCGGGGACCCCTCGGGCTTGGCACGGAGTTGGAGTCGATCCGCGAGTACTCGCCCGACGACGACATCCGGCAGGTGAACTGGCGGGCGACCGCCAGGGTGGGCCATCCGATGTCGAACACCTATCGCGTCGAACAGGATCGAGAGGTCATCTGCCTGCTCGACACCGGCCGTCTGATGGCAGCGCCACTCCCCGGGCGAGACGGGAGGCCGGAGCTGACCCGTTTGGATGCCGCTGTCGACGCCATTGCCGCGATGGCTGCCGTGGCGGATGAGATCGGCGACAGGGTGGGTGTTCTCGCCTTTCATAGCAGGGTGGTGCGATGGCTCACACCGCGTCGGGACGGCGCACGGGCGGTGCTTCAGGCGATCTACGATCTCGAGCCGGAACCCACCGACAGCTCATACGAGTTGGCCTTCCAGACGGTGACCCACGCCAAGCGTGCCTTTGTCCTGATCATGACCGACCTTCTCGACGAGTCCGCGGCAAGGCCCTTGGCCGACGCGATGCCGATGTTGGCCAGGCACCACGCCGTGGCGGTGGCGTCAGTGGCCGATCCTACGGTGCAGGCAGCCTTGCTTCTGGCCGAGGAGACAACGGCGGGGGTCCTTCGCCAGTCTGTTGCGGTGGACGTGATCGAAGCCCGTGAGCGGGTGGCGGCGCTACTGGCGGGATTGGGAGTGCGGGTGATAGAGGCTCCACCTGAGCGGCTGTCGGCGGCGTGCGTTTCCGCCTACCTGACCGCCAAACGACGCGCCCGTCTCTGAGGCAGCCACCCCCGCCAGAGGTAAAGACCCCAGAACAGGCCACCGAGAATGAGGCCGATGATCGTGGTCGACACCGGGCCGAGACCGACCCGGCTCACGTAGCCCTCCACCAGGCCGGCCAGGACCAGCCAGGGTGCCGTGGCCGCGGCGATGGTCAACGCCGGCACCGCCTCGGCGGCGAGAGCTGCCCGGCGAGTCATGGTTCCCGGGCGCAGCATCGCTCGGGCCATCGAGAGCCCGGCCCCTGCCCCAACCACGATGCAGGTCAATTCGAGCACTCCATGGCCAACCACTGCCGCCACCAAGAGCCCACCATTGCCCGAGGCAAGAGCCAGACCGGAGACACCGCCGAGCAACACTCCGTTATAGGCCACGAGGAATGCGGTCCCAAGCCCGAACGTGATCCCGAGGGCGAACGCAGCCAGTGAGACCCGGATGTTGTTGACGAGCACATAGGTGGAGAAGCCGGCCAGGCCGAGCGGGCCCAGACCCTGCTCGGTGCTCTCCGCTTCCGCCACCCAGAGAAAGTCGGGAGGGAGGAGCTCGGCCATTGTTTCGGGATCGGCCACGCCCCACCAACCGGAGAGGACCGCGGGGACGAGGAGGAGAAGACCGGCCAGTGCCAGGGGACGGGACCTCTGGAACAGGAGGAGCCAGTAGCGGTCGGCAAACAGATCGATCAGGTTGGCGCGACGGGTGGCCCGCTCGTAGACCAGGCCGCGTCCCTGGCGGACCATTCCTTCCAGTCTCTGCACCAGGGGATCATCGGGAAAACGACGCCGCGCCATGGCCAGATCGGCTGCAGTCGCCCGGTAGAGTCCAGCCAATTCGCGCAGCTCTCCTGGTGCGAGCCGCTCGGGTCGTCGTCCTGCCGCTGTCAGAAGCTCGTCGAAACGGTCCCAACTCTCTTCTCGCTCGTCCAGATAGCGGGTTAGCTTCATAGGGTGGTTTTCGAAGACCGTCTCAGAATCGATACCCCCGAGGGGGTCGAGCTGGAATTGACGCTAGCTGGGCTCGGGTCCCGGGTCGGGGCGGCAGCCATCGACGGAGTGATCCTCGCCATCGCGACGATCGTGGTGCTGATCGCGGTGGTGATGATTGGCTCGGCGAGCGTGTCCGAGGACATGTCCAGCCTGGTCATCGGGTTCGGCGCATTGCTGGTGTTCGTGATTCTCTTCGGCTATTACCTGCTGTTCGAGACATTGAACTCGGGCAGGACCCCGGGTAAGTCGGCCCTCGGCATCCGGGTGATCAAGGCCGACGGAACCCCGCTCGGATTCGGTGCCGTGGCAATAAGGACGTTGCTCAGGATGGTCGATTCCCTCCCCGCCTTCTATGCGACCGGAATCGTCAGCATCCTCGCTACTCCACGAAATCAAAGAGTTGGCGATCTCGCCGCGGGCACCGTGGTGATCCGTGACCGCGCTCCCGGTACCCTCCTGGCCACAGCCGGGTTGATCGGCACCGAGGATCTAGCCCGGTTGCCGAGATGGGACACATCGGCCCTCCACGACGAGGACGTCGCATTGCTACGCCGATTCGCCGAGAGACGGAATGCCTTGACCGGGCAGAGTCGTTCGGACCTGGCCGACGTGATCGCGGACCGGCTGCGAGCCAAGGTGGTCGGAGCGGATGCGCCCGACGACAACGAGGCGTTCCTCCTCAGACTGCTTTCGGAGAAGATGCACCGCGAGCGATGACCCTAGGCCTGGATCTCCCAGATGCGGGCGGTCCACAGGTAACGGCTGCCTCGTTCGGTGAGCTCGATCACCCGGTCGCGTATGAGACGTATCACTGCCGGCTGCTCGGCCAACGCAGAGGGCAGCGGGATGGGGCGTTCGCTGAGCATCTTGATCGAACCGAAGACAGATCGGGCCTTGTCCATGATCGACGTCTCGTCCTGGAGCGAGCCGGTCGGCAACAACAGCCTTCCCCCTTTGCGAAGCAGTCTCTTCGCCTCGTCCAGCATTCGCATAGGCAGCTCCGCCCCGGTGGGCCCACCCGCCAGCCCTGAGGGGAACCACCCGGACACGGTGGCCAGGTCATCGGGGATCCCGGAGACGTCGCCGATAACGACATCGGCGAACTCTCCCTCGGGAAGCGCATCGAACATGTCGCTCTGAAAGAACTCGACTCGGTCGGCGACACCCTGGGCGGTGGCGTTGGCGGTGGCCACCTCGACTGTGCCTTCCGCCGCATCGACGCCATAGACCTTTCCGGCACCGAGTTTGGCGGCGACGATCGAGAGGACCCCTGAGCCGCAGCCGGCGTCGATCACGACCGATCGGTCCTCGATATCCAACGCATCGGCAAGGAGCGTTGAGATCGTCGAAGGTCGGAAGGTATGAGGTCCAAGTTTCAACTCGAAAGGACCACAGCGTCCCTTCCAGACAACGGTGTCGGATTCCATAGGAGGACTATACGAACCCACGACTCCTGGACAAAAGTCTGGATCCTGGGTGGCTCAACCGAGGGTCTCCTGGACGACCCCGATCGTGACTCGATTCATCATTCCAAGATGGCTGATTTGGAGGGCAACCACGTTCAGACCCGCCTGTTTCAGCTCGAGGGGGACGTCACGGTTGTTGCGACAGGCGGAACGTCGGTAGACGCGTTCGATATTGCGATCCTGACGCCGGGCGATCCAACCGGCCGACGACCGGCCATGCTCCAGGAGCAGAATGCGCCCTCCGGGTTTGGTGACCCGGACCATCTCCGTGAAAGCCGCCCGATGATCGGGAAAGGTGCATGAGGACAGCGCAGAGATCACGGTATCGAAGCTGTGATCGGCAAACGGCATCTCTTGGGCGTCCCCCACCATCAGTCTGACCTCCATCCGCATCTGTCGTGCCCTGCGCTGGGCCTGGTTCACCATCTCCGGCGACAGGTCGAATGCCGTCACGGATCGACATTGCTCCACGTGCTCGAAGTTCTCCCCCGTGCCACACGCGACGTCCAATACGTCACCCGTGGCGCTCGAGAAGTGCTTCTTTCGCAGCCTGTTGACCATCAGCAGTGCGTCGACCATCCCCAGCAGACGCCAATTCCCGGCCATCCCGTCGTAGAGCACGCGCACGTCCCCGGTGGTCAAAAGCCGCATCATGGGTCGCATGCCGGCATCCCGACCGGTCTCCTCTGGTTCTGCCTCTGGTTGGAGTTGCACTGTAAGCGCAGTGATGGTGATTTGCATACACCGTAAGTTCCGCAACCCGCCGTTGCCGAACCCGCTGACTTACGATGCAGTGATGCCCCCGACTGAGACCCGTCTCCCGCTGAACCGTGAGAGGATCATCGACGCCGCGGTCACATACGCCGATGACAACGGGGTCGAGGAGTTGTCGATGCGAAAGCTCGGTGCCGAACTCGGGGTCGAAGCCATGTCGCTCTACAACCACGTCAAGAACAAGGACGACATTTTCGATGGCATGATCGATCGGGTCTTTGCATCCGTGCCGCTTCCCGCAATCGATGCCGAATGGACAACAGCGATCCGAGAAACCGTGTTGAAGGCCATGGATCAGTTCACCGCTCACCCCTGGATGGTGAATCTCCTGATGCAGCGTGGCAACTACGGCAACTCTTCGTTGCTTTTCATGGATCGTGCCCTCGGGCTCCTGCGGAACGCCGGCTTCAGCGACGAGGACACCCACCATGCATGGCAGATGCTGGCCAGTCACACCATGGGCTACGCCTTCCAGATGGTCTCCGGGGGTCCCAAGGACAAGGACTGGGAAGGAATCGAGGGGCAGCTCGCCGATCTGGCCGAGGACTATCCCAACGTTGCTCGGCTCGCCCCCTACCTGGGTGACTGTGAGTTTGCCGGCGAGTTCGCCTTCGGGCTCGAGATCATCATCGACGGTCTCAACGCACGATTACATTGACTCGAATGGGTGGACGCGGAGACGACACGTTGAGTAAAGAAGAACCGAGCAGGTTTCGCGCCATTCCCAGTGTCGCCGCCATCGCGCTGCTCGTCACCACGCCATTGGCCGTGTTCCTCTACGTGATGGGCTTGGTCGTGTCGGAGAACATCATCTACCCCGCGGCGGCCCTGGCCACGGCGGCACTCACTGCCCTGGCCGCCGGCTGGGCCGCGAACAGCGTCACCCACGACGAGACACGCACCGACCTCGCAACCGTTGTGATCCGCAACCTGGTGTTGGGCGTGCTCCCGGCCGGGGCAGCGGCATTTCTTGCGGCGAGCTTGGATCGGAGCGTGTGGCTCATCGCTCTCACCCTCGTCTATTGCAGTGCCACCGCCAGCGTTCTCGCCTTCCGTCATCGGAGCGGCGAGGCCACGGCAGTTCAGGATGGCAAGCTCACCGTCAATTGGCTGGTGGGGACCGTGGTCGGCGTCGGCGTGATCATCTTCGTGGCGTCCCTGTTCGGTCTCACCGGAGCCTGATCGCCGACGTAGAAGAAACGGTTGGTGACGTGAGAACGACGGGAAGACCCCGGACGCGAAGAACCCCGAGGGAGTGCTGGCCGAAGCCCTCACCCTCTCGGGATTCTCGACCCGTCTGACACTCCAACCCCGAAAGGCTGGTCTCCCAGATGGGTTCCAAAGTGACCTCTCGGTCGCTTCGATTCCGGTCCGGGGTTGCCCCCGATCCGGCTACGCCACCATAGGATCGCTGCACCCGGCGGGCAAGTAGAAGGCCTGATTTGTTTTCGCGATTTAGCCCCTATTCTCGCGAACCGCAGGAAGAGGCGGTTTGCCTATCCTGAGAGCACATGGCGGACAGAGACAGCGTGACCCAACTTGGCCGGCTCCTGGCGGCCGTGGCTCGGGCGCATCATGAAGCGACGGGTGGAGTGAACGAGCATTGGGCTGAGTGGTATGCCTCTCGACTCGTGGGCGAGATCGATTCCCACGTTGGCTTCAGTCCCAGCCTCGACCAGGTCAGAGAATGGCTGACCAGCGCCGACGAGAAGTACCGCGCCGAGGCATCCGAAGCGCGCTGGCCCTTCTACTACGCGGAGCTCATCCTCGACACGATCGGCGGGTCGACCGGCTAGATGTGTGCTGATTGCACGATCGGCGCCACCTCTTTGCCCAACAGCTCGATGGCGTGGAGGACCTGGTCGTGGGGCAGTGTGCCCACACTTATGTGAAGCATGAAGCGCTGGATCCCGAGGACCTCTCTGATGTGGAGGATCTTGGCGGCCACGGTCTCGACGTCACCGAGCACGAGTGACCCGCCCGGGCCTCGCATCATGTCGTATTGCGGTCGGGTCATAGGCCCCCAGCCCCGCTCCCGACCCAGTTGGGTCATGGCGACGGCGTAGGAGTTGTAGTACTCGTCGGCCGCCTGCTCGCTGCTGTCGGCGATATACCCATGAGCATGGACGGCCAGAGGCGCCGCTGCCGGGTCGTGGCCAAAGTCGACGAGTGTCGACCGGTGAAGATCGGCGAAGTCCGCGAATCGATCCGGATTGCCTCCGATGATGGCCAGAGCGACCGGCAGACCGCGGGTGGCGGCTCGAACGATCGAGGTCGGGCTACCACCTACACCGACCCAAATCGGCAACGGGTCTTGCTCGGGGCGGGGATAGATCGACTGGTCATGAAGGGCGGGGCGATGCTTGCCCGACCAAGTGACCCGCTCTTGGTCCCGGATCGCAAGGAGCAGATCGAGTTTCTCGCTGAACAACTCGTCGTAATCGGAGAGTGAGTATCCAAAAAGTGGAAACGACTCGATGAACGAGCCCCGCCCCACCAGCAGCTCGGCCCGACCCGACGAGACCAGGTCGAGGGTGGCGAAATCCTGGAAGGTCCGAACCGGGTCGGCGGAGCTGAGAATGATCACCGCCGGGGTGAGACGGATGCGCTCGGTCCTGCCCGCAGCGGCAGCCAGCACTACCGCTGGCGCGGAAGAGGCGAAGTCAGGTCGGTGGTGCTCACCCACTCCGTACACCGCGAGACCGACGCGCTCGGCCAGCACGACCTCCTCGAGCACCTGGCGAAGCCGCTCCCCGTGGCTGATCGTCTCCCCGGTCTTGGGGTCGCGGTAGGTCTCGGCGAAGGTGGTGATTCCCAGTTCCATGTGCCGGCCATTGTGGTCAACCAGAAGCTATGACCAAGCCGAAGGCCCTATCTCGCTTCTTGCACGCCCATGGGTCCTTCATCCGCCAGGTCGGTGCGGTTGCGTTTCAGCCAGGCTCGAACCCACCACAACTCGTCATCAGTGACACCGGCACCGGGTAGTGGCCTTCCTGCTCCGGGAAGATCCTCGAACTCTCCGGCAGCGATCGCCTCCTCGATCAGACGCTCGGCCAAAGACCAGGGGCGACTCGAGTGGTCTGACTCCATCCGGTCACGCTACCCACCCGGAATGAGTAGCACGCGCGTTGGATTGTGGACCTTCGACTCTGGGCGAGTCGGCCCGCGAACAGCGACGATGAGCTGACCGTCCGAGGAGCTTGTCATGGTCGATTCCGCTTCGAGTCCCACCCGCCGCCGGCCTCCGGTTGAAGGCGGGGGACCACTCACCTTCGGTCGAGGTGCGACAGCGGCGAAACGACGCGCCCGGACCAGAGCCGGCTACGTGGCCGCGATCACGGTCAACGCGATCCTGCTGGTCGTCGCCAACAATCTTCTCGGCTGGAGTCTGCTGCCATTTCTGACTGAGGATTTCGCACGGGTGTTGTGGCTGATCAACATCTCGTTGCTGGCAACGATCGCAGTGAATGCCGGCTACCTGGCGTATGACCGGGGGTGGTTCAAGTCGTTGTGCCAGATCGGATTGGGTGGGATCAGCATGGCAGTGGTGGTGCGGATGTACCGGGTGTTCCCGTTCGACTTCAGCCACTCCCAGTTCGACTGGACCTGGACAGCCCGCTTGGTGCTGGTCCTGGCCATGGTGGGAATAGGTATTGGAATCGTCGTGGAGCTGGTCAAGCTGGTCAGGGACCTGGCTCACATCTCGGGGACCGCGCCAGAATGATCCTCACCCATAGGAGGACCAACATGACAGAGAACAGCCAGAACCGACCCGAGGAGGGCCCCGACCGCAGTCGTTGGGTCGACGAGGTGCAAGAGGCGCTCGATCGGACCGGCGAGGCTATCCGAACCGCTTGGGAAGCCACCCGTGAAAGCCGAATGAGCGCTCTCGAGGCGGCTAAGCAGGCAGCCTCAGAGCTGTCCGACGTGATCGACCAGGGGATCGCCGCCGCGCGAGAGCGTTGGGCCGCCAGCGAATCGCCCGGTGGCGATCCCGCACCAGGGGACCAGACCGCAGACGAGATTTCTCGAGAAGCGAATCACGGCCACGAGCCGCCGGATCATTGAGTCAGCCCGGGGCCGGTGGATGACTCGATATCGGAAAGTCTGCGCACGCTTTCCACAATTCGGTCGCGGTCGTTGAAGATCACCAGCGGTCGATCGACTTCGGCCGAGTCGGCCGGGACACAGACCAGGGTGACTCCCTCGAGGGTAATCGGGACGGGTACCTCTCCCTCGTAGAGGACGAGCACCGTCAACCCCACGGGCTCGAGGTGAGTCGCTCCGATCACCGCCGCGCCGAGCAGGGTCTCGTCAGCGCCCACCCACTCGTCGACAGCCAGTATCGACCTGTGAGCTTCGGGGTGCTCGAGCATCAGCAGGGCCAGGACCAACTCGTCCCTGGCCTCGGGCACGGTCTCAATCGGTAGACGCTCTCGCAGCACCGGCCGTGCTTCCGCACCCCAGCCCCGGGCCAGGGCCCAGTAGGCGTGGCCACGGATCATGGAGGAAGGGTGGGTCGTGTGAGCCAGAGCGGGGCTCCAGCTCCCGGCCTCCCCGGCGTTGCCCGCGGCAACCAGAAGGTTGCGGCGAATGAACCGGCCTTGTCGGCGCGGGACATACCACCATGAGAAACTGTCCAGAAGCTCCTTGTCGTCGAGGGCGAGCATCTCGGCAAACATCAGACCCGTGGGCCGGTTCCCTGCTTCGGCAAGAGCCCGCGTGCCGGGCGGGCAGACGGTGAGACAGTCATCGCAGCCATAGATCCTTCGGCCGAGCAGAGGTCGGATCCACTGCGGGATGGAGCCCGGTGTCTGGAGCCATGTCGAGAGACAACGTCGTGCATCGAGACCGTGCTCGTCGAGAGCCTGGGTGGGACAGGCCGGAATGCACGCAACACAGGTCCCACATGAACGTTGCATTGGATCTGTGGTGGCCAGCGGGGCGTCTGTGACCACCGAGCCGAGCAGCATCCAGGGACCGTGTCCCGGGGCAAGCACCATGGTGTTCCTACCCGACCATCCCACTCCGGCGCGTACCGCCGCTGCCCGGTCCACCAGGCGGTTGTCGTCGATGAGAATCTCGGCCCGATACCCCTTCCGTCGGAGATGAGCAGCGAGGGCCTCGGCGACCTGTCGCACCGGCTGGTACTGATCGGAGGTGGCGAACCGGCCAACAAGTGGCCCGGTGATGTCAGGGGAGGCAGCAACGGCCAGATAATTCCATCCCACCACGACGAGCCGTTCCGCCCAAGGAAACGACGCTCTGATGTCGGTGGCGGATTCCGGGGCCCCATAGGTGAAACGAAGCGGCCCGGCCCGGCCCGAAGCCTTGTGGTTGTGGAGTGCCAGGAGCTCTCTCTGGAATCGATCGGCCCCCGCCACACCGAAGCCGGCGGCCCCGACACTCTCGGCCAAGACACGTAGCTCGGCCGTCAGTCTCTCGGACATCGCCCCAGTCTGCCAGCGGGCCAGAATCGGCCTCCAACCAGTGGCGAGTGGTCAGCCGAGATGAGACGAGGCTCCTTTCGCGCGGGTCTGTAGGCGGTTGGGTCTTCTGGCCCGTCGCCGAAGCCTCTCAACGCTCTCGTAGCGGCACGATGGCGTCGATCTCCACCAGGAATTCGGGTTGGGCCAACCCAGCGACCACCAGCAAGGTATTGGCCGGGGGTGGTGATGGGAAGAACGCTTCTCGGACCTTGCTCACCTGGCCGCGGTCCTCGATCCGGGTCAGATAGAGGGTGGTCCGGGCGACGTCCGCCATAGTGCCACCGGCCGACTCGATCACACGCTTCAGATTGGCCAGCACCTGGTGCGCCTGGGCCGCGGCATCGTCGCCACCCACTAGCTGGCCGTTCTCGTCGAGCGCCACCTGGCCGGCCACAAAGAGCAATCGTCCCGATGCAATGACGCCATGGGAGTAATGACCCGCGGGTGGGGCCGCCCCGGTCGCATCAACCACGGTACGTTCGAATCTGCCAGTCATATCGGACCTTCTCGGCTCGAGCCCGACCATACCGCATCGAGCCAATCACAGACGCGGGGATCAATAGGATCGGAGTCGGCACCGAACCAGGAGGTAATCATGCTGGGTTGGCTCGACGACATGACGAAGATCACACTGGACAACACCAACTTCCGGACAGTGGTGTTCACCGGCGGGCACACCCAGCTGACCCTGATGAGCCTCGCTCCCGGCGAGGAGATCGGGTGGGAGGCCCATGACCATCTGGATCAGTTTCTCCGCCTCGAGCAAGGATCTGCTCGAGTGGAGCTGGGCAAGACCGAGGATGGGGTCGACGAGACCCACGAGGTCGAAGACGACTGGGCGTTCATCGTGCCCGCCGGGGTGTGGCACAACGTGGTCAACATCGGAGAGGACGCCGTAAAGCTCTACTCGCTCTACTCGCCACCGGAGCATCCAGATGGAACTGTCCACGTGACCAAAGCGGAGGCCGACGCGGCCGAAGACCAGTAGTGCACCACTAGGGCCGGGCTCTCATCCCTACTCGGGCATGGGGCCTGGCGTCATTTGTCGTGGCGGTCTGTCGCGCACCATTGGCCACCGGGTTTAGGACACCCCAGGCAGACCTGAAACAAACCTGAGCGAGTTAGGCTCAGATCCGGAATAGGGTGCCCCCCACCGGGGTTGTCCTGAAACCCGTATAGCCAAAGGAATCGGTCCGGATGCCTGAAACCGCTCAACTCACCCTTCCCGTCCTTCCCCTTCACAACGGCGTGGTCTTTCCCCACATGGTGGTCACGCTGCGCATCGAGACAGACGAGGGCAAGATTGCCCTCGCCGCCGCCCAGACCGACGGCCGACTCCTCTTGGTGCCCCGCCTCGATGGCCGATACGCCTCTGTTGGCACCATCGCCGAGATTCAACAGTCTGACGACAGCGACAACGTGGTGGTGTCCGGTGTGACCCGCGCCCGCGTGGGTGCCGGGTCGGTCGACGAGACCGGCGCCCTCTGGGTCGAGGCCGAGCCATACCCCGAAATCGACATGCTCGACGACGAATTCGACGCATTGGTAGCCGAGTATCGGGCGGTGGTGAGTGCCGTGCTCGAGAACCGTGGCTTGGCCGGGGTGGCCGAGCGTCTTCTCGCGGTGGACAACCCTTCCCAGCTCGCCGACTTCGCGGTGTACTCCCCCGACCTCAACCTGGAGCAGAAGATCGAGCTCCTCGAAGCACTCGATATCCGCCAGCGTCTCGGGATGCTCTTGGTTTGGATGCGCGAGGTTCTCGCCGACCTCGAGCTGCGCCGCAAGGTGCGGGACGACGCGACGGAACGGATCGAGAAGGGTCAGAAGGACTACATCCTCCGCCAGCAGCTCGACGCCATCCGAAAGGAGCTCGGCGAGGAAGGCGATGTCGCTTCCGAGTACCGGGCCAAGCTCGCCCAGCGGGAGCTGCCGGAGAAGGTCCACGAGGCGATCGAGCGTGAGATCGACCGGCTCGAGCGGATGAGTGAGCAATCCCCTGAGACTTCCTGGGTCCGGACCTGGCTCGACACGATGTTCGAACTGCCCTGGGGGACACTCTCCGAGGATCGACACGACCTCGATGAGGCTCGCGGGGTGCTCGACGCCGATCACACCGGGTTGAAGGATGTCAAGGAGCGGATCATCGAGCACCTGGCCGTGCGAAAGCTGCGTGCCGAGCGGGGTCTCAGTGACGAGGCCGACCGCAATGCTGGCGCGATCCTCTTGTTGGTAGGCCCACCTGGCGTCGGAAAGACTTCCTTGGGCGAGTCGGTGGCGAGGGCCCTCGGCCGCAAGTTCGTGAGAGTTGCCCTGGGTGGGGTGCGGGACGAGGCCGAAGTCCGAGGCCATCGTCGCACCTATGTTGGTGCTCGACCCGGCCGCATCGCCCGCGCCCTCACCGAAGCTCAGACCATGAACCCCGTCTTCTTGCTGGACGAGATGGACAAGGTTGGAAATGACTGGCGGGGCGACCCGTCCTCGGCGCTGCTCGAGGTGCTCGACCCGGCACAGAACCACACATTCCGCGACCACTATCTCGAAGTCGACCTGGATCTGTCCGACGTGCTGTTCATTGCCACCGCCAACGTGGTGGAGACCATTCCCGGCCCTCTCCTCGACCGAACAGAGCTGATAACGATCGACGGATATACCGATGCGGAAAAGGTCGATATCGCCCGAGACCACCTCCTGCCCCGCCAACTGCGCGGAGCCGGTCTGCAACCGGAAGAGCTGGAGGTGACCGAAACCGCTCTGGCCGCAATCGTCGACCGGTACACCCGGGAGGCCGGGGTGAGGAACCTGGAACGTGAGCTGAGCAAGCTGGCCCGAAAGGTAGCCACCGAGGTGGCCCGGGGCGGCGACGCCGTCGGCTCAGACCGGGACCCGGTCGTGGTCGACGAGCCAGCGGTCAGGGAGTATCTCGGCAAGCCCAAGGTGTGGAAGGACGAGGCGTCGGATCGCACCGACGTGCCGGGAGTGGCGACAGGTTTGGCGGTCACCGGTGCCGGTGGCGACGTGTTGTTCATCGAGGCCACCGCCATGGATGGGGAGCCGGGACTCACCTTGACCGGTCAGCTCGGCGATGTGATGAAAGAGTCGGCCCGAATCGCCCTCTCGTATGTCGAGGCGCACTCCGATGATCTGGGAATCGACCCGGCCGTCCTCACCCGGAGATATCACGTGCACGTCCCGGCAGGCGCCATCCCCAAAGATGGCCCCTCGGCCGGGGTGACCATGCTGACCGCCCTGGTGTCTCTGCTAACCGGTCGCAAGGTGAAGGGCACTGTCGGAATGACCGGGGAGATCACTCTTCAGGGAAAGGTGTTGCCCATTGGCGGGGTGAAACAGAAAGTGTTGGCCGCATACCGGGCGGGTCTGAAAGAGGTGATCGTGCCACGTAGAAACGAAGCCGATCTCGATGACGTCCCGGACAAGGTGCGGGAGGACATGACATTCCACATCGCCGACACCGTCAGCGACGTTCTGGACGCCGCACTGGGCGAGCCGGGGGATGACCGGTCAGAGCAGCCGGCGGCCTGACCGACCGCAGGAGCTACTCCTCGTCGAACTCGTCGTCGACCAACCCGTTGCCCGGCACCAGGTGCTTTCCCTCGACCCTCTCCACCGGACGGGCAAAACGGTCTCGCTCCACCTCACCGGCCAGATCGGCCACGAAGTGGACGCTGACATGCCCGCATGACTCGCAAACCACACGTTCAACGCCCGAGCTCTGAACGGAGACGGTGCTGCGATGGGCGCACTTGCCTTGCCGCCGAAGGCGACGCTGAACCCGCATTACAAATACCCTCCCAATTGATAACCACCCGTCGGACATTCTGCCCCAACCGCATTGGAATTCAATAGGCCACGTGGCCCAGCAGCGAACGAAGCACAGTTCCAGGTGGGAGCCGCTAGCCAACGGTTCGCAACGGCCCCATCCGCTCGTCGACAGGGCCAACACGTCGGCGGCCAACGCACCGCGTTCGGCGGCTCTCACGCTCTCCCTCAGCTGCGCCGAGCCGAGACGGGCCTGCCACCGGTAGCATCCCCGGCCGCGATTCTCCCGGAGGGTGTCTGGCGGTCTCCGAAAAGTATGACGTGATCGTTATGGGCGTGGGCGCGATGGGCAGCGCCGCGCTTTACCACCTCGCCGGCAGAGGACTTCGCGTGTTGGGGCTGGAGCAGTTCGACATTCCCCACGACAAAGGCTCTTCACACGGCGTGAACCGGATCTTTCGCTTGGCTTACTACGAGCACCCTTCATACGTCCCGCTGATGCGCCGGGCCCGCGATTTGTGGATCGAGCTGGAGACCACAGTCGATGAGAGGCTGGTCTATGTCACCGGATCGATCGACGCGGGAGCTCCGGACAGCGAGGTGTTCGCCGGCTCCCGGGAATCCTGCCTGATCCACGCGCTGGACCATGAGGTGTTGGACAGCGACCAGCTCACCCGACGTTTTCCCGGCTATCGCCTACCCGAGGACATGATGGCGCTGTTCCAACCCGAGGGAGGTTTCGTGCTCTCGGAGAGGGCCATCGAGGCACAGGTGAGGGTTGCCGTGGCCAACGGCGCCGACGTCGAGACCCGCCAACCGGTGAGGCAATGGCGCCCGACACCAGATGGGGCAGTGCAAGTCGAGACCGCTACGGCGAGTTACGAAGCCGGAAAGCTGATCATCACCGCCGGTGCCTGGGCCGGCGCGCTGGTTCCCGGGCTGGAGAGCCTGGCAATCCCGGAACGTCAGGTTCTGGGCTGGTTTCAGCCGATTCACGCTCAGCTCTTCACCCTCGACAGGTTCCCGGTGTTCAATCTCGCCGCCCCCGAGGGCCGCTATTACGGGTTCCCCGTGTTCGGTGTTCCCGGGTTCAAGATCGGCCGCTACCACCACCTCGACGAGGCCACCACACCAGAGACGATCGACCGTGACCTCCACGATCGGGACGAAGCGATCCTGCGGCTGGCCATCACGCGCTATTTCCCGGAGGCCGGCGGGCCGACCATGGCGTTGCGAACATGCATGTTCACCAACACGCCCGACGAGCACTTTCTGATCGACACCGTGCCGGATGAGCCTCAGGTTGTCTTCGCAGCCGGATTTTCGGGACACGGGTTCAAGTTCGCCTCGGCTGTCGGCGAGATCCTCGCCGACATGGCCCAAGAGGGCCACACCGATACCGACATCTCCATGTTCAGCCTCAGCCGTTTCACGTGAGTTCGAGATCGACCACAACTGCAGCGTGATCCGATCCCCGCACCGGCTCGACCCAAGCTGCGACTCCGCGGACCCCCGTACCCAGGACATGGTCGATCCGCAGCAGTCTTGGCCATCCCGGTCGCCAACCCCAGGTGGGCGCGGGCCGGCCCCCCGAGAGCTCCGCGGCCTGGAGGGCCAGATCCTCCCACCTTTCCGCCAGACGCCGATATGCCGGCCACCTCGGAGAGGCGTTGAGGTCGCCGGCAACGACCAGGGAGTCCTCACCAACCGTGTCGTCGACCCAGGAGGTCAATGCGTCCATCTGATCGGTGCGTCTCCGCACTGAGACCCACCAGGGAAAGTCGATCGCGTTGATCAGGTGAACGGTGGCAAGAAGCAGGCCGCGAGACCCGATCTCCACTCGCGCCCATCTCCCCGAACGCCAGGGCATCGACAACTCGCCGAATTCTGACTCGAATCGGGTGGCGAATCCCATCCCCCGATGGTCGAGTGACGGATGGAGATCATGGTGGTCATAGCGCGCAGCGATCACCTCGGCGGCGTCCGGCCCCAACTCTTGACTGGCGATGATGTGAGGTTGACAACGATCGAGAATCTCGGCGAGATGTCCGGCATCAGCCCTGCCGTTGAGCAGATTCCCCGTCATCAGCCGTACCGGCACGTCCATGGGCGGGCACGCTAACCGTGCCCCCGAGCCGCTCAGTCACCCGCCAGAAGATCGAGCAACTGTTCGCCGTAGGCGTCGAGCTTGGCGGGGCCGATCCCGGGGACGCCGAGCAGAGCGGCCTCGCTCGAGGGTCGGATCGAGGCGATCGCCTCCAGCGTCCTGTCGTTGAACACGACATAGGCGGGAACTCCTTGTGACCGCGCTTGCTCCAGACGCCACTTCTTCAGTCGCTCTACGACCTCGGGGTCAGACGGATCGCCTTCACCTGGGGCGAGACGCCCTGAGTCGTTCGCCCGGCGCACCTTCTCGCCCCAAGGCACCGCCACTGTGGCGCCGGTCTCGACCACCTTGACGAGGACACCTGTCACCAGGATCTCGTCAACCGTGCCCCGATAACCGCCGCTGAGCACGATCTCCTCGCCGATGGATACAGACACGGCGTCCGACGGCGAGCGCGCTGCCCGACGATCACTCCGAGCCGGGCGCGGTTCGGCCAGCATTGGGGCGCTTCCATCGATCTCGTTGAGAAACCGGGACGGTCGCTCTGCGTCAGCCAGGATCGTCACCGATCGCCGCCCCCGGGTGATGGCAACGTGGAACACCCTGCGTTCCTCTTCGGTGTCGTCGGACAGCTCGTGTGGCATGGACCCCCGGTCGGCCCCAAACACCAAGACATGGTTCCACTCGAGGCCCTTGACCCGATGCACTGTCGACAACGTCACGCCGTCGGGCGAACCGGGAGCACGCAGCCGCTCCCGAAGCCACGTCTCGAACTCCGATGGTGCCGGGCCGAGTGCCGCCACCCTGAGCAGTGCAGTCAGGTCGTCACCCTGAGCGGCGCGATCGGCCCGGGTACGTCCGGCGTCGAGTGCCGCCGCGGCGCGATCGAGCCCGATATGAGCAGCCAGCACTTCGACGAGATGAGCCGTGGAGTTGGTCGCCCTGGAGGCGATGAGTATGTCCTCGCAGAACTTGTTCCATCGGTCACTGCGACGACCCTCGAGGTCCCGGCCCAAGACGACCAGGTCATCCAATGAGAATGGGCCGCGACGACGTCCGATCATCTCCCCGAACAGCCTGGTGATCCCCCGACCAGGACGTCGGATTGCTTCGAAGAGGTCGTTGCGACTCATCGCTCCCGGTTCGACAGCAATCCGGATCCACGAGAGCGCCGCCCGAAGCAGGGTCCGTTCCAGGACGGCCATGGACAGTGGGCTGTGGAATCTGATGTCGTGCATGGAAAGGGCGACGTGAGCGGGGAGAAGACCGGAGTTCACCCGGGACAGGACGGCGATGTCTGCCGGCTCGACTCCCGCTTCGACCAGGACCCCGATGCGCTCGACCGCAACCACGCCCAGCTCGACACCGGGGGCCAGAACCACTTGCAGACCATCTGTCTCCGAGTCGGCCCGGATCGTCTTGGCAACTCGTCGTTGGTTGTAGCCGAGCAGATTGGCGGTGGACTCGACGACGTCCACGGGGCACCGGTAGTTGACCTCGAGAGCGTGGACTTCTGCCCCCGGGAACAGTTCCTCGAACTCGATGAGAAAGGCCGGGTCGGCGCCGGCATAACCGTAGATCACCTGGTCGTCGTCACCGACCCCGAACACGTTCATGCCGGGGGCGCTCACCAGCCGGATGAGCAACAGGTATGCCGGTGTCAAGTCCTGAAACTCATCAACCAACAGGTGCCGGCATTGAGATTGCCAGTGAGCTCGTAGGTCGGGATACCGGCACAGGGCTTCGATTGCCCCGTAAATCTGCTCGGCGTGATCCGCTTCGCCCTGATGCTCCAACACAGCCCGATAGCGGCTGAAGGTTTCCACGAAGCGCGGAACGTCATCACGCTCGGCCTCGACCTCTTCGGGATCGCGCAGCCCGATGCGCACTTCGTCGAGCGCCTCCAGATAGGGCCCGATCACATCGGTGTTGGCGCGAGGAGGGGCGGTTGCGATGGGCTCGAGCCTCCTTCGCTGCTCCCGGTCGTCGATCAACCTGAGGTGAGGCTTGACCATTCTCAGAATCTCCCAACCAAGCGAATGGATGGTCCGCACACTCAGGCCACTGTCAGTGGGAAGTCGTTCGACCATCTCGCGCGCCGCCCGTCGGTTGTAGGCAAGGGCGGTGATCAACTCTGGCTCGACCCCGCGATCCTCGATCAGGTGACGGGCCCGGGCGGTCAAGACACGGGTCTTGCCCGAACCGGCCGGGGCGATGACCCGGGCGGGGCCCACCAGATGTGACACGGCTTCGAGCTGGTCAGGGGCCAGATCGAAGGAGGGTGCCTTGAAACTCGGGATCGGGTCGGCGCGGCCCAGGTCGACTGTCTCGTGATGAATCACCATTCCCTCGATGTCGAGTGGCTGTCGAGGCCCACCATCGATCCACGCCGGCGTGCCCTCCGTTGTGACCACATCTGCCGGGGCACCGACGGTGACCGAGAGACGCGAGGCCGCCTTGTGTCCCCACCACCAGATCGGTGGTTGTGCTCTGGCGTCATAAGAGTTGTGCCAGACCGCCTTGATCAGCCGCTCACGGAGAAAGGTGAACCGCCCTCCCAATTCGTGAGGTGCAGCTTCTGTCGTCCCGGGCGTCGTCAGCTCCCCCGGTTCCACATCCAGCTCGTAAACGGTCGGGGTCCTGCGCACATACCGTCGCTGCAGGTCGGCGACTACCACGGCCAGACGCAATGGGTCGGACAGGAGCGCCACGTCGATCCGGATCCGATCAGCCCCCGCCCAAGCTGTCGGCGTGGGCGCTCCGGGACCCACCACCACGGAGCGACCGAGTTCGGAAGGGCCCGGTGCAGTCACACCCTGAGGTTACGAGGGAGTGGTGACGGTTTCGATCTAGTGTCCTGTCCGGTGGATTCGCTTGCTATTTCGGCGAGCAGTTGTTGTTCCTGGCAAGGACGCAGGACGCAGGCGCACTGTTCCGTTCGTCAAGGACGAGGACGCTGCCAGGAGGGACAAGGGCCGTTGAAATACGAGCACGATCTGCCCGACAGGGCACCAGCGCCGCACCGGGTTGCGACCGAGGGCCGGGATCAGGTCCGGACCGTGATGATCACCGCCCCGATCGAATAGGGCCATATCGCGCCCAAGGCGGCGCGATATGACGACATGGAGCCGGAGGTTGGGCTGGGAGGACCGGCTCCATGTCCGGTGTGAATACCCCCAGGTCAGCTCATGTCGCGAACCGATGCCAGCGCTGGGGCGGCGGTGATCAAGGCGCTGATCACGGCAAGGACGACAACGATGAGACGACGACGCATTTTGGACCTCCCTGAGCCCGACTGCAGTTTTCACTGTCGACTATGAGGGAGGACTGTCTCGCAGCTGTCTCAGTCGGAAGGGCGGATCAGCCCTGACCTTCCGTCACGACGCCTGTTTTCTCTGTCCTCTGCTGCTCACCATGTGACCCTCCTCCCGCAGCGCCGCCAGATCTCGCCGCACCGTGGAGTCGCTCACCTCCAGGGCGGCAGCCACCTGCTCGATTGCGGGCACGGCACCCCGATCGTCGGCCTCCGCCAACAGCCGAAGCAACCGATGACGTCTCCGGTCGATCGGCGAGACGAATCTGGCATCCTCGGGATGGTCGATCGTCCACACCACCCGACGGGTTTCGTCATCTCCGAGGGGGCGCCCGGTGGGAGCCTCGACCGCCGGTAGCCGAACCTCTACCGTCCGGGGCGCGATCAGAGTCGCCGCCGCAACGATCTCACGGTGCTCTGGCACCCTCACCATTGCTTCCGCCCGGTGCTCGGGCGACAACCCGGCCAGGGAGACCTCGAGCGAGCGGTGTGCCTCCGACAATGCCCGACGAGCCTCCTCTTCGTTCCCGGTTGCCCGAGCGGCGGCCGAGTGCCAGTGATAGACCAGATAGGGTCGCTCCACGCCTGGAGTGAGGTGCTCGACTGCCCGCCGAGTGAGGAGGTAGGCCTCTCCAGCGCGACCAATGGCGAGCAGAGTGGCGCCCCGGATCGCCATCAGCTCGACAGCCAGGTCGTCGAGCCCGACTTCTGCACACAGCCGATCCGCCCGATCCAGAGTGGCAAAGGCCGCCTCGTACTCTCCCAGAGCCAGGTGGAAACGGGCCAACGAGCGAAGATGCTGACCCTCGAGGGCCCGATCGCCGCTCCCAGCAAGGGCTTCGAGGCTCTCCTCCAACAACCCTCTCGCCTGGTCGGGTCGACCCCTGCGCATCGCTACACCGGCCTGAATCTCCATGCACTGGGCTTCACCGACCCGATCACCGATGTCCGCGAAGTGCTTCATCGCCCGCCCCGCATCGGCAAACGCCCGATCGTCGTCGCCGAGCAGGGTGTGCCTTGCCGAGGCAGCGTTGGCGAGCACCATCGCCTCGCCTCTCAGGTTGCCCAACTCGGCAAAGATCTCAGCGGCACGGTCGTATCCGGACAGAGAGTCGGCCACCCGGCCCAAGAGATGATGGAGATTGCTCAGGTTGACCAGGTTCACCCCCTCGCCGTGGCGGTATCCGATCCTGCGACACAGCTCGATGGCTCGCTGGTAGCCGACAACTGCCTGGTCCCGGTCTCCATCCTGACGCAGCGCACGGGCGTGGATCCCTGCCAGCTCCGCTTCGCCCCTCAGGTCGCCCAACTCGCGTATCAGTGCGAGAGCTTGATCGATTAGGGGCATCGCCTCCGCCGATCGCTGCACTTCGACCAGGGTGCTGCTCAGCTCGGTGAGGGCCTCGGCCCGCCGCCGCTGGTCCCCTGTCGCGGCCTCCACCGCCGCCTCGAGGTGAGGCACCGCATCCAACGGGCGCCCCGACCACCTGAGAGATGTGCCCAACGCGACGAGGGAAGCGGCCAGGGCGGCTTGGTCCCCCCGTTTTCGCTCGACGCGAACTGATCGTCGAGCCGCCTCTTCAGCCCCGGTGAAGTCACCACTGTGGGCCAGCAGCCATGCGCTTCGCCGTTCGATGTCGCCCATCCGCTCCGGGCTGCTCCCGGTGAGCGGGGCCATCTCCTCGATCACCTCGCGCTGTTCCGAGCGCCGTCCTAGGACGCTCAGCACCGCTTCGAGGTGCGCCAACACCTGAAACTGGTCTTCCGGTGGCCAGGCCGCCTTGGCTGCCGCCAGCCGGGCGGCCTGCAGGTGGGTGCGGGCCGTGGCGTAAGCATTGAGCTCCTCGGCGCGGAGACCTGCTTTCTGCAGATAGGAAGCGGCGCGCTCGTGGACCCCGCCCTCACGGAAGTGATGGCCGATCGCCTCGACGTCGTCGGGTGTGTTCTCGGCCAGTGTCTCGGCCAGTCGGCGGTGGAGTTGCCTTCTTCGCCCCCGTCCGATCCCCTCGTAGACCACCTGGCGCACCTGGTCGTGGGCCATGCGATAGCGGCCGTCGCCCTCGTCCCGAATGAGACCACGATGCAACAGCTCATCGACTGCGTCGACCACCGAGCGTCTGTGCAGGTCAGAGCCAATGGCCAGCAGGTCGATGTCAACCGGGTCTCCGCACACCGCCGCCACCTCGTAAACGGCTGATACGTTGTCGGCGAGCAGCGACATCCGCGAGTCGATGACCGACCGCACTCGGGGTGCCACCGGAATCGCCTGGACAGCCAATTGGTGTTCGAGCACTTCTGCGAGGTCTTCACCCGTCTCGAACAGTCCTTGGTCCCGGAGGGCTAGGAGGGTCTCGAGAGCGAAGAGAGCGTTACCCCCGGTTCGGCGGTGGAGCAATGAGGCAGCGGCCGGCTCCAGATGGCTCATCCCCAGGAACCGCTTGACCATGTCCCCCAGTTCGAAGACAGAGAGCGGGGAGAGCACGACTCGCCCCAGGCCGGCCGTGCGATCGAGGTCACGGAGGACGTCCCACACCTCAGGGTCGCCGCGAGCCTCTTCGCTTCGGTAGAGCAGTAGCAACAGGATCCGGGAGGCGGCCAGGCGCGGGCCGAGCTGGGTGAGGACGCCAAGAGTGTCCTCGTCCGCCCAATGCACGTCGTCGACGATCACCAGATGCGGTGCGATACGGCCCAGCGCTCCCAGGGTGTGCACCAGGGCCTCTTTCATGCGCGAGGATTCCTCCGCTGGTCGCAACGATGCGGAGATCGAAGCGGGGAGGACCTGTCTCCCGAGTGCCGGCGCCAGCCGCATGGCTTCGCTCAGCCACACCGGCGTCACCTGTTCGGACAGCTGCTCCGCGCGGAGTGGGCTCAGCGATTCGAGGACTTCGACCAGAGGGGCGAACGGCCGCAACGCACCCGAGGTGCAGCTCCCCCAACTCACTTCGAATCCGCGCCACTGTGCGTCTTCGGCTGCCTCGAGGGCTAGGCGGGTCTTCCCCACCCCAGGCTCGCCCTCGACCAGGACCACCCCGCCGGGCCCCGCCAATACACGCTCCAGATGGTCGACCATGCTGCGTCGCTCGTGCTCGCGTCCAACGAAAGGGGTGGTCGAGCGTCCGGCCACGGGCAATGCCCGATGCTCCCCGGGCAGGGGTCGGATCCCCGCGCCTCGATGTCGCACGATCTTCTCGTAGAGCTCGGACGTGGCTTCCGAAGGTTCGGCGCCCATCTCCTCGGCCAGGACCGAACGACACCGATCGAACTGCTGCACCGCATCGCTGATTCGCCCGAGCAGGAAGCACAGCCGCATCACTTCCTGATGGGCTTCCTCGGAGAGAGGGTCGTAATGGGTGAGACGGCGGGCGTAGCCCAGTGCCTCCTCGTAGGCCCCGTTGGCCTTGGTCACGTCGACGAGTCGACTGAGAGCGACCAGGTATCGCTGGCGATAATGGTCCTGGTCGACCACCACCCAATCGTCGAAGAAACCGGCCAGCAGGTCGCCTCGATAGAGGTCGACACAAGATCGCAAGGCGGCAGCGTCGAGATCGGCTGCAGCTACTGCCTCGCCCCGCGATGGCTGGGTCGCGTCGAAGAAACGGTCGAAGTCCTCCACATCGAGCCAATAGGGACTGCTCGTGTCGAAGGCGAGTGTGTCGGCTGTTACTACCAGATGTGACGACTGACCGTCGCTCACCGCGTCCTGGATCTGCCACAGCGTGTGGGAGAGGCGACGCCGCGCTTTGCCGTCGGGTAGGTCGGGCCAGAACGAGCCGGCCAACAGGTCCCGCTGCAACGGGTGCCCCCTCTGCATCACCAGGTAGGCAAAAAGTGAGCGTCCCGCCCGCGAGACGATTGGGGGCAGGGCGACACCGCCGCGCTCCAGGAAGAACCCGCCAAAGAGGTGAATGCGAAGCGCCTCCATACCCCAACGCTACCCCGGATGTCGTCGTGAGTTCCGCCAGGCCCAACGGTCGTGGCTCAAAAGACCCTGGGGGCGACTTAGCCGTGGCGGGAAAGATGATTTACCGTCACCTTTCGTCGAGGAGGCGCTGAGCACAATGCGGATAGGAATCCTTACTGGCGGCGGAGATGTCCCTGGACTGAATGCCTGTGTCAAGTCGGTGGTGACCAGAGTGGCCGAAGAGGGTCACGAGGTGGTCGGGATCCGCCGCGGCTGGGGTGGGCTCACTTCGACCGACCCCGACGACCAACAAACTGTCGCCGAGAACCTGATCCCGCTCGACTCGCAGTACGTTCGAAAGATCGACCGCACCGGCGGCACCGTCCTCCACACTTCCCGGACCAACCCGGCACGCATGAAGAAGGACGACATAGCTCCATTCGTTGCCGGCGATTTCTCGGGGCCAGGTCCCCACGATGTCACCCCACACGTCCTCGAGGTGCTGGAGAGAAACCACATCGACGTTCTCATCCCGATCGGTGGGGACGACACCCTCTCATATGGTCTCCGGCTCCACCAGGAAGGGGTGCCGGTCATCGCCATCCCCAAGACCATGGACAACGATGTCCACGGCACCGATTACTGCATCGGCTTCTCGACCGCCGTCTCCCGTGGCGTGCAGTTCATACACAGTCTTCGCACGGCCGCCGGCTCTCACGAGAGGATTGCAGTGATCGAGTTGTTCGGCAGGTACAGCGGCGAGACGTCGTTGATCACGGCTTATCTGGCTGGTGTCGACCGGGCCGTGATCTCAGAGGTCCCGTTCGACATCGACAAGCTGGCGGCCCTGCTCGTCAAGGATCGCGGCTCGAACCCTTCCGGGTACGCCATGGTCACCGTGTCTGAGGGGGTACAGATCGAAGGAGACATGGTGTTGTCCGGCGAGGCGGATGCCTACGGACATCGCAAGCTCGGCGGGGTCGGGATGCTGATAGGTGAGCTGATCACCGAGAAGACCGGCCACGACATCCTCTACCAACAGATCGGTTACCTGATGAGATCAGGGGAACCGGATTCGTTGGACCTGATGGTCGCCACCAATTACGCGGTGACCGCTGCGGACCTCGCGATGGAAGGAAGTCATGGTCGGATGGTCGCTCTTCGCGGTGGCACCTACACCCATGTGCCGATCGGGGTCACCAGCGAAGGCGTGAAGCGGGTCGATGTCGACGAGCTCTACGACACCGAGGCATATCGACCCAAAGTCCGTCATGTCCTCGGCAAGCCGATGTTCCTCTACTGACGGCCGCGATCAGGCCCCCCAAACCTACGAAGGCGGGCCCCGAACCCGCCGGAAAACGGGAGGCTGAGCTTCGTTACTTGGTCAGGAAGCCGAGGACAGTGTCGATAGTGTCGGCCTCTTCCGCAGACTTGTCGTCGCGGAG
Source organism: Acidimicrobiia bacterium (assembly GCA_036396655.1). Taxonomy (GTDB): domain Bacteria; phylum Actinomycetota; class Acidimicrobiia; order Spongiisociales; family ZC4RG35; genus JARDZU01. The sequence goes on from DASWKK010000098.1 coordinate 60,344, forward strand.
GCGCTTGACCCGGGCGAAGCGAAGCGCGACGCCCTCTGGATAGCGGGTGCTGCGCTGCAAACCGTCGAAGGCGATCTCGTATACCACTTCGGGCTTGAGATGGACGACATGACCTTCCCGGTGGTCCTCGATGGCCAAGAACCGGGCGGTCTGCCACTCCAACATCTGGTCGGTGAGGCCCTTGAAAGTCTTTCCCAGCATCACATATCCCCCCCGCCCATCGCTAGCACCCAGATGGAGGTTCGACAGCCAGCCTTGTCTCCGCCCCGATCCCCACTCGGCGGCCAGGATCACCAGATCGAGTGTGTGAGTTGGCTTCACCTTCAGCCAGCCCGAACCGCGACGGCCGGCCTCATATGGTTGCCGCGGATCCTTGACGACCACCCCTTCAAAGCCGGCGGCAACGGCATCGTCGAAGAATCGCTCGGCAAGTGTCGGGTCGTCCGTGGTGAGCGACTCGACCAACGAGGCAGTTGGGACCGCCGAGGCGAGCGCGAGACGGCGTTCCCGGAGGGGAGCGTCGATGAGGTCGGAGCCATCGAGATGAAGACAGTCGAAAAAAAAGGAGCTGAGAGCGACTCCCCCCTCCGACTGGTCCGACCCGAAGCTGCTCATCGAGTCTTGGAACTGCTGTGGCGATCCTGTTGGGCCGATCAGGAGAACCTCGCCGTCGAGGATGAGCGCGTTGGCGGGAAAGCCGAGCACGGTCGCCACCACCTCGGGCAGCCCCTCGGTCACATCTCTCAGATTCCGGGTGAACACCGCCACCCGATCACCTTCCCGATGAACCTGGATCCGGGCACCGTCGAGCTTTCGCTCGACGAGCGCCTCCCCCAACGCGGTCACCGCCTCGCCTGCGCTGGTGGCGGTCTTGGCCAGCATGGGCTGCACCGGTGTGAACAGGTTGATCCGGGAAAGACCCAACGAATCAGGCCCCTCGGCAAGTGCCCGGGAGGCCACCGCGACGAGATCGCCTTGCAGCATCGCCGCACGACGCACCCGGTCGGGATCGACGCCCACCGCGGCAGCTACGGCGTCGGCCATCACGCCTTCAAGTGCGCCCTGGCGGAGATTGCGCAGGATCAAACCCCGGAGGAAGTCCTGCTCGGCTTTGGTGGCTCGGGCCAGGAGCCCGCAGAGCAGCTCCTCACGACGTTGCTTGGAGCCTGCGCCCGAGGTGATGGACAGGCCTTCGAGGACAGAGTCGACTTCGAGGATCTCCAACCCGGGCTCGGCCGCGGGAGCGCACTCCATCCCGTATACGGTGGCCCACCCCGCCCCGAGCCGCCCCTGCCGTGGCTTCCCGGTCAGATAGGAGACGGCAACGGGCGCCTCGACCGGGACGAGCCGTCGCAAGGTGTCGGCCAGCAGCTCGATCTTCTTCGACCTCGAGCGCGTCGAAGAGACGGATTGCGAGACGCTGACGAGATCGATCAGGAGCACGACGTCGAGAGTACGTTGCCCGGTTCAGGATCGAAAACGGTCGAAGGGCTCGAGCTCTATGCCCTGGTCTTCTAACGACCGCTGCACCAATTCCGCGACCGGTGTCAGGTTGACCGGCTCGCTCTTCGCCCACGGATCGGAGCCGAGCCGTTGCTCGATCTCGGGAAGACGGATCTGGTCCGGAGCCACCGAGCCCAGCTCCTCCCACTCCAGCGGAACGGCCACTGGCGCACCGGGCCGAGGGCGAAGCGACCACGGAACCACGGTGGTGGAGCGGGGCGTGTTCCTCATCCAGTCGACGAACACCCGGTCACCGCGGTCCGACTTGCGGAAAGCCAAGGTCAGCAGATCGTCGTGTGCGGCGGCCGCCAGAGCCGCGGTGCCCCGGGCGATCAGGCTGACCGTCTCGATTCCCAGCGAAGGCTGAATCTTCGCCCGGAGGTGATAGCCCTTGGACCCCGAGGTCATGAGCATGGTGGGAATCCGATACTGGTCGAGGAGCGAGCGCATCTCCTCGGCTGCGGTGCGGACCAGGTCGACCCGGTCGGGTGGCGGGTCCAGGTCCCATATCGCCCAATCGGGATGGGCCTCGTCGTCGACCTTGACCGGTGGGACGTGAAAGGTGATCACCCCGAGGTTGGCGAAGAACGCGATGCCTTCGGCCGAGCTGACCACCGGGTAGACGGTGGTGCCTCCATCCTCCTTGGGCACCTGGTACCGGCCGATCAGATCCTCCGGGGCGTGATCGGGGACGTTCTTCTGCATGAAACCCTGGCCGCCGATTCCGCGGGGAAACCGCTCAACGCTCAGCGCGCGACCCTCGATGAAGGGCAGCATCCGATCGGCAGCCGATTGGTAGTAGGCGACCACTTCGCCTTTGGTGACTCCATCATCGGGGAACACCACACGGTCAGCGTTGCTCACCTCCATGACCCCAGCTTATGGATGCCAGCCCCGTTTCTCCCCCGTTTCTCCCCCCAGCGAACGAAGTGAGCTATCTCTCCCCCCAGCGAACGAAGTGAGCGTTGGGGGGAGTACCCCGGTGAGGGGACGGTCGCCACCCGCTGGTGGCCTCAGGTCAACCGCTTGCGGGCCTCGGTCTCCTCATCCACGATCTTGCCAGTCGGCTTGAACCCGTTGCGAAGATAGAACGGTCGCGGCGAGCCCTTGCCTTCGGTCCAACTGGTGAGCAAGGTCTCATCTCCCATCCGAAGGCACTCCTCGGCGATCAGTCCGAGAACTCGCCCCCCTATCCCCCGTCGCTGATGGAGACGATCTATCAAGAGTCGCCAAAGGTAGGGCTCCGCGTGATGGTCGGTTCTCAGGGCGAGCATCACGAAGCCAACCACTTCCCCGTCGGCGGACACCCCGCGCATCCAGGGCACCAGCGGAGCGCCGTCGACCACCTCGGGGAAGAGTGCATCGGCATATGAGCCGGCCATCGGAGCCACAAACGCTTCCTGCGTCTTGTGGGTCCGCAGCTTGTACACCACCCGCTCGTTGCCGACGGTGACGTCGAACAGGCTCACTTCATCCGGGGGCCGGAGAGGTCGGTCCACCCAGGCCTGCCAGTCGGGTCGGGTCATACCGTAGATCCAGTCGTCGGAGACCTCGTCTCCCACCCAAAAGGACGACCTGGTGTGCCCTTCGAACAGCATCCCGCTCCGCTCCAACACCATGGCCGAGGCGATGTTGTCCGGGTGGAGCATGCCGAAGACACGTGTCACCCCCAGCCCGGCGAACAGATACTCGATCAGGGCGCCCAGCGCCTCGGTGGCATAGCCATTCCCCCAGAACTCCCTGGCCAGCGTGTACCCCACTTCAGCCGTGCGAGCCTGCCATGTGAGATGGAGGGCCAGATCGCCGTACACCTGACCGCTGTCGCCGTCGGCGACCACCGCCATCCACCATTGGTCGTCGGTGGGGCCCTCCATGGCGACCAACTCGGACACCACCTCCTCCGCCCTTTTCAGCGGGTAGGGAAGCTCCCAGTTCTGAAGCCGGGCCACCTCCGGGTCGTTGCGTCGCGCGGCCAAGCCGTCGGCGTCGGCCGTGGTGAAAGGGCGAATGATTAGCCTCTCGGTGCGGATCGGGGCGAACATCCACCCGATTCAACCAGCGGATGAGGCCGAAAACGTCCGCTATTTTCGCCGGACCAACTGGTCATGGGCAGCGGGTCGTCCACCTAGGGTTAATCCCATGCGGGCATTCGCCGCCGCGACGCTGTTCATGGCCACCACCGCCTGTGTCACCGTGATGGTCGACGATTCGTCCTCGACCACCACTCCCGACTCTCCGACAACCACCACGGCTCCGACGGGGTGGGTCGAGGTAGCACCGATGAGGGTCGCTCGCAGCGAGCATCCCGGAGTCGTTCTGGACGGTGAGGTGGTCGTGATTGGGGGTTTCATCGAAGAGGGAGTGGGACGGATCGGGGTGACCGACACCGTCGAGGCCTACTCCCCCGACACCGACACCTGGCGCGACCTGCCCAACCTCCCCGAGCCGATACATCACGGGATGGCAGCCGTGTTCGCCGAACGTCTCTTTGCCTTGGGCGGATACTCGTCGGGAGGAGACCCGGTCGACTCCATGTGGGAATTGGTCGGCGACGCCTGGATCGACCGTCCTCCGCTGCCAGGTGCGGTCGGCGCCGGAGCAGCGGTGGTCGTGGACGATTGGGTCTACGTGGTGGGCGGGAGCCCCGACGGTGGCTTCTACCGCTACCACCCGGAGAGCAATGCCTGGGCCGAGCTGCCCGGGCCGGCCGTGCAGAGAGAGCATCTGACGGCGGCTTCTCGGGACGGCGAGGTGTGGGCGATCGCCGGTCGGTGGCAGGGCGAGATCTTCGACACCATCGAGATCTACAACTCCGAGTCTCAAACCTGGCGCTCGGGGCCGAACCTGAATGAAGCCCGCTCCGGGTTCGGAGCCGTGGCCATCGGCGAACGGATAGTCGTGGCGGGAGGCGAGCTGTTCTCGCCGGAAGCAGCGCTCACCTCCGTGGAAATGCTCGACGCCGACGGCGCTGCATGGGTGCTCATCGATCCGCTGCCCCACGGGCTGCACGGCAACCCGCTGGTCGGATTGGGTTCGGATCTGCTGCTGCCGGGCGGTTCGACCAGGGCCAGGGATGTGATCAACGACGGTCGCACCTACCGGCTGACCGGGGAGTGAGCCCAGCGGCCAACTCCTAGTCGCCAATCTCCCAAAGGATGACTGTTAGCGTGACGATGTGGATTCGGGCGCACAGCCGAGCCCGTCCTCGTTGCGCGAGGAAGTCCTCGAGCGAATAGGCGAAACTTCGGAGCCGCTGGCCGCGTTGGCCCGCGCCTACCTTCATCGCATTCCCTGGGACGTGGCCCTCTCTCCCGACCTCGCATATCGAGAGGTAGTGGGACTGTTCGACTTCATCGAGAACCGCGTCGGCCCCGTTGCAGTGCGGGTTTTCAATCCCAGTGTCGCCATCCACGGCTATGAATCATCGGGCACGGTCGTCGAGATCCATGTCGACGACGGGCCCTTCCTGGTGGATTCGGTCACCGGCGAGCTTCATGCCCACGGGCTGGCGGTGGTGCGGGTGCTCCACCCTGTCATTGGGACAGTCCGGGACGCATCAGGTGCCCTGGTTTCGATTCAACCTGCCCGGGATGCAGCAACGAGAGAGTCGGTCCAGCACTACCTGCTCGACCGCACCCTCGACCCAGCCGACCATCTTTCCCTCGCGACACGTCTGGAGACCGTGCTCGGCGACGTGTTGCTCGCCGTACGTGACTTCCCGGCGATGATCGACGCCACCACTCGAATGGCCGAGATGGCCCGGGCCGGTCGAGCCCACTATCCGGATATCGACGTCGAAGAGGCGGTGGCCTTTCTCGATTGGCTAGGCGACGAGAACTTCGTGTTTCTCGGCTACCGCGAGTACCGGATACTGACTCGACCCGACGGTCCGGTCGTGGAAACGGTCGCGGACTCGGGTCTCGGCATCCTCTCCGATCCCGCACACTCCAGATCCTCCGAGCCAATCCCTCTTTCTTCGATGCCGCCGGAGCTTCGGCAGCGATACGAAGAGGGTGATCTGCTCACCATCACCAAGACCAATCGCCTCTCGACCGTGCATCGTCGGGCCAGGATGAACTACGTCGGGGTCCGGCTGGTTGGCCCCGAAGGTGAGACGGTGGGAGAAGCCCGGCTGCTAGGTCTGTTCACGTCCAAGGCCTATATGGAAAGCGTCTCGCGCATCCCCATTCTCCGCCACAAACTTGCCGAGATCATCTCCACAGGAGACCTCATCGAAGGCTCGCATGATCACAAGGCCATCACAGCCTTACTCGAGAGCTTCCCCAAGGACGAGTTGTTCGGACTGCCGACTGAAGATCTCAGCAGTCTCCTGATGGGCTTGCTGGCCCTCGAAGAGCGGGCCAAGGTCCGGCTGTTCGTCCGGCGCGAGCTTCTCGACCGTGGGGTGCGGGTCCTGGTGGCGATGCCCCGGGAGCGCTACTCGGCGGAGCTCGCCGAGCGACTCCAGGATCTCTTCCTCGAACGTTTCGGAGGCTCCACGGTTGACCACCATCTCACCCTGGGCAAGAGCGACATAGCCCGACTCCATTTCGTGGTGTGGAATGCCAAGGGCAACATCCCCGACCCGGCATTCGAGGAGCTCGAAGCCGAGGTGATGGCACTCACCCGCTCCTGGGCTGAGCATGTAGCAGGACAGTTGGATCTGCGGCACGATCCGGACGAAGCCAAGGCCATGGTTGGCCGCTGGGCGGCGCGGATGCCCGACTACTACAAGGCCTCGACTCCGCTGACCGTCGCCGCCGGAGACTTCGAGCGACTCGACGAGTTGATGGCAAGTGGGGCCCGATCTCTGGTTGGCCTTCAAAACGAAGATGCTGGACCCGACATCCTGACCAGGGTCACCTTGTACGAGGTCCGCGGCAAGCGGCCGCTATCGGAGTTGACACCCGCCTTGGAGGACATGGGGATGCAGGTGGTCGAGGAGGTGTTCACCCGGCTGTCCGGCGATGAGAACTTGTTCATCCACGACTTCGGGGTCCTCGACGCCCAAGGGGAGCTGATCGACATCGAAACCGCCGGGGAGCGGATCGCACGCTGTCTGGAGGCGGTGTGGGCCGATCAAGCGGAAAGCGACTCCTTGAACCGGTTGGTGATGGTGGCCGGTCTCGATCACCATCAGGTAGGCATCCTGCGCGCCTACCACACCTACTGGCGGAGGGTCAGCTCCATCTTCACTGTGAACTACGTCAATGCCGCTCTGGTTGCGCATCCTGAGATAGCCGCCCGCCTGATCCGACTATTCGAGCTGAGATTCGATCCGGCCTTGGAGGGAGACGGACACGAGCAGCAGCGTATCGAGGTGCTCGAACGTCTCGACGCGGTTCCCTCACTCGACGAGGATCGCATCCTCAGGGGGTTCTTCCGCATGATCGAAGCCACCCTCCGAACCAACGCCTATCAACAGGACCGAGGGGCGCTGGCCATCAAGCTGCGCTCAGCCGACATACCCGACATGCCCTCACCCAAGCCTTATGTCGAGGTGTTCGTGATCGGCGACGATGTGGAGGGAATCCATCTCCGCGCCGGTCCCCGGGCACGGGGAGGAATTCGGTGGTCAGAGCGGCGGGAGGACTACCGCACCGAGGTAGTTGGGTTGATGAAGGCGCAGATAACCAAGAACGCGATCATCGTCCCCACCGGAGCCAAGGGCGGCTTCGTCCTGCGTCACACCCCCGAACCAGGAGCGATGAACGAAGCGGTGCGCTCCGCTTACGAGGTCTTCATCAGGGGGCTCCTCGACATAACCGACAATCTGGTCGAAGGCGAGATCGTTCATCCCCGGAGTGTCCGGGTGCACGACGGCCCTGACCCCTATCTGGTGGTGGCCGCAGACAAGGGGACCGCCCGGTTCTCCGATCTCGCCAACCTGATCGCCGACGAATACGGGTTCTGGCTTGACGACGCTTTTGCCTCCGGCAGCGCCACCGGGTACGACCACAAGGGTCTTGGCATCACCGCCCGGGGTGCTTGGAAGTCATTGGAGCGTCACTTTCTCACAGAGGGAATCGACCCTCACCGACACAATTTCACCGCGGTGGGGATCGGCGACATGTCGGGTGATGTCTTCGGGAATGGCATGCTGGGCTCCGAGACCATCATGTTGGTGGCTGCGTTCGACCATCGCCATGTCTTCGTGGACCCCGACCCGGAGCCGGCGACCTCGTTTCAAGAGCGGAAGCGGATCTTCGATCTCCCGTCATCGAGCTGGGACGACTACGACCGGAGCCTCATCTCCGAAGGGGGAGGTGTGTTCGCCCGGTCGCTGAAGCAGATCAACCTGTCCGAGCCGGCGCGGATGGCGTTGGGCACCGAAGCCGGCGCCGTCACCCCGGCGGAGCTGATCCGGATCGTATTGAAGGCGCCGGTGGATCTGTTGTGGAACGGTGGAGTTGGCACGTACGTCAAGGCCACCGAGGAGACCCACGAGCAGGTCGGGGACCGGAGTAATGACTCGGTTCGGGTCGACGGATCGGAAGTTCGCGCTCGGGTGGTAGTGGAAGGAGGGAACCTTGGCCTCACCCAGCGAGGTCGGGTGGAGTATTGCCAGACAGGAGGACGGATCAACACCGATTTCATCGACAACTCCGGTGGGGTCAACTGCTCGGATCGTGAGGTGAACCTGAAAATCCTCCTCCGTCTCGCCGAGCAGAGAGGTGAGATCGGGCGCAACGAGGCCGAGAAGTTGCGGGAGCGAGGCGCGGACAGCGTGGTGGAGGCGGTGCTGCTCGACAGCCTCGAGCAAACCCAACTCCTGGCGCGGGCGGAGCGCGCCTCGGCCGACTCAATGGATGCTTACGAACAGCTCATGGTGTCGCTCGAGCACGAAGGGATGCTGGTCCGTGACCTGGAATGGCTGCCCTCCACCCAGGGAATGACGGAACGGGCCCGGGCCGGCACCGGCCTCAGCGCACCGGAGTTGGCGGTGCTGGTGGCGTATGCCAAACGGAGTGTGGCCGATCAGGTGCTGGCATCTGATCTCCCCGACTCGCGCTCCATGCTCTCTGACCTGGCCAGCTACTTCCCCAACGAGATCAGCGAACGCTTCGGCGATCTGATCTGGGACCATCCGCTTCGTCGTGAGCTGATCTCGACCATCGTCGCCAAGGATGTGGTCGACTCCCAGGGCCCAACGTTCGTGCTCCGTCTGGTTCTGCGCAGCGGGGCAGCCCCCGCCGCAGTGGTCGCTGCCTATCGGGCCGCGCGCGATCTCGTGGGCGGCACAATGCGACGACGGGAAATCGAGCAGTTGTTCGGCTCGGTCGATCATCGAGTGTGGAACGAGATGATGGACGCCAACGAGAGACTGGTCGGGGCGTTGACCCGCTGGCATCTCGGTCGCCTCCCCGGGAAACCTCTCGACGGCGTCGCCGATCTCGAGCACGAGATGGAGGAGTGGGGCTCGCCAGAGTGGCGTCAGGAGAGAGACCAGCGAATCCAAGGTTTCGAAGCAGCCGGTGTCCCGACGGCCGTGGCCCGTCAGACGGTCTCCGCTTCCGACTTGTTGCATGGGCCCAACATCATCGAGGTTGCTCGCGCGTCCGGTCGCCCCCAGATCGATGTGGGCCGTGTTTTCCACCGAATCGGTCGTGTGCTCGGTCTCGACGACCTGGAGAAGGCGCTTTACGAATTGCGGTCGGCAGACCCCTGGCAACGGTGGGCGCTCGAGACGATCGAGGACGACGCTCTGGCGGTCCGTCGCTCACTGGCGGAGCGAGTCCTAGGGGACACCGGGCTGCCACCGGCCGACGAAGCCCTGGAACGGTTCCTTGCCGAGCGAGCCGACGCCGTAGCCAGGGTGGTCGAGCTGGTCCAATCCCTGGAGGCCGGAACCATCGGGGACACAGCTCCGCTGCTGGTGGTCATTCGTCAGATCCAGGCCCTGGCGAGCGACCATGACCGGACTGCAGAGTGATCGAGCCCCGGACCGGCATCGCTCTCTCAGCCCCTGGTCGCTGAGGCGCTTCAGTGCCGGGCGGCGGGCAGGGCCAGGCGGAAGTAGCCGAGATCGCCTTGGCGCCGGTAGTCGAGACTGCCTCGCATCAGTAGGGCCAGCTGGCGGGAGATGGCAAGACCGATCCCAACCGATCCGGGCAAGCCGGGATTGTCAGCTATCCGGTAGTAGGGCTCGAAGATCCTCTCCCTTTCGATGTTGGCCAAGACCGGGCCATCGTCGGCAACGTCCACATACACCCGGCCGTCGTCGCTGGTGACGCGAACGGTCACGGTCGAGCCGCCGTAGCGCTCGGCGTTGGTGAGCAGGTTGCGTAGGATCTGTCGGATTCGCGTCGGGTCGCCGATCGCCCAAATCGGGTCGGCTTCGGACTCGACGGTGACGTCCGCGGTGAACGAGCCTCCGGCTTGCAACGTCTTGACAAGCTGAGCGGCGACGTCGAAGCGAATGTTGGCGACTTCGAGCTGACCCATATCGGCCCTCGCCGCGACCAACAAGTCCTCCACGAGGTCGGCGACTTCCTGGGAGTACTGGACAATCGACGAGATCATCAATGCGCGGTCGTCGTCATTCAGAGTCCGGTCATCCTCGATGATGCGAGCGAACCCCAGAATCGCAGTCAGAGGTGTCCGGATCTCGTGACTGACCGAGGCAAGAAACCGGTTCTTGGCCTCCATCAGCTCCTGCATGCGGCGCTCCTCGTTCCGGTGACCGGTCACATCGAAGACGGTGAACACGACTCGCGAGAAGTCGGGCTCACCATCGATCAGTGGTGCCGACAAGATCGACTCGGCGTCGTAGATCTTCCCGTTGGCCGTCGCTGCGGTGTATGAAGAATGGGCTTCGGGCTCTCGATTCCAGACGGCATCGAGCTGATTGAGCCATCCGCCCTCGGAGCCCTCGTTGACGATCCGGGGGTCGATTGGTCCGATCAACGACTCCAAAGGCAATCCGACCGCGATCACCGCTGCCGGATTGGCAGCCACGATTCTGATCATCGGGACGATTTCCCGGATCGCTTCGATGTCGTCGCCCAAGTGCTCCCTCAGACTGGTCACTCCTTGGTCCCGGAGACCTCCCATCCAGTCTTCGAGCGCCGAGTAATCCTGTTCCATGATGGGCACAGGCGAGATGCGGAAGAGATTCTCGAAGCTCGACCAGCCTCGCATTGCGTCGATCGATTCGAGGCCGGCCTCATCCCATTTCAGATAACGCTGATTTACCGCCTCGACGAGACGGTCCCACGATGCTTGATCGGGTGATCCGTCGTCGGTGAGAGTGAGACTGGCCATCTCGGCCTCGAGTCGGGGATGGAGCCTCTTCTGTCTCGAGCTCACTTTCACTCGAAAGGGACCGGCAACAGGGGCGGCTGTGCAGATGGAGGCATGACCTGGTATCGGCAGAAACGGCTCTCTTGTTGAGTGGGGCAGCCCGGCCCCTCTTCCTGTCACAGGAAGGAAGGCAATCGCCTCACTCGTCCCCTTCGGGCTCTGGCTTGATCACCGGCTGCATCTCGGTGGTGGTTGGGAACGACCGGTGCCAACCGGAGCCCTCCACCACCCTCCTGGTGAGTCGACGCCATGCCTCCGGCTCTGTCGGAGGATGCTCGCGGAGAAGCTCCGGGACCACTTTGGCCCATCCCACCGCCCGAAGGGCAAAGATCATCACCGTGCCGGTGACCGCCACGATCCCCACCGCAGCGAGCAGGACTACGGTCCTGGGCAAGTCGAGTGCGAAGAAGTCCCGCAGTGGCGGGCTCGCCATCACCACCACCAAGCTCCCGGCCATAGTGGCGATCAGGCCCTTCTTCCATGGGACCAGTGGCCGACTGACGATGCCCAGGGCGAAGAGCCCGATAGCGGCGAGGATGAGGGTTGCGGTAGTGCGGGACTCGCCGATCGATGATCTTTCGAGGTCGGCAAGCCAATACCCGGCAAAGGTTGCAAACGTTGCCACCAACCCGGTCGGTGCTGCGAATTTGAGAACCCGAAGCACGAACCCCGATCTGGTCCGGCGGCGGGAAGGGGCAAGGGCGAGGAAGAAAGCCGGGATGCCAATGGTGAGACTCCCGACCAGGGTCAGATGGCGGGGGAGGAACGGAAACGGCAGGGTGGAGCCGACGATTGCCAAGGAGAGGCCAAGGGCATAGACAGTGCTGGTGATGAAGAGGTTGGCAACCCTTTCGATGTTTGAGGTGACCCTTCGCCCCTCCCCGACGATTCCGGGGAGGCTGGCGAAACGACCGTCGATGAGAACCAGCTGGGCCACGGCGCGCGACGCTGGCGCCCCACCACCGATGGCGATCCCGATGTCCGAGACCTTGAGGGCGAGGACGTCGTTTACACCGTCCCCGGTCATCGCCACGACGTGACCTCTGGCCTGCATGGCGCGCACCATGGCACTCTTCTGGTGGGGCGCCACCCGGCCGAATACGTTGCTTCGCTCCATGATCGCGGCCAGTTGGTCGAGGTTCTTGGGGAGGCGACGCGCATCCACGACCTCGTCGGCCCCATCGACGCCCACCTCTCTGGCCACCGCCCCGACTGTCTCTGGGTGGTCTCCCGAGATCACCTTGACCCGGATCCCTTGGTCGGCGAAGTAGCGGAGCGTCTCGGCAGCATCGGACCGCACCTGGTCGGAGAGAACCAGGATGGCCACCGGCGCCAGATCTGGCGGGAGTTGCCCGTCGCTCAGCGGTGTCTCGCCCCTGCCCAGCAGGAGGACCCGATTGCCACCTGCGGAGACGCCGGAGGCGACGTCCATGGCTCTTCCGTCCCTGGGGGCGACGATGTCTGGGGCCCCGATGACCCAGGTGCCGTCACCGAAGAAGGTGACTCCGCTCCATTTGCGCGCCGATGAGAAGGGGACCGCAGTTTGCACACCCCAACCGGGGCTCTCGGGGAAAGCAGAGGCGATCGCAGTCAAAGTGGCGTTCGGATGCGGCTCGGCTGCGGCGATGGCCGCCAACGCCGGGAGCGGGTCCTGCTCGGTGAGGAGAATCACCTCTTCGACCGTGAGCCGTCCTTCGGTCAAGGTCCCGGTCTTGTCGAAGCAAACGGTGTCGACCCGGGCCAGCCCTTCGATCGCAGGAAGCTCCTGGACCAGGACGTTGCGTTTTCCCAACCTGATCACCCCAACCGCGAAGGCAATCGAAGCGAGCAAGACCAGGCCCTGGGGGATCATTGCCACCCCGGCCGCCACCGCACCACCGAGACCTTCGAGGAAGGTGCCCCCACCCCGGATGGAGCTCCACACCAGAAGGGCGCCCATCGGCACCACAGCCCAGCTGACCACCCCGAGGATCCAGTCGATGCCCTCGCGGAGCTCGGATCGCACCAGAGTGAATCGTTTGGCGGCGTGAGCGAGCCGGGCGGCATACGAGTCGTTGCCCACCCGGGTGGCCCGGTAGCGCCCGGAGCCGGCAGCCACGAAGCTTCCCGACAGACAGTGGTCATCCGCACTCTTGAGCACCGGATCCGCCTCTCCGGTGAGCAGCGACTCGTCGATCTCCAATCCGCGAGAGGTGACCACCACGCCGTCAACAGCGAGTTGATCGCCCGACCGGAGCTCGATCAGATCGTCGACGACGATCTGATCGACCTGCTGTTCGGAGACTGTCCCCGATCGCATCACCCGCACCCGGGGCGAATTGAGGAGCTCCAGCCGATCCAAGGTCCGCTTCGCCCGCAGTTCCTGGATCGTCCCGATGGCGGAGTTGGTCAGAAGGACGATCCCGAAAAGAGCGTCCCGGGGCTCACGCAAGACGAGGAGAACGACGATGACCAGCGCACCGAGAAGGATGTTGAATCGAGTGACGACGTTGGCACGGATGATCTCTCCCGTGGTCCTGCTCGGGCTCTCGGCCACCTCGTTGACCAACCCGGCCGCGATCCTCTGGCGAACCTCGGCGGGGGTGAGTCCTTCTTCGGGAGTGGCTAGCTCGGTGATCGTCATCCCGATTCAGCTTACGGTCGCGGCGGCGATGAGAGACGGTGGGGTCCCAGCCGATAGATACGACGTGGGCCCGATGCCGTCCGGTAGCTTTAGCCGGTGAATTCTGAGCCCATAGTCCCGGTCCCGCCCCCACCCCCCGAACGGAACCGAGTCCTCCGGGGCTGTCTCATCGCCCTCGCCATCATCGGAGGTCTGGTGATCCTCGTCGGCGGCATTTGTGTCTTCCTCGTGATCAACTCGGGCCTGTGATCCCGCTCCTGTTCCATCTCGGCCCCTTTGCGGTGGCCACCCACGACTTCTTTGTGGTCCTCGGTGTGGCCACCGCGATATTGGTGCTCTGGCTCAGGGCCAGGGGGCGGCCCCGCGACCCCGATATGCCGGCTCTGGTCGGCGGGGGTCTGCTCGCCGGAGCCGTCTTCGCCAAACTGGGCACGGGCTGGCAGTACTTCGCCCTCGCCGACGATCCCAACCTGTTCGGGCTGTGGCTGTACGGGGGCCAAAGCGTTCTCGGAGGTCTCGCCGGGGCCTATCTCGGCGTGGTCCTGACCAAGCGGCTCATCGGGTATCAGGGCTCCACCGGATACCGGTTTGCCCCGGCCGTGGCGGCAGGGCTGGCCGTCGGGCGGGTGGGGTGCTTTCTCACCGAGCAGATCGGGTCCTCGACCACGATGCCCTGGGGCATCACCGTGTCCGCGGAGACAGCAGCCGGGATGGCCTACTGCCCGAGTTGCGCTGCTGGGCTCCCGATGCATCCTTCGTTCCTCTACGAGATCATCTTCCACGTCGCCGCATTCGTGGTGCTCACACGCCGCGCGGACCGCTTCGGTGAGCCGGGAGATGGTTTCAAGCTCTACCTGTTGGGTTATGCGCTGTTTCGATTCGGCGTCGAGTTCGTGCGGGACAATCCGGAGATGGCACTCGGGTTGACCGGATCGCAGGTCTTCCTGTTGGCCACGGTTCCCGTCGGGCTGATCTACTACCTGCGGCGAAGAGCGGATGGTGGCCGGTACCCGAGCACTAGGCCCCTAAAGGTTCCCGTTCTGGTAGAGCAAGAGAGATGACCGGCGGCATGCCCGTCAGGGAAGACCGCATCCTCCGCTATGTCAACGCGTTCTGCCCGCATTGCCATGAGGAGGAGCCACAGCGCTCGCTTCACGAGGTACAACGTCTCAGCGGCTATCTATCCGAAGCGGAGGGGCAGGTGTGGCTGGTCCGGGGCTGTCCCCGACACGGCAAGGTGGTGACCCATTATGACGAAGACCCCGAGATCCTTCAGTATCTCGAGCAGTGGACCGCGCCGACCAAGGTCCACGTTCCCGACACGCCGGGCAACTACGCCCCGGTGCCGTCGGCCTACCTGGGTGGCTTGGGAGAGATGCAGACCCAGCACACCTGCATCCTGCTCGAGGACATCAACGAGAGCTGCAACCTCAATTGTCCGACGTGTTATGCCGGCTCCAGCCCGCAGTTGAGTGGTGTGGCCACCGTCGAGGAGATCACGGCCAACATCGACCAGAGGCTAGCCAGAGAGGGAGGACGTATCGATGTGCTCATGCTCAGCGGTGGGGAGCCGACCATCCATCCCGACTTCGCGACCATCCTCCAAGCCGCTCTCGAGCGCGACGTGGTTCGCATCCTGGTCAACACCAACGGAGTCACTCTGTCTCGTGACGACGAGCTCTTGGATCTGTTTCGCTCGCATCGGGACCGGGTCGAGATCTACCTCCAGTTCGACGGGTTTCGCAAGGAGACCTATCTCCACCACCGCGCCGCCGACCTGCGCACCATCAAAGAACGGGCGCTCCACCGGCTCAGTGACGCCGGTGTCTTCACCACGTTGACCATGACCGCCGCTCTCGGGGTGAACGACGACGAGATTGGGCAGGTGGTGCTCACGGCATTGGAGACTCCCTACGTGGGAGGCGTCTCCATCCAGCCTCAGTTCGGTTCTGGTAGGTCGGGACCGATCAACCCACTCGAACGGCTCACCCATACCGGAGTGCTCAAACGTCTCGGGCCACAGACTGGTGGCGTGGTCGACTGGATGGACTTGACCGCACTCCCGTGCTCTCACCCTCATTGCGCCAGCGTCGGGTACATGATCCGATCCGACAATGGGGAGTGGAGATCGCTGGCCAGGGTGATCGGGCACGATCGACTGAAACAGCATCTCGGCCTGATCAGCAATCGGATCAACGACACCGAGCTCACGACGGAGCTCCAGGAGCTGGTCAAGGCCTCATTGCTCGGTCTGCTCAGCGAACAGACCTCGCTCAGCCGCCCCACGGTCCTCGACCTGTTTCGCGACGTGTGCGAAGCCTGCGACCTCGGGTTGAGCACGCTGCTCAAAATGGCCTCCGGATCCAAGCGGCGGCACGCAATGATGCGGGAGATGGTGGGGACGCGGATCAAACGAATCACGGTCAAGCCGTTCATGGACATGAACACCATGCTCGAGGAGCGGCTGTTGCAATGTTGTGTCCATGTCGGGACCAGGTCGGTCGACCAGGACCAGTGCGCTCCGTTCTGTGCGGTGCAGGCGTGGCGGCCACTGGGCGAGATGAAGATCGCCGAAGCGACCCGCAGAACCGGGAACCGCTCCATCCCGCTGGTGATCGCACCATGAGCGGGAGAACATCGCCCCCATCGGCGTTCGATCCGGTGACACCTCCCAGACCGGAATTGTTCGACCCGTTCCGGCTCTGTGTGTACACCACCGTGGCGGTGCTCGCCTGGTTGCTTACCCCGGCCGCCGTCGTAGCCCTGTTCAGTGGGGTGGCGCTGGTGGCCTACCTCCGTGCCCGGCGAGCCGGCCTGGTCAAGTCGAAGTGCAAGCTCGGGGACACCCGGCTGGTGATGGCATATCTGACGGTGGCGTTCTTGGCTGGCGTCTACTTCTCGGTGCAGCGGCTGACCACGATGTTTTGATGCTCGGCGGCGATTGGGATTGGCTCGTCGCCTCCGTATATTTCGCTCGCGATGCAGACAATTCTGTTCACCGACATCGAGTCGAGCACCCGTTTGTGGGAGGAGCAACCCGGAGAGATGACGGTGGCGCTGGCTCGACACGATTCCATCCTCACCGAAGCGGTGGAACACGGCCACGGCCAGGTGGTCAAGACCACCGGCGACGGCATGATCGCGGTATTCGACTCGGTGGCCGACGCGATCGTCACCGCGATTCGCGCCCAGAAGGCCCTCCACGCCCAAGAATGGGGGCCGACCGGCTCGCTTCGGGTCCGCATGGGAGTCCACAGCGGGGACACCGAGAGCCGCGATGGTGATTACTTCGGGCCGGCGATGAACCGCACCGCCCGGATCATGGCGGCTGGCCACGGGGGCCAGGTGCTCCTGTCTGGAACCGCCGCTCGTCTCGCCGAGGTCAGCCTGCCAAAAGGCACCGTCCTGCGGGACCTGGGGACCCATCGGCTCAAAGATCTGACGCTGCCCGAGCATCTCTATCAATTGGTCCATGATGATCTTGAATCCGACTTCCCGGCACCGGGCACTCTCGATGCCAGACCGCACAACCTCCCCCTGCAGACCACCGAGTTCCTCGGGCGGAGCAACGAGATGGCATCTATCCGGGTCATGCTGGAATCTCCGAGCACCCGACTGTTGACGATCGCCGGGCCTGGTGGAGCCGGCAAGACACGTCTCGGTCTCCAGGTGGCCGCCGAGCAGATCGATCGTTTCCCCGATGGAGTGTTCTTTGTCGACCTATCGGCGGAGCGTGATCCCGACGCCGCCTTCGAGACGATCGTCCGCACCCTCCACCTCCCCATGTCGGGAGGCGGTGAACCGCTGGGAATGCTCAAGACCAGATTGCGGGACCTCCAAATGCTGCTCCTGCTGGACAATCTCGAACAGGTGACCGCCGCGGCGGTCGGTCTCTCAGAACTTCTTCAGAGCGCACCAGGGCTGAAGATCATGGTCACCAGTCGAGAGACATTGCGGGTCCGTGCCGAACACGTCTTCCCGGTTCCCCCTCTCTCGCTTCCCCACCCCAAGGATGATGCAGCTTCGGTGGCAGAGTCGGAGTCGGTGCAGCTGTTCACAGAGCGCGCCCGAGTTGTCCGACCCGGGTTCGCCATCACCGAAGAGAACGCCGCCGTGATCGCCGAAATCTGCCTTCGTCTCGATGGGCTCCCCCTTGCCATCGAGCTGGCCGCGGCTCGGCTCAAGGTGTTCACGCCATCCGATCTCCTGGACCGGCTCCGGGAGAGGCTCGACGTCCTCGGAGCGGGCGGCCGGGACCTGCCCGACAGGCAACGCACCCTGTGGGGGGCGATCGGATGGAGCTTTGAGCTGCTCGATCGGGACGAGCGCGAGATTTTCGAGCTGATGTCCGTGTTCTCCTCGGCCGACCTGCCGGCCATTGAGGCGGTATCGGCCTCGGCGCTCGATGTCGCCGACGTAGTGGACGCCCTCTCCTCTCTGGTGGACAAGAGCCTGATCAGAAGTGATGACCGCGGCCCCTCCCAACGCTTCTCGATGCTTTTGATGATCAAGGAGTACGCCGAGACACGGCTCGCCGAGTCCTCACAACGCGATCTGGCTGTCCGACGAGCCCACGCTCTTCACTTCTCGGGCTTCGCCCAACGTCTGCAAGAGCGGCTGCGTGGCGTCGACCACGATGCTGCTCTCGACGAATTGGCGTCGGAGATCGGCAACCTGAGGACCGCCTGGCGCTTCTGGGTCGATCAGGGTGACCTGGAGCAGCTGTTCCAGCTCATCGACGGTCTCTGGGCGTTGCACGAGGCCAGAGGCTGGTATCACGCTGCAATCGAGCTCGCCACTGACACTCTCGCAGTCCTGGCGACCGCAGAGCCCTCGCCGGAGCTGGCCGCCGAGGAGCTGACGATCCGGACCAGTCTGGCGCGGGCCTTGATGGCGGTGCAGGGCTACGGCTTAGAAGTGGAGCAGGCGTTCAAGCAAGTGTTGGAGATGTCCGGCGCCGGAGGCACGTCGATACAGCGCTACCCGGTGCTGCGCGCCCTCTCCACCTACTACCTGAACATCACTGACTTCTCCCAATCGGCCGAGCTGGGACGCCAGCTTCTCGAGCTCGGTGAACGTGAAGGTGACGAAGCGATTCGGGCCGAAGGCCACTATGTCTTCGGGGCGGGGAAAGCTTTCAGCGGCGATCTGGATACCGGGCTCGCCCATCTCGATCGTGCCATCGAGATCCATGATCCGAAAGTTCACGGCTCCACCCGATTCCGCCTCGGCTCGAATACCGGTGTGGTGGCCCGGGTGGCCTCGGGTTTGGTTCTCTGGCAGTGCGGGTCGCTTGACCAGGCGGTGGCCCGGGTCACCGACGCATTGGCTCTCGCCGAGACCATCGGGCATCCGTTCAGCCTCGCCTATGCGCTCTACCACAACGGCTTTCTCGCCCTGATCAGGGGTCGATTCGAGGAGTGCCGACAGCGAGCCGGGGAACTGGCAGAGGTGGCGGACGAGAACGACTACGCGGTGTGGCGGACGCTGGCCACGGTCCTCGAAGGCGTATCGATGACCGCACTCGGACAAACCAAGGAGGGCCTGGCGCTGACGGAGACAGGAATCGAGCTCTATCAAGGGCTGTCGACTCCCCCGATCTTCTGGCCCTTGATCCTCAACCTTCGCGCCATGGTGCATGCGCTGGCGGGACAGCCAATCCGGGCGCTGGCTCTCGCCGATGAAGCCATCGAGCTCGGCGGGTCGGCCGCCCCTCCCGACCTGAGGATGTTCCGGGGCGACTTCAACAGACTGCTCCCCAAGCCGGACCTGGCAGCAGCCGAGGAGGACTACATGGCCGCGATCCGGGCCTCGAAGGAGGGCGGGCAACGTCTCACCGAGTTGCAGGCGCTCACCAGACTGGTAGCTCTCCGTCGCGACCTGGACCGGTCATCGGACGGAAGTGACGAGTTGGCCGCCCTCTACCACAGCTTCACCGAGGGCTTTGACGAGCAACCAATGATCATGGCGAGGGAGATGCTGGGCTAGTTCGGGCGTCCTCAGGCTCAGCCGGTCACAGTGAGCAAGGCATGGATGACAATGCCGACCATGGCCCCGACAACGGTGCCGTTGATCCTCACGAACTGCAGGTCACGGCCGAGCTGCAGTTCGAGACGATGCGAGATCTCGGTCGGGTCCCACCCGGCCACGGTGGTCTCGATCAGCCCGATGACCTCGTCGTCCCATTGGTGGGCGAGACGTTCAGCCGAATCGGCGATCCACTCGTCGATCCTGGTCCGCAGGTCAGCGTCGTCGAGGACGCGGCGTGCCCACCATTGGATCAGCTCGCCCACTCTCTGCTCCAGGTCGGACCCGGGGGACGTCTGGGCCCGATCGAGGCCGTCGTGAACCAGCTGCCACTGCGACTGGATGGCTTCCACCAGCTCCGGTGACCCCAGTATCCGCAGCTTCGACTCTTCGATCCGTTGCGCGAGATCGGCAGAGTTGCGCAGGTCGTCGGACATCCTCACCAGCATCCTCTCGATATCGGAGCGGACCGGGTGGTTGGGGTCGGAGGCCACGTCGTCGACCAGGATTCGAAACGAGGCGATCACCCGCTCGAAGATCCTCTCCCCGGCCCACGAGGGAACCCACCATGGGGCTGATCGAGCGAAGCTGTCCCTGAAAGCCGGCAGGTTGTCGACGATGACCACCTCGATTCCCCTGAGGGTGGCGTCGATCGACTCTCTGGTGTGGCCCCCCTTGAGCCAGGCATCGACCACCAGGGAGATGATGGGGGTGAACGGGGTCTGCCGCATCCAGTCGAGGGAGGTTCGGGTGACGACCTGAGCCACTGCTTCGTCGTCGAGCGATTGAGCGATCGTGGCGGCGGTCTCGATGCTGCGACGAGCCGCCAGGGTCGCGTTGCCCGAAGAGTCGAGCCAGGCGCCCACTCGACCGGCGATGCCTGCGTCGGTGAGCCAGTTCCTGAGATTGGCCGGATCCAGGAAGTTCTGTTGCACGAACTCGGCGAGACCCCGGCCGATCTCATCCTTGCTGCGCGGGATCAGAGCAGTGTGCGGGATGGGAATGCCGAGAGGATGACGGAACAGGGCGGTGACGGCGAACCAATCGGCGATCCCACCGATGAGCGCCGCTTCCGAGGCCGCCCGGACCCAACCGTTGACACCCGCGGCACCACCAAGGAAGTGGCTGGCCAGAAACACGACGAGGGCGCCGAAGAGGAAGAGGTTGGCGCGCCGCTTCCACCGTCTCAACTCGAGGACGCGTCGCTCTTCGTAGCTGGTATCGGATCCCGGGGAGGGGCCGATGGCCGGGGTCACCAGGAGCATCGTAAGCACAACCGGGCCAAAGACTGCTTACCTGAGGTAGGTCGCGCCAGAAGTTCCCCCCTCCCCGGCTACGCCGGTACTCCCCCAAGACCCCCTCCCCCCTTCGGGGTACTCCCCCCAACGCTCACTTCGTTCGCTGGGGGGAGAAACGGCTCACTACGTTCGCTGGGGGGAGAAACGAACGTCATGTTTCCTCCCCCAGGAGCGGAGCGACGTTGGGGGTGGTGGCCCGGAGGGCCGGAGGGGGTTCTTGGCCGCGGCGAACGTCAGAACCCCCCTCCCCCCTTCGGGGTACTCCCCCCAAGACCCCCCTCCCGGCTTCGCCGGACTCCCCCCAACGCTCACTTCGTTCGCTGGGGGGAGAAACGGCTCACTTCGTTCGCTGGGGGGAGAAACGGTGGTGGCGTTTCCTCCCCCAGGAGCGGAGCGACGTGGGGGGAGGTGGCCCGAAGGGCCGGAGGGGGTCTTCGCCCCTAT
>DASWKK010000099.1:0-14021 GCA_036396655.1 Acidimicrobiia bacterium
ACCGGTCACGAACACCACTTGGGCGTCCTGGAAGTACTCGGGTCTCACCCCGCCCCGAAACTCGAACCGCGCCCCGGTGCCTTCGACACCGGTGACGACGAATGCCGGATGATCCATGTGGGCAACGGCCAGCACCGGGGATTTGGTCTTGCGACCCTTCTGGGTGACGAGCAGGTTGCCTCCGCCATCTCGGCTCAGCTCGAGATCGTGACGCCGCCCCACCCAGGCTTCGACCCAAGCCATGACACGGTGCTCCAGACCGGAGGCAGTGGGGAGATCGGTGAGCTCTGTGAGCCACTTCTCCGCGGCGGTACGAGAGGCCATCACGCCACCATCCGGACACAACCCCGGTGCGCCCACGGAAGGGAGGGAATCACACGTCGAATGGGGTCTCGGTGAAGAAGTCTGAAGGCTTGGGTTTGACCTCGGCCTCTGGCTTCTTCAGCCCGAGACGCGACCGAACACCCTCATAGCCGCCCGCTTCCAGCTCATCGGCCAGCTCAGTGCCCCCAGAGTCGACGATCCGCCCATCGATCATCACATGGATCCGATCCGGCGACAGGTACTTGAGGATTCGGTTGTAGTGGGTGATCAAGACGACAGCGAGCTGAGGTGACCGCATCTCCTCGACAGCCTCCGCCACCTGCTTGACCGCATCGATGTCGAGACCGGAGTCGATCTCGTCGAGAAGGGCCACCTTTGGTCTCAGGACTGCCATCTGGAAGATCTCCGACCGTTTCTTCTCGCCTCCGGAGAGGTCGTTGTTGAGGGATCTATCGAGGAAGCGGGTCATGTCAAAACGCTTGGCTTCGGTCTCGATCCGATCTAACGCATCGGCTTCGTCCATCCCGCGCTCATCTGCCGCCTCGATGAGAAACTCACGGAGATGCACGCCCGGCACCTCGGTTGGATACTGGAAACTCTGAAGCAGCCCGAGCCGGGCACGTTCGTCGACCTCGAGCGACAAGAGATCCTGTCCCTCGATACGGGCACGGCCCGAGACCTGATAGCCCTCCATCCCGGTGAGAACATGACAAAGGGTGGACTTGCCGGATCCGTTGGGCCCCATGATTGCGTGAACCTCTCCGAATGGGACCTCCAGATCGAGCCCGTCCAGAATCTGCTTCGTTTCCACCGAGGCATCGAGACCCTTGACATCCAAGGCGACGTTCATGAGCCCTCCAAGACCAGATAGACGGTCCCCTCTTCGATGGAGACCGGATATGTGGGAACAGGGCGTGTGGCCGGCAGCGACAATGGCTCACCGGTGGTCAGGTCGAACTCCGAGCCGTGTCGGGGACATTCGACCTCATGGTCGAAGACCTCGCCCTCGGCGAGCGAGGCCTCGGCATGCGAGCATCGGTCACCGATCGCATACACGTCTTCCCCCACTCGAAACACCGCGATCCGCTCCTCGCCAATGGTGACACGTATGCCTCTGTCGCGAGGCAGGGTGTCAAGCTCGCCAATCTCGACCTTCATGCGACCCGCCCCTCCTCCTGGGCCGTCACGAACCTGCGGAAGACCTCTTCGGACACCGGAGCCTCCAGCCCTTCGACCGGGAGCCGATCAATGACCTCCTGGAAGAATCCCCGAACCAGGAGCCGCTCGGCTCGTTCGCGAGAAAGACCGCGACTCTGCAGGTAATAAAGGTGGTTTCGCTCCAGGGGACCCACCGAGGAGGCGTGACCGCAGATCACGTCGTTGCACAGGATCTCGAGATTGGGCACCGACTGAGCCTTGGCGTTCTCGGAGAGAACGAGGTTGCGGTTGGTCTCGAACGTCGAGGTCCGGGTTGCGTCCTTCTCGATGCGAAGCAGGCCGGTGAACACACTCTGGGCGTCGTCCTCGACGGCCCCTTTCAGGAATACGTCCGATGTGGTGTTCTTGCCCTCGTGGTTTATCACCATTCGATAGTCGAGAGTCTGATCACCTTCGCCAAAATAGAGGCCGACAATCTCCGACGATGCACCGTTCCCAACCAGGTTCACGCCAAGGTCGAGACGTCCCAGCTTGCCTCCCAATCCGATCTCACCGATCCGCGACGTGGAGTCACGGCCTAGCACCACCCGTTGGTGCACCACCGAGGTGGCGGCGTGATCGAGGCTTTGGACTGAGACGAAACGCAGCCTGCCCCCGTCGGCGACCTCGAGGTCCACCCTGGGAACGATGAGCAAGCTGACACCTTTGGCCGACCGGTATTCGACGACCACGCGGGCCTCGGCGTTCTCGCCGACCCTCACCAACAGATGCGGGAATGACGCCGATCCTTCGGTGGTGCCATGAATCTCGACAACCAGCGGCGCCTCCATGACACGGTCGCGCTCGAGCTCGATGAGCAGACCGTCGGAGGCAAAGGCCGCATGCGCCGCGGCGAGCTTGTTGTGATCGACCGGGAGAAGGGTGGCGAGTCCCGGGTCGGCCTCGAGCTCGGAGAACCGGGTGACCGTGGCGACATCCGAGCTGCTCTCGACTATCGAGCCGTCGACGATCAGAACGTGTCCCGAACGCTCTGGGAGCGAGGCCACAAATGGGCCCGATTCGAGAGGTGTGCCTGGTGCGTGAACCGGCGTGAGCTCGTCAAACGAGAGGTCGAAATCGACATATCGCCAGTCCTCCTCGGCTCCTGTGGGCTCAGCCAGACCGGTGAACACCTCGTATGCCGCGGCCATCTGCTCCAGCCGCCAGGCTGGGGCAGACGACTGGATCTGAGCAAGGTTTTCCAAGTCGAACGCGATCAAAGCGTGCTCCAAGAGGGAGCCGTGAATGGTATTTCACCTACCGGGATAGTGCGAATTACCTCTTTCTCCCCGTTTCTCCCCCCAGCGAACGAAGTGAGCGTTGGGGGGAGTAACCCGAAGGGGGGCGGGGGGTCTTGGGGTCAGGCGAACTGCACGGAACGTGGGGAGGGTCTCACTCCAACCTGCTCAGAGCATCGACGGTCACCGACGACTTGGCATTCCAGAGCATCCAGCCCAAGCCGAATTCCTCGGCCGACTCGATCTGTGCTCGAACCTGTTCTTTCGTGTATCCAAAGTCCTGGAGCCAAGGCCGAACAACGACGTTTCGCGACAGCCTCTCCAACCCGTCCTCGATAGCTCGAGTCACCATCGGCCCGGGGTGTTCGTTTGGGCTCTCGAATCCGTACCAGTCAGTCGTGTAATGCGACGGATAGACCATTGGAGAGGCAACATCGACGATGTCGGTCACATCCTCCCAGCGCTGGCCTATCCCACCATCGGTGACATCGGTGGTAGTGAATCCGAAGACATCGGCCGCTACTGCGCAGCCCATCGGATGCAGCAGTGCCACCGCCTCTCGCAGGAAGGCGATGATGGTCGCGGTCCGCACCTCGAGACTCACCCCGCCATCGAATGTGGCCGCCTCGGTTCGGGCGTCGGGGAACCTGACGTAGTCGAACTGCACTTCGTCCACACCCATGGCGCACACCTCTTGGGCCAGAGCAAGACCGTACGCCTGCGCATCCGGGTCAGTTGGGTCGAGAAAGTACTGTCCGCGTGCCTGGTATGGCGCGTTGAGATCCGAGTCCCAGACCGACATCGACGGCTTGCGAATCGATGCGGTCGGATCGTTGAAGACCACCAGGCGCCCGATGAGGTAGAGATCGGCCTGCTCCGCCCTGGTCGCGATCTCACTGAGGTCATAGCGCGCCTGAACCGCATCTACCTCGAGAGCCACTGGATCCTCGCTGTCATACCAAACCAACCCGGACTCGTCTTTGAGGTCGACCATCAGCGCGTTGAGCTCGGTGTTCTCGGCCATATCGAAGAAGAAGTCGATGTCGTCACCGGCGGCCTCGCCGGAGATATGGACCGCACGGGCGATGAATGGGCTCATCTCCACGATCGACTCCCCCACCCCGCCATCCCAATCGAACGTCGTCTCGACCCAAGCCGGCCGGGAGACACTCACCGCTCCCGGCTCAGCCCCGCGGATGCTGAAACGCCCGTCGAGGTCGGTGGCTCCCGAGGCCGGCCCCGCCACCACCAGGGCAGCCTCGACCGGCGATTCGTTCTCGTCGGTGACCCGCCCCCGGAGAATACGCGCATTGAGCACAACATCGAACACCCCGTCGGGGCGCTCGGCGATGGTGAGCGTCCTGGGGACATGACCAGGTGCACTCACCTCGAGAACCGAGGCCGATCGCCTCCACTCGATCTCGATGGTCCCGTCGTCGGCACTGGTTCCCACCTGGCTGCTGTTGACGTCGATCGAGGCCGCCACAATCGGCGACCCGAGGTCGTCGAGAACACGCAGTGTGTATGGAGTCGCACGACCGAGGAGCGACCAACCGGCCCAAAGCGCCCAGACGATGGTGAGCGCAACCAGCAATTGGAACTGGGTACGGCGCGCCACTGAACCACCGAGCGTACCCGTCGTGACACACAACGCGGGAGAAAACCGTTTGCCAGAATCAGCCAGCACCGTTAGTTTTCCACAGGGGTCCGATAGGAGGCCAGATTGGGGAAGGCCACAAGGGCCAAAGACGCCAGACCGGAGCGGGGTTCGAGCCCGGCTGACACCGTCGGCCTTTACCTCGACGAAGTATCCGCCCATCTTCTATTGACAGCCGAAGACGAGGTACATCTGTCCCGTTCCATGGAATTGGGCAGGAAAGCGAAGGCGGCACTCGAAGCAGGCGATTACGAGCTCGCCGAGCGTGCCCGGCTGATGCGTCTCGTCGCCGAAGGCGACGAGGCCAAGATGACCTTCATCAGGTCAAACCTCCGCCTGGTGATCTCCATCGCCAAGCGCTACACCGGGCGTGGCCTGGATCTCCTCGACCTGATTCAGGAGGGAAATCTCGGCCTGATCCGTGCTGTGGAGAAGTTCGACTGGCGCAAAGGCTTCAAGTTCTCGACCTACGCCACGTGGTGGATCCGCCAAGCGATCACCAGAGGGCTGGGGAACAACGGGAAGACGATCCGCCTGCCGGTTCACATGGTCGACGTCGTTCGCACCGTTCAGGACACCCGACAGAGCTTGCACGACAAGTACCACCGGGCGCCCACCCTCGAAGAGATCTCCGAGGCCTCGGGCCTCGACACCGAGAGGGTGCTGGCAGCGTTGGAGGCCCCGGCCGAGACGGTGTCGCTGGACCGCCCCGTCGGTGAGGATGGGGACGCTTCCCTCCAGGATTTCGTCGAAGACGCCGCCGCCGCCGATCCGGAGGCAAGAGCTGCGGCCGCCTGGCGTCGGGATCGGTTGATCAAAGCGCTCAAGATCCTCGACCCCGAAGAGCAGCAGGTCCTTTGGCTACGTTTCGGGTTGGACGGGGACGAGCCGTGGACCCTGTCCGATGTGGGCAAGGTGATCAACTCGACCCGGGAACGAGTCCGCCAGATAGAAGCCAGGGGGCTGGCGAAGCTGCGCCATCCCAGCTGCGACATCGATCTCCAAGCACTGCTCTAAGAAGGCCCCCCTCGCCCGGCCGAGCGAAGCGAAGCCGAGGGGGGGTTCCCCAACAGCCCCCCTCGCCCGACCTCTGGTCGGACGGTCCCCCCGCTCCGCAGGGGGACAACAGAAGGGGGGACCGGCTCAGCGAAGCGAAGCCGAGGGGGGTTCGCCAACAGGCCCCCTCGCCCGCGCCGGGGACAACACAACCTCCGCCCCTCACTACGCGCTGTTTCGCATCGCTCTGGCCAGACGGGCGATACCTTCGTCGGCTTCCTCCTCGGTGATCGACATCGGTGGAGCCAGACGTAGTGCGTTTCCGTAGAGCCCGCCCTTACCGATCAGAAGACCCTCCTCCCGGGCGGCTTCGAGCACGGCAGCCGCCTTCTCCGGGGCCGGAGCGCCATCGGGGCGAACCAGCTCGACCCCGATCATCAGTCCCTTGCCCCGCACCTCCCCGATCATCTCCAGTTCCTCCGAGAGCGGGATCAGATTCTGCATCAGACGATTGCCCACTTTCAACGAATTGGTCTGCAGGTCGTTGTTGAGGACGAAGTCGAGATTGGCCAGCGCCCCCGCCGTTGCCAGAGGATTGCCCCCGAAAGTCGAGATGCCGAGCGCCGGGTAGGCCTCCATGATCTCGGCTGGTGCCACCACGCCGCCGATGCTCAGACCGTTGCCGACTCCCTTGGCAAAGGTCAGCAGGTCGGGGGTGATCCCGTGTGCCTGGTATCCCCAGAAATGCTCCCCGGTGCGACCCCAACCGGTCTGCACCTCGTCCGAGATGAAAAGGATCCCATGGCGGTCGAGGACTTCCTTCATCGCCTTGAAGAACCCGTCAGGCGGGGTGACGAAGCCGCCCACTCCCTGGATCGGCTCGGCGATCATCACTGCGGCGTTGCCCGCAGTGGCCACCCCAAGCAGGTCTTCGAGGTCCGCCACGCATGCCGCGATGAACTCCTCGTCGGGGAGATGCCCGAACGGGCTTCGCAGTTTGTAGCCACCATGGACGTAGGTGACCTGGAACGGGGAGAAGCTGGTGCCCGACCAGGCCCTCTGACCGGTCACCGCAATCGCCGAGTGCGACTTGCCGTGATAGCTCCCACGAATCGCCAGCACCTGATTCGACCGTCGGTACGTGGTCGCCAGCATCAGGGCTGCGTCGTTGGCCTCGGTACCTGAGTTGGTGAAGAAGACCTTGGCATCCGGGATTCCGGACAACCCGGCGATCTTCTCGGCGAGCTCGATCTGAGACTCGATCAGGTACAGAGTCGAGGTGTGAAGCATCCGGTCCGCCTGTGCCTTTATCGCTGCCACCACCTCCGGAACCTTGTAGCCGGACATGGTGACCAGGATCCCCCCGAAGAAATCGAGGTAGCGATTCCCTTCGGCGTCGGTCACCCAGCGCCCGTCTCCGTCGACAATCGATATCGGCTGCTCGTAATAGAGGGGTGCCCAACCCGGCAAGACCGCCTTGTGCCGCTCATAGAGCTCTGCGTGCTCACCCATCTGTGCCTCCTTGACCACTCATGACCGCAAATATCGCAGAAACAGCGACTGCTCGCCGATGAGGGCACGGTCGAGGGTCATCTCGAGCGGTGAATCCGGGCTGGGCCCATGCGCGATACGGGCCGATATCCCGCTGATCATCTTCGGAGCGACAGTGATGTGCATCTCGTCGACCAGGCCGGCAGCCACAAATTGACCTGCCAGTCTCGGGCCACCCTCGCAATGGATCACGGATGCTGCGCCCAGCCGCGTCAGGATCGCAGCCGGTGTGATCTCATCGAGGATGATCACGTCGGCAGCATCGCCAAGCATCGCCAGCTTGGCCGGCTCGGCATCCGGCCCGGTGATGACCATCGGCCGGTGATCGGGATCCGAGAACACTCTCGCCTCGGGATCGAAGCTGAGCCGACCGGAGACAATGGCCAGCACCGGCACCTCGGTGAGCCCGGCCGCGAGCCTGCGGCCTCGACGCTCGTCATCGAGCATGACCGGCCCGTAGTCCTCTGCCTGCACGGTCGCGGCCCCGACCAGGATCACGTCGGGCACTGCCCGAAGTGTCTTGAACAGCTCCTGGTCATCTTCATCGCTGAGGCGGCTCGACCGGCCGTCGAACGCGGTGCCACCGTCGATCGAGCTGACGAAATTCATCATCACCCAGGGTCTGGCTTCGACGACCCGCTCATCATCGAGGTAGAGACCGAGCAGATCGCCGACTGGGTCAGGAGATGCGTTGAATGGGCGAAGCATGCATCGACGCTACTCCTCGACGATCCACGCGGTGACCATCCCGAACATGCCTTCCTCCCGCTCAACATGGGTCAGGATGTGGCAGTGCCAGACCCAGACGCCCGGGTCAGACAGCTGATACAGGACCGAGTATCTCTCACCTGGTGCCACGTTCACGGTGTCGGCCCAGTAAGGCTGGTCCAGCGGGATCCCGTCCTTGGCGAAGACCAGTTGTGGGAACTGATGCTGATGCATGGGATGGATCTGCAGCCCTTCGTTGTAATAGTGAGCCACCACCCAGTCCCCGACCTTGCCGACATAGGGCTCGGTGGCGGGGAACGACTTGCCGTTGAGGCTGAGCCCGATGACGCCCGCATCGTTGAGCACCATCGGGATCTCTTGGGCAACTTCCATGTCCTCGGGGATCTCGACTCCCGACACGGTTTGACCTCGGGGAATCGGCGTCTCACCGATGATGAAGACGGCAAACAGCCCGTTGGGAACCTGCATTTGACCATGGTGATGGGCGTGATACATGCCGATGGCCGACCGGCGGGCTTCGAATTCGTAGACGAAGGTCTCTCCGGACTCGATCAGCGGTTGGGTTAGAGGGGCAACCCCATCCATGTTGTTGGGCGTCGCAATCCCATGCCAGTGAATGTCGGTGCCCATGGGCAATTGGTTGTCGAGGACGACACGAACCTGGTCACCGACATCGACCTGGATCATCGGGCCGGGGACCATCCCGTTGTAAGTCCAGGCATCGACCACGTTGCCCGGTGAGACCTCCCACGGCGTGATGGCTGCGGTCAGGTGGAACTCCTTGGTCCCGTCGGCGAGGATCTCCGGCTCCAGAAGCTGGTTGCCGCGACCCTCGGTCTCGGCGGGGAAGGCGAGTATCGACTCGGTCATCATCCGGTCCAGGTTGGCCCAGTCGACGTCGTCTCCTTGATCATCCCCCGGCCCGGCTGCCTCGCCTCCCCCGGCGCCTTCCGTAACGGTCAAAGCAGCCTCCATCCCCGCCTCACGATGACCTGCGATCGAGCAGAAGATGACATAGGAGCCCGGGCTCAGACTGCCGACGTCCAGTGAAGCCGTAGCTCCGGCGTTGAGGTCAGGGGTCGACGGCCCATCTTCGAGCGTGAGATTGTGCGCCACCGAGCCGTCATTCGACACCTCGAATCTGGTGGGACCGGACTCGATCTCGAAGTCACCCTGGATGGCGAACTCGGTGAGCGAGACGTTGACTGTTTGGGTTGGGACATCTCCCGCGGCAACACCGCCGCCATCTCCCCGGAATGCAACGATTGCGGCCAGGATCGCCACTGCGGCGCCCATGATCGCCACCACTATCAGGAATTTGTCGAAGGCGCCGGCTGGGGAAAGATCGCGCGCCTCATCACGTGTCGGTGTCATGGGAGGCAAGGTATGTCGGACATCGCCGAGACTGTAGGGACCAATGGCCCTAAACAGCCGCGACCACTCCAACCAGAGTCGCCCTCGAACGCTCCGGTCCCGGCAGGTAGGGACTAACGGCCTTAACCGCGACCAGGTAAATACGTGATGATTGATGGAAGCCACGCAAGGGAGAACAAGTGAGAGTTCGAGAGCTCGTCGGCGGCAATGTGATCTGGGTCGACCCCGATGCCACGTTGCGCAAAGCCGCACTCGAGATGGTGTCGACCGGAGTCGGTTCGGTTGCCGTCGAAGTCGATGGGGTCCTCACGGGTATCCTCACCGAAAGGGACATCATGAGGGCAGTGACCGAGGACGCCAACCTCGACCTCGATCTGGTGAGCGCGTGGATGACCGAGTATCCAGACTCGTTCACCCCCGAGATGGATGTCGTCGAAGCGGCCAATTGGATGCTTGCCACTGGATACCGCCACCTGCCGGTGGTCGACGAGGGCACCGTGATCGGAGTCATCTCGATCAAGGATGTGCTCTGGGCGATCACCAGCCCGCCAATGTGAACCATGGAACCGATCGACCGGATTGAGGCCTTGGAGTTCTTGACCGGGTCGATGGTCGCCCATATCGGGGTGGTGACCAATGGTGAGCCATATGTCACGCCGATGTCGTTCGTGGTGGACGCCAACCGCCTCCTCTTCCGGACCAAGCCGGGGAAACGCTTCGAGGCGCTCGCGGCCAACCCGCTCGTCTGCATCGAGGTCTCGAACTTCGACGATAAGACGGGTGACTGGACCAGTGTGATCGTGAGGGGCAGAGCCAAGGAACGAACCGACGACGAGACCACAACACGGACCATCGAGTTGCTTCTCGAGAAGTACCAGTCCGTTGTAGGGACCCCACTTGGTCACGGCGGGCTGCAGCCGATGGCCAGCTTCCCTCACGTGGTCGAGGTTCCGATCGACGAGATCTCCGGGATGACGTCGGGGCGAGGCTTCTCCTATCGCACCCGACCCGGGCGCCTCTGATGTTCGTTCACTACTCCGCAGAGGTCACCGTCCCCATGGCCGAGGTCGAACGACACCTAGACCAGCTTCGCTCCGATCTCGGGTCTTGGGCCGACGTCGCCTACCGGGAGGGCGAGGAGCTCCGCACCCGGGTAGGCCCGATCGATGGATCCTTTGCCAAGGAGGTGCGTTTGGAGCTCGGAATCGCCCAGATCCACCGCACCGGCCTCGTCTACCCGATCAGCTGGTCGGCGACCGGGGCCGAATTGCTCTTCCCCAGACTCAACGCAGACCTTCACATCTCCCATCTCGGCGGCAACCAGACAACCATCAGCTTGGAGGGAACCTATGAGCCCCCGATGGGATCGGTGGGCAAAGTCGTGGACCGAATCCTGCTGCGCAAGGTTGCCGACGCGACAGTGAAGGCATGGGTCGACCGCCTCGCCGATGCCTTGGTTGCCGGCAACCGGGTCAACTGAGCGGCAGAGTCACTTTCACCGTGGTCCCCGACCCGGGGGCGCTATCGATCTCGACCGAGCCACCGAGGTCGGCCGCGCGAGTGACCAGGTTGGCCAGCCCCATTCCGGAATGCGGGCCATCGGGGTCGAATCCCCGGCCGTCGTCTCGAACCACTATCAGACACGACGCCGAGTCGGACCCAACCACCACCTCGATGCGTGAGCCACCCGAGTGACGGAGGGCGTTGCTCAACGCCTCGGTCACGATCTTCACCACTTCGTCCTCCAGCCGATCGCTACCCAACGCGATCGTCTCCAACTCCAACGTGACGGCAGTCGGATAGGCCGAGCCCAAACGGGACACGATCTCTTGCAGCCGGTCGTCGAGCTGTCGGTGCACTCCTGTGCTGCGAAGCTGGAAGATGTAGCTCCGAAGCGTCTCCACGGCCGCATCGAGACGGTCGACAGCGTCCTCGAGTGTCCGCGCCGCGTCGACGTCATTCACTCTCTCCGTTATTCCCTGGAGGCCCAGACCCACCGCGAACAGATCCTGGATGACTGAATCGTGAAGGTCGCGGGCAATCCTCTCCCTGTCCTCGCCGACGGCGATGGACTGCAATCGCCTGTGGAGGCGGGCCGTGGTCACCGCCGACCCTGCGATGCGACTCAGGGCCTCGATCAGGATCACGTCATCCTCGGTGAAGCCTTCGCTCTTTTCTGTGAGGTAGAGATTGCCGAACGCCCTTCCACCGACCGTCACGGGCACGCCGAGGAATGTGGTCATCTGAGGGTGATTCGGAGGGAAGCCGAACGAGTCGGGGTGGTCGGAGATCGATTGGAGAATGATGGTTCGATTCTCCCGAACCACCAACCCGAGGACACCACGTCCCGTCGGCAATGACCCGATCTGGCTCGCTTGCTCGGCGGACAGGCCTTCATGAATGAATTCGGTGAGGACCCCGTGCTCACCGATCACCCCCAATGCGGCGTACTTGGCGCCGGTGGAGGCCCTGGCCTCACCGACGAGTCGGCGCAGCACATTCTCGAGATCACCGGCACCGACCACCGCCGCCGCCGCTTCGATGAGCTCAGGCAGGCGCTGCACGGTCATGGGCTGGATCATCGAGCCAAGACGATACCCGGCTACCGTTTACGGCAATGGACGACCTGCGAATCCTGCTGGTCGACGACCACGAAGTGGTGCGGGCCGGGGTAAAGGCGCTCCTGGACGCGCAGGAGGGCATGGTCGTCGTCGGCGAAGCCGACAACGCCGAAGAGGCGGTGCGTCGGGTCGGCTACGACGAGCCTGATGTCGTGGTTCTCGACGTGCGCCTGCCCGGGGGGAGCGGGATCGAGGCATGTCGGGAGATCAGATCACGCTTCCCCGATGTGAAGGTTCTCATGCTCACCTCGTTCGCCGACGAGGAAGCACTGATGGCGGCGATCCTGGCCGGAGCCTCCGGCTATGTCTTGAAGCGAGTCAAGAGCAACGAGCTTGTGACCGACATTCGCAAGGTCGGAGCCGGCGAGTCGCTGCTCGACGCTGACATGACCGAACGGCTCTTCGAACGTCTGCGGAGTGGCCCGCAGGAGGACCCGCTTCTCTCCCGGCTCAGCCGACAGGAGCGCACCATCGTCGATCACATCGCGGCTGGTCTCACCAACCGACAGATTGCCGAGGAGATGTTTCTCGCCGAGAAGACAGTGAAGAACTACGTCTCCAACCTCCTCTCCAAGATGGGTATGAGCCGACGCAGCGAGGCGGCCGCCTACGTCGCCCGCCTCGAGGGAGAGCACGACGGAGCCGAAGCCCCACAAGGATGGGGCGAGAACTAGTCCTGCGAGCGCTGGCCAGGGAATACCCCGTTTCGTTCGGACAACAAGTCGTGAAACGTGGACTTAGTGCCCAATGGCCCCATTGCAAGGGCGCAACGGCCCGTGTGGTAACCCTCCGACCCAGGTACGACTCGGATCATGGAAACCACACACATCTACAACGTGGATATCCATGGGACCGGTCTCAAGACCGGCAGCCTGGGCTCCCCGGAAAGCCTGCCACCGCTGTTCGTCGCCTCACCGCCCGAATTCGGGGGACCGACGGGGATGTGGAGCCCCGAGCACCTATTCGTGGCTGCGGTCTCCTCGTGTCTCATGACCACCTTCAGAGCGATCGCCGAGATGTCGGGTCTCGAAGTCGTGGCCTATTCGGACTCCGCATCCGGGACCCTGACTCGCGGCGACGATGGTCTTTATGAGATGACCGAGGTGACGCTGCGCCCACGGGTAGTGATCGCCGATCCGGTCAAGGCAGACCGCGCCGTTCGCCTGCTGGAGAAGGCCGAGAAGGTGTGCCTCATCAGCCGCTCCATCCGATCTGAGGTGCATTTGGAGCCGGCTGTCGAGATCGCAGCCGCCGCCTGATCACCAGCTCGGGGCGTAAGAGGTCAGCGTCTTCATGTAGTTCGAGCGCTCGAAAGCAGATGGATCCGCAACCGCTCGCTGGCTGAGGCTCCCCCTCGCCTGGGCGACCGATTCATACTCGTTCTCCTCGAGCCAGCCCTCCAGACCCTTCTGGACGGCGGTTAGTGCACTTGGGCCGACACGGAGCAGGGCCGAGGCCATCATGACCACGTCGGCCCCGGCGAGGATCGCCTTCACCGCATCGTCCCCATGATGAACACCCGTAGTGGCGGCAAGATCAGGCTCGATCCGTCCGTGCAGGATGGCCAGCCACCGTAGGACCAAACGCAACTCGGCCGACGTGGACAAGGTGAGATTGGGAGCGACCCCGAGAGTCCCCAGATCGATGTCCGGCTGATAGAAGCGATTGAAGATGACCAGAGCGTCGGCACCGGCCTCGCCGAGCCGTCGGGCCATCGAGGCCATCGCCGAGAAGTAGGGGCCTACCTTGACAGCCAGCGGGACATCGACCGCCTGTCGAATCTTCTCGACGAGACGTAGGTAGGAGAGTTCTACCTCTGTCGAGCTCTCCTCGACGCCGGCCGCGATCCGATAGATGTTCAACTCCAGCCCGTCGACACCTTCGTCGGCAAGCACACGGGCATAGAGGGTCCATCCCCCGGACGAAACTCCGTTCAGGCTGGCGATCACCGGAATGCCGGCTTCGGCGCGGGCCCGCTTGACCAGCGTCAAATAGTCCTCGGGCCCGGTGTTGTAGTCAGCCAAATGAGGCAGGTAGCCGCTGGGTGCCTCGCCGAACCCGTCGGCTCCTAACTCGAGGCCGAAATGCACCGCCATCGCGTCATGCTCGATCTGTTCCTCGAACAGACTGGGTAGGACAACGGCGGGAGCGCCCGCCTCCACCAGGGCGAGGATGTGATCGATGTCCCCGGTAGCAGGTGACGCCGAAGGCAAGACCGGACCGGCCAGATCGAGCCCCAGATAACGCGTTGCCATGTCGACGCTCATTCCTCATCCTCCGTGTATTCGGCAGTGCGGTGAATGTGAACCATCTGCTCGTAGAGATGCCAGCGAT
>DASWKK010000100.1:0-45215 GCA_036396655.1 Acidimicrobiia bacterium
ACGATGAGTTCGACTACATGTCGTAGTAGAGGTGGAACTCATAGGGATGGGGACGCAGACGCACCGGGTCGACCTCATGTACGGTTTTGTACTCGATCCAAGCCTCGATCAGGTCTTCGGTGAATACCCCGCCCTGAAGCAGGAACTCGTGGTCATCCCTGAGCGCAGCCAGGGCCTCTGTCAACGAGCCGGGGACGCTGGGTAGACCCTCCAACTCGGCGGGCGGCAGGTCGTAGATGTCTTTGTCGACCGGGTCGTGGGGCTCGATCTGGTTCTGAACACCGTCCAGACCGGCCAGCAACATCGCGGCGAAGGACAGGTACGGGTTGGCCGTCGGGTCGGGACAGCGGAACTCGAGACGTTTCGCGGCCGGCGCCTGGGAGTACTGGGGGATCCTGATTGCTGCCGAGCGGTTCCGGCTCGAGTACACGAGGTTGACCGGCGCCTCATAACCCGGCACCAACCGGTGGTACGAGTTCGTCGTCGGGGCGGCAAACGCGAGCACCGACGCGGCATGCTTGAGCAGCCCACCGATGTACCAGCGTGCCATGTCGGACAGCCCTGCGTACCCGCTCTCGTCGAAGAAGAGCGGGTCTCCGTCCTTCCAGAGCGACTGGTGGGTGTGCATCCCCGAACCGTTGTCCTCGAAAACAGGCTTTGGCATGAACGTGACCGACTTGCCTGCCTCCCATGCGGTGTTCTTCACGATGTACTTGTACAGCGTGACGTTGTCCGCAGTGCGCAGCAGGGTGTCGAACCGCATGTCGATCTCTGCCTGACCGGCGGTTCCAACCTCATGATGCTGGACCTCGATCTCGATGCCGGCGGCTTCGAGATTGGCGGTCATCTCCGAGCGAAGGTCCTGGAAGTGGTCGGTTGGGGGCACCGGGAAGTAGCCCTCTTTGTACCGTGGCTTATAGCCAAGGTTGCCGCCCTCTTCGACCTTGCCGGAGTTCCACGCACCTTCGACCGAGTCGAGGAAGTAGTAGCCCGAATGCTGGTTCTGGCCGAAGCGGACGTCGTCGAAGATGTAGAACTCCGCCTCTGGCCCCCAATACGAGGTGTCGGCGATTCCGGTGCTGAGGAGATACTCCTCGGCCTTCTTGGCCACATACCGCGGGTCACGGTCGTAGGGGCTCCCCGTGATCGGGTCGTGCACGAAGCAATAGATGATCAGGGTCTTCCGTGCCCGGAATGGGTCGTCGACCGCCGTGCTCGGGTCCGGAATCAGGATCATGTCCGATTCCTGGATCTGCTGGAACCCCCTGATCGACGAGCCGTCGAAACCGAAACCGGCTTCGAACGAGTCCTCGGTCAACTGCTTGACCGGGACGGTGAAGTGCTGGACCTGGCCGGGCAGGTCGCAGAAGCGAAGATCGACGAACTCGAAGCCCTCGTCGGCGACAAGGGACAAGACGTCGGCAGCCGTCTTGCTCACGGGTGACTCCTCTCGGGTAGGTAACGGGTCGTGAACACCAGACTTTGTATTCGTCACCCGTTTCCCACCGGTTGCCGGAGTATTAACGCTGTGTTTCAAGGGCTGGGGAGCCTGGCTGATTGCCGCATGACGAGGACGTGTCGGTCTCATAATCAACCCGTGCAACGACTGTTCCACAAGGTGTCCTCCGATGCCGGGTTGACCGAGATCCCCGCCGCCGAGTTGGAGTCAGCCCTTGCCGAGTCGGGCTATGTCTGGCTCGACCTCCTGGGAGAGAGCTCCGAGGCGATTTACGAGCTGGCGAACCTCCTCGACCTCGACCGGGTGTCGCTGGAGGAATCCGCTGACATCTCATTGCTCCCCCGGATGGACGAGCACGACGGATACGTCTTCGTGGTCCTCAACGGTCTCGTGATCGGCTCCGGGGAGCGCCTCACCACCAGCGAGATCGACGTGTTCATCGCAGAGAGGTTCCTGGTGACGATCCACCGGGAACCGTTCCCGGCCGTGGAGTGGCTACAGACTTCCGCCAACGCGGCCGTCACCGCCAGCCTGGACACGCCGGCTCACGTCGCGGCGCTCATCGCCCAGATCGGCACCCGGCGTTATCTCCCTCTCATCGAGGCCCTGGAAGAGCAGGTCGATCTCCTCGAGGAGATGGCGATGGCCTCCGATCCGCGCACCTTGACCGAAGTCCACGCCCTCCGACGGGACGTGAGTCTTCTCCGACGCAGCGTTGGGCCCCAGCGCGATGTCTTCAACCAGCTCGCTGAGAGCCTGCACCCGGCGATCGATCCCGGCGCGGCACGTGCCTTCGACCGAGTCTTCGATCACCACCTCAAGATCGTCGACTCGTTGGAGGGGGCTCGCGGCCTACTCGCCTCGGTCCTGGAGACACACCGGGGCGCCGTCGCCGACCAGACCAACGAAATCGTGAGGATCCTCACCGTGTTCTCGGCCATCCTGCTTCCTATGTCGGTGATCTCGAGCATGTGGGGGATGAACTTCATCGAGATCCCCTTCCGAGAGTTGAAGTGGGGCTTCCTCGCTTTGGTCGGGGCAATGCTGACTTTCGGTCTCGGCCTCTGGCTCTACTTCAGCCGCCGTGGGTTCATCGGAGCGCCCAAGCTGAGCGAGCTACCGAAGTCGGTCGGACTGGGTCTCCTCCAGATCGGGGTCCTGCCGATCAAGGTTGTCTCGAGCGGGGTGCGTCAGGTGGGCCGGATCGTCACCGATCCGACTGGAAGCGGGTCCGGGCCTGGTGACGATTCGCCGCAGAGTCGAATCCACCGGCCCGACAATCCCTGACTACCGTCGCTCCACGTCATGCCAGCCTCCGTCGTCTTAGGCGCCCAATGGGGTGACGAGGGGAAGGGTCGGGTCGTCGACTTCTTCGCCGAGTCGGCCGACTTCGTGGTTCGCTACCAGGGGGGCAACAATGCCGGCCACACCATCGTCGTCGGCGAACAGCGACTCGCTCTGTCGTTGGTCCCATCGGGGATCCTGTATCCCGATTGCATCCCGGTCATCGCCTCAGGCACGGTGATCGACCCCAAGGTGCTCCTCGCCGAGATGGACATGGTGGCCGAGAGAAACCTCGACCCTTCCCGGGTTCGCGTTTCTTCCAACGCTCACCTGATCATGCCCTACCACCGAAAGCTCGACGCCGCCATCGAGAGATATCTGGGTGAGAACCAGATCGGGACCACCAAAAGAGGAATCGGCCCGGCCTACACCGACAAGTACGCCAGGGTCGGGATCCGCGTCCAGGACCTGTTCGATCCAAAGATCTTCCGCCAGAAGGTGGAAGTCGCACTGGAGGAGAAGAACAAGATCCTCCCCCGGGTCTACAACACCCTTCCGATGGATGCCGACGAGATCATCGAGGAATACACCGGGTATGCGAGTCGGCTCCGAGCCCACGTGACCGACACCTCCCTGCTGATCTGGCAGGCGTTGAGAGACTCGAAACAAGTGCTTTTCGAGGGCGCCCAGGGCACCTTGCTCGACATCGACCACGGCACATACCCTTTCGTCACCTCGTCGAACCCAACCGCCGGTGGTGCCTCGGTGGGGTCAGGAATTGGCCCGAAAGCGATCGACGAGGTGATAGGGGTCGCCAAGGCCTACATCTCCCGAGTCGGCACCGGACCCTTCCCCACCGAGCTCGAAGACGAGATCGGTGACACGATGATCGAGCTCGGCGGAGAGTACGGGACGGTCACCGGGCGGAGGAGACGTTGTGGCTGGCTCGACCTGGTAGCACTTCGTTATGCCAACCGGGTGAACAGCTTCACCAGCTTGTTCCTGACCAAGATGGACATCCTCTCCGCCTTCGACACCATCAAAGTGGCTGTCGCCTACACCAGCGCCGGAGAACGCCACGAGCACTTCCCAGCCCAACAGAGTGTGCTCTATCACTGCGAGCCCGAATACCTGGCGTTCCCCGGCTGGGGTGCAGACATCACCACGGTCAGGTCGTACGGCGATCTTCCGACCGAAGCGAGAGCGTATGTGGAGTTCATCCAGGAGACGGTCGAAGTGCCCGTCCGGTGGATCTCCGTCGGGCCGGAGCGAAGTCAACTGATCGAGATCTCATGAGAGTGCTCCTCGTCGGTGGCGGTGGGCGTGAGCACGCCCTGGGGTGGAAACTGGTCAACTCCCCTCGGGTGAAGGAGTTGATCTCGCTCCCGGGCAACCCGGGTCTGGCCCGTTTGGGCCCCGTTGTCGAGGGGATCTCGCCAACCGACGTCGGAGCGATAGCAGCCATCGCCCGGGTGCACGACGTCGACCTCGTCGTCATCGGGCCGGAGGGACCGCTGGCGGCCGGCGCCGCCGATGCCGTCTCCGATGTCGGGATTCCGGTCTTCGGGCCTACCCGGGCCGCCGCCAGATTGGAGGCATCGAAGGCCTACGCCAAGGACGTCATGACCAGGGCCGGGGTGGCGACGGCGGCATCGGAGGCGTTTGACGAGCCCGGGCCGGCCAAAGAGCATCTCGACGGCACGGACGGCCCATACGTGGTCAAAGCCGACGGGTTGGCGGCTGGAAAAGGGGTCCTGGTCACCGAGTCACGCGCCGAGGCAGCACGCTGGGTCGATCACTGTCTCGGAGGAGGGTTCGGGGCTGCCGGCTCCTCGGTCCTGATCGAGGACTTCCTCGATGGGCCCGAGGTGAGCGTGTTCGCGGTGTGCACCGACAGGGGCGCGGTACCGCTGCAGCCGGCCCGAGACTACAAGCGCCTACTGGCCGAGGACCGGGGCCCCAACACCGGTGGTATGGGTGCCTTCTCACCGGTGGACGATCTGCCCGAGGGGCTGTTGGACAAGACCATGCACGACGTGATCGACCCGACTCTGGCGACGATGGCCGAGGACGGACACCCTTACCGCGGGTTCCTCTATGCGGGTCTGGTCTTGACAGGGGATGGACCGAAGGTGCTCGAGTTCAATGTCCGTCTCGGGGACCCGGAAACACAGGCAGTGCTCCCCAGAATGGAAACCGACCTGATCGACGTCCTCGAGGGGGCGAAACCGGAGTGGTCCGACACGGCGACAGTGAGTGTGGTTCTCGCCGCGGCGGGATACCCCGAAGCCCCGGTGACCGGTGATGTCATCAAGGGGCTCGACTCTGTCGCCGACGATGTGCTGGTGTTCCATGCCGGGACTGCCGCCAAAGGCAAGAAGCTGGTCGTCGACGGGGGCCGAGTGCTCAACCTGGTCGGCCGCGGGCCGACCATCGAAGCGGCCCGGATCCGTGCCTACGAGGCGGTAGCCGGCCTCGGATGGCCCGGGATGCAGTTCCGGGCCGACATCGCCTTGGGAGCCGGTCAGTCGTAGCGGTGCCGGAACATGAGAGCGATCCGTGGCTGTGCCACGGTGACCTTGGGAATTGTGTGCTCCCATAGACGCTGACAGGCGCCACCCATCACCACCAGGTCCCCGCCTCCGAGATCGAAGGCCCTCGACTGGCCCCCGCCCTTAGGCTGGATGAGGAACCGTCGGGAGCCACCCAGGGAAACGGTGGCCACGATCGAATAGGGGCGTTCTCTCGCGATCCGGTCGCCGTGCCAGGCCACCGAGTCGGCGCCGGTCCGATACCAGCCTGCGCTTACTCGATCCAACCTGATCTCATAGCGGTCGGAGGCCAACTCGACGATCTCCCCCAGAACTGGATGGGAGGCAACCTCCACCCGGCCCACCAGCCTCGGTGTCTTCAGCTTTCTCTCGTACATACGGACCTCGGGCTGTTCCCACGGCACCGATTCGACCAGAGACTGGTAGAGACTGGAGTCACCGGCCAACCAGCCGGGTGCGTAGTCCAACCAGGACTCGCCATCCAGGTCGAAACGCACCAACCCGGCGAACCCGGCATCGGGTGTCGGTGGGCCCTCACCGAATAGCGAAGGCTGCAGTGGCTCCATCACGAACATATGTTCGATTCTAGCTCGAGTTGCACTTCAAGTGCGGGGAGAAGGGCAACTGGGGTACCGTCGGTGCCATGAGTCACAGAGTCGCCATCGTCATGGGATCGGGGACCGACCGCCCTGTGATGGAGAAAGCAGCTGCCACCCTCGACACATTTGGCATCGACAGTGTGGTCAAGGTGCTCTCAGCACACAAGACACCGGACCAGGCCATCGAGTTCGCCGAGACGGCGGCAGCTCAAGGGTTCTCGGCGATAATCGCCGGGGCAGGTAAAGCCGCCCATCTGGCCGGGGTCATGGCCGCCAAGTCGCTACTCCCGGTGATCGGGGTCCCGATCAACGCCTCCCTCGACGGCCTCGACTCGCTGCTGTCCACCGTTCAGATGCCTACCGGGATCCCGGTGGCCACCGTGGCCATCGACGGTGCCGTCAACGCCGCCCTCCTCGCGGTCGCCATCATCGCCCTCGGCGATCAGGAAGTGCGGGAGAAGCTGGCCCGGTATCGGGTCGACCTGGCCGAGAAAACCCTCGCCGGCTAGAGGGGATACCATCGCCCTGTCATGAGTGACATCTCTTTCGACAAACCCGATCCGAGAGACTTTCTCGCCACCGACTCTCTGCTCTCGGCCGAGGAGATCCTCCTCCGTGACACCGTCCGCCAATACGTGCAGAAGGAGATCGTGCCCAACGTCGGTGATTGGTGGGAGGAGGGCGTCCTTCCCCAGGAGGCCCTGGCCAAGGCGTTCGGGGACATCGGCTTGCTCGGCATGCATCTCGAGGGCTACGGGTGCGCCGGCACTTCGGCGACGGCCTACGGTCTCGCCTGTCTCGAGCTCGAAGCTGGGGACTCGGGCATCCGCTCCTTCGTCTCGGTTCAGGGCTCATTGGTGATGTTCCCCATCTGGAAGTTCGGCTCCGAGGAGCAAAAGCAGACCTGGTTGCCCCGAATGGCGAGCGGAGAGGTGATCGGATGCTTCGGGCTCACAGAGCCCGACTCAGGGTCGGATCCCTCGTCGATGCGCACCAGCGCCCGCAAGGACGGCAGCGACTGGGTGATCAACGGGACCAAGATGTGGATCACCAACGGCTCGATCGCCGACGTCGCCGTGGTTTGGGCCAAGACCGACGGTGGAGTTCGGGGTTTCATCGTCCCCACCGACGCCCCTGGTTTCTCGGCGCCCGAGATCAAGAAGAAGGTGTCGCTGCGTGCATCTGTCACCTCGGAGCTGATCCTCGACGACGTGAGAGTCCCCGAGGACTTCGTCCTTCCCGGGGTCTCCTCGATGAGGGGGCCGCTGTCATGTCTCAACGAGGCCCGGTTTGGCATCGCCTTCGGGGCGGTCGGGGCCGGGCGGGCCTGCTACGAGTCCGCCCTCGACTACTCGATCGAGCGGCACCAGTTCGACCGGCCGATAGCCTCCTTTCAGCTCACCCAGAAGAAGCTCGTCGAGATGATGGTTGCGGTCCAGCGAGGCACTCTGCTGGCCATGCATCTGGGACGACGCAAGGACGAGGGCACGCTGACCCCCGAACAAGTCAGCTTTGGCAAGTTCGACAACGTCCGCAACGCCCTGGAGGTTGCCCGAACCGCCCGCTCGATTCTCGGCGCCAACGGGATCACCCTCGAGTACCCCGTCTTCCGCCACATGGCCAACCTGGAGACGGTGTTCACCTACGAGGGCACCAACGAGATCCACTCCCTGGTGATGGGGCAGGCCATCACCGGCATCAACGCCTTCACCTAATGGGGCTGCTGCTTACGCTTTGAGAATCGGGGCCAGGTCGCCGTTGGGGGCCACCACGAGGTCGTCCACGCCAAGCCAGGTGGCGATGCTCTCGAGCTCCGCGCGAAGCTCCCGGCCCACCCGCAGGATGTCGGTGTCGGGCTCGGCAAAGGCACCTTTGACCAGCAGCGCGCCCACCTTGCGGTCCAACTTCAGGTCGACCCGGGCCACGAGATCGCCGTCGAGAAGAAACGGCAGCACGTAGTAGCCGTATACCCGCTTTGGCTCTGGCACGTAGATCTCGATGCGGTAGTGGAAGTCCCAGAGACGCTCCACCCGATCCCGGTACCAGATGAGGTTGTCGAAGGGAGAAAGAAGCGCCCGTCCCTCAACCCGACGGGCCAGGCTGGCCTCGGGGTGGATAAAGGTCGGCTTGTCCCAACCGGGGACCTCCACCTCGACCAAGCGGCCCTCAGAGACCAGCTGCTTGATCGCTGGCCGGGCCTGGGGCATCCGGATCCGGTGGTAGTCGGCTAGGTCGTCCGCGGTGGCGACGCCAAGTGAGCCGGCCGCCTTCATCAAGAGGACGGCATGTGCCTCCTCACGCTCCAATCCATCTGCCGCGAGGTGCTCCTCTGCAATGACCCGCTCCGTGAGGTCGTACATCCGGACAAAGTTGGGGCGATGAGATGTTGTGACCAACCCCTCCATGAATAGCGCCTCCAATGCCACCTTGCCCTTCGACCAGCCCCACATCGCTGTC
Source organism: Acidimicrobiia bacterium (assembly GCA_036396655.1). Taxonomy (GTDB): domain Bacteria; phylum Actinomycetota; class Acidimicrobiia; order Spongiisociales; family ZC4RG35; genus JARDZU01. The sequence continues at coordinate 8,352 of DASWKK010000100.1, forward strand.
CCGTCCCGTTGGCCCGGGTCATGGAGGTCGGCTGTCCGTAGCGGGCCTCTCTCCCTGACCTGATCCAAGACGGCGTCCATGTAACCCGGGTGCTCGCGACGGACCTGTTCCACCCGATCCCACTCCCAGTTCCCGTTCATCCTCCACCGCCAGAGACGATGATCCTGGACCGGGATCAATGACGCCTCATGCCCCCAGTACTCGAACAGCTCCCCGGAGCCCCAGAGCCACCCGTCCAGGGCGTTTCGGTCGTAGCTGCCCAGCCGGCTGAAGAAGGGCATGTAGTGAGTCCGGCTGAAGACATTCACCGAGTCGAGTTGAAGGACACCGATCCGGCCCACCACCCTCCGAAAGTGGCGGACATCCACCCGACCCGAGGGGCGTACGTCGTTGAAACCCTGGGCAGCGAGGGCGTAACGACGCGCCTGTTCGATCGTGACTCTTCGCATTGACGGGCAACCTAGCGGACATAGCCGGTCCGCTTCTCTGCCATCATCTCGATGGTGATCGAGCGCTACACCCTCCCCGAGATGGGCCGCATCTGGTCCGACCAGCGGAAGCTGGAAGCCTGGATGGAGGTGGAGTCTCTCGCTCTCGAAGCATGGAACACCCTTGGCCGAGTACCGGACGGGGTAGCCGAAGCCACCCGCTCCGCCCGCTGCCCCACACCCGAGGAAGTGGCTAAGCGGGAAGAGGTCACCAATCACGACCTAGCCGCCTTCGTCGATCTGCTCGGTGATGCCGCCGGACGGGCCGCCGCCGGGTGGGTTCATTACGGCTTGACTTCGTCTGACGTCGTCGACACCGCCGGTGGGGTGGTGCTCAGGGAAGCTGCGGATCTCCTCCTCGCGGCCCTGGAAGACCTGTTCGGGACGGTCAAGGGCAAAGCCCTGGAGCACGAAGGCACCTACATGATCGGTCGCACCCACGGCATCTGGGCCGAGCCCACCGTGTTCGGTCACAAGCTCGCCGGGTGGGCATTCGAGCTGGCACGTGACCACACCCGGCTCCTCGCAGCACGAGAGGCGGTAGCTGTGGGGAAGATCTCGGGGGCGGTCGGGACCTACGCCCACGTCCCCCCCGAAGTGGAACAGCACGTGTGTCAGGCGCTCGGCCTGGCGGTCGAGCCGGCATCGACCCAGGTCACAGCTCGTGATCGTCACGCCCAGTATCTCCAGGCGATCGCCCTCGTCGGTGCGTCGATCGAGCGGATGGCGACCGAGATCCGCCATCTCCAGCGCTCGGAGGTCTCGGAGGTCGCCGAGCCGTTCGGAAGAGGCCAGAAGGGCTCTTCAGCCATGCCCCACAAGAGAAATCCGATCCTGTCCGAGCGGATGACGGGGATGGCCCGACTGCTCCGTGGCTACGCCCACGTAGGGCTGGAGAACGTTGCCCTGTGGCACGAACGCGACATATCCCACTCCTCGGCGGAGCGGGTGGTCCTACCCGATGCCTCGATCGCTCTCCACTACATGCTGGTCAGGTTCACCGGTCTGATCGAGGGGTTGGTCGTGAACGAAGACCGGATGTTGTCCAACCTCGAAACGACCCGGGGGTTGGTGTTCAGCCAGGCGGTGCTGCTCGCTTTGGTCGAGACGGGAATGACCCGCGACCAGGCCTACCGCATAGTCCAACGACACTCGATGACCGCCTGGAGCGAGAATCAGAATCTCCGTGACTTGTTGGCTGGAGACCCCGAGGTCCCCCTGGATGCTGACGAGCTGGAAGCATGCTTCTCGATGAAGGGTCTCGACGACCGGGTGCGGGTGGTTTTCGACAGGTTGAAGGACCTCGTTCTGTAAGCCGGATCCCGACCTCGGGCGGGGTGTGTTTGACTCACCTCATCGGCCGTCAATCGATCTCGAAGACCTCGCCGAGCTGGTCGGCGAACGGCCGGGAGGGAAGGAGCACGGCAGCCCCACCCGGTGTCCGGTAGCTGGTGGCATCGATGGAGAACCTGAGAACCGTGTCCTTGGACACACCCCTATTGCGCCAAGCGACGCTCACCGCCTGCCCGAAGCTCCAAGAGCTGTCAAGACGCACCGACGAGACCACGGCCGAGAGCTTGTTGGCGAGACTGGCCGGGGTCGAGAACCTCGCCGCTTTGCCCGCCAGTTGAAAGAGGACATCCTGCTGGCGGCTTTGACGGGAGAAGTCCGAACCCGCCACCTGGACCCAACTCCCGCTCCTCAACTGCTCGGTGTGTCTAGACCTGACCCAGGCCAGCGTCGTTGCCCCATCGGCCTGTCGGCAACCCACTCGCCCGATGTCGAGCTTCGACTTGGTGTCCCGTGTCGGATAGTCGACGCAGATCGTGATGCCACCCATCGCGTTGACTACTCGGATGAAGCCGTTGAAGTCGATCCGGGCCGAGTGATCGACCGATATCCCGGTGTAATCCTCGACGAGGATGGCGAGCATCTCGGTCCCGGAGGCGAAGCTCCGGCATCCCCCAAGACCCGCGTTGAGCCGGGTGAAGGAGCTCTCACAAACGTTCCACACATAGAGGTCTCGAGGGAGGCTGACGATGATCGGCTGGCTCCCGTCCGCCGGCTCGAGAGCGAGAATGATCACGTCGGCGAGGAAGCTGGAGGCGTCGGTGCCGACGAGCAGATAGGACGTGAACAGCTCGTCTTCGATGGATATGCCGAACGCGTATGGGTTGAATTGGTGCGGATCGAGCTCCGCGGCGAGATCGAAGCGGCGGGCCAACTCGGACTGGGATTCGAAGGTCTCCTCCGAGGAGCGATCCGACGGCTCGACAAAAACCCAGTTGGACAGGTCGGCGCCGGTGTCGTCGATGGCGTCACGAGCGAGATCAGGGTCGAACTCCTCGGTGGCCACTGCATTCAGCGCAGTCTGCAGTTGGAAGGCGAGGAAAGCTCCGGCACCGAGCAGCACCCCGGCCACGATCATGATCGCCACCCGCCAGGGATGGAGGACGACGTATTCGATCACTGCCTGCACCTCATGGTTGAGAGCCGCGTGCTCACGCCGAAGGGGTGATGTGCACAGTGCCGGTGAACAGGCCAACCTTGCGGCCGTCCTGGCGGGTGACATCGACCCGGTAGGTTCCGAGAGCCCTCCCCCTCGATGCTTCGGTCACAGTCGCCCGGAGTCTGTCTCCGAGCCGTGAAGCAGCAATCAGCGCCAGATGGGTATCGACGGCGACGGCACGGTCACCGGCTGCGTTGGAGGCCAGCGAAAACGCACAATCCGCCAATGAGAACACCATGCCCCCGTGTCCCAACTCGAGGAAGTTGAGATGCTCGGAGCGGACTTCGAGCTCGACGACGATCTCGTCGTCCGATACGGAAACCAGCCCGATCCCCATCGATCTCGCATAGGCATCCGATTCGAGCAAGCCCTCGACACGGGAGAGCGAAAAGCCTGGCACGAGCCGAGACTAGAAGGGAAGACGTCTCCTCGTCGGCCTCACCAGTTCCTGGGTATGCCCATTCCCGTTGGAAGGCCGCTCATCTCGAGCTTGGTGTTGTCGACTTCGAACTCGAGATGATTCGCCACAGACACCACGCCGTCCACTCGGGCGCTGAGCCTGGCGAGAAGCTCGGTGTCGCTTCGGGTCTCGAGACGGCCACGGAGCACGACATTTCCCTCGGTGCTCGTCACGTCCACCCGTCTGGCGTCGATCCAGAGGACGTCACCGATGACGTAGTCCAAGATCTCGTCGATGATCTCTTGGTCAGACCGTGCAAAGACACGCAATACGTCCGACCGGCTGACGAGGCCGATCAGGCGGCCATCGGCGGCGACGACCGGCACCCTCTTGATCCCCTCGGTCTGCATCAAACGCGCCGCCTCGGCGTGGTCGGCATCAGGACCGAGAACGGTCAGATCGGTGCTCATCACATCCCTCACCAGACGCTCCTGGCTGGGAAGCGCCACGTCCTTGTACATGAGACGGAGCAAACCGGCCCGCTTCCTGCGACGCCGATCCGCCTCGGTCTTAACGAAGTCGGCCTCGGTGACGATGCCAACGAGAGAGCCGTCGGCTTCGGTGACAGGCAGCCCGCTGATCCCGGCCTCGATCATTCGACGCGCCGCTTCCTTCAGTGACGCGTCAGGGCTAATGGTGATGACATCTCGTGTCATCAGATCACGGAGTCTCATGTTTCTCCTTTCTCTTTCGAAGGTACGGAGACACCGGGTCCACCAATAGGGCAATTGGACCCGATTCCGTCGAAGCTGTACGGCGACTCCGGTATTGAGGTTCGGGCGCGACGGGAAGCAGTCAGACCCGATCGCTCTCGCCACTACTCTGCCGGAGAGTGCCGGCGCTACGACATCTCGCATCGGGAAAGGTCAGGGAGCTCTACGAGGTCGATGACGATCGGCTTCTCTTCGTCGCCAGCGATCGCATCTCGGCGTACGACGTGATCCTCAATCAGCTGATCCCGGACAAGGGCCGGGTCCTGACCGGGCTCAGCCTGCACTTCTTCGACTATCTCGATACCCCGAATCACCTCTTGACCACCGACCTGACCGGGCTGTCAGGGCTGGACGAAGACGGTCTGGCTTACCTACGGGGCCGGGCGATGGTGGTCCGACGAGCCGAGGTGATCCCGGTGGAGTGCGTAGTGCGGGGATACCTGTACGGGTCGTCGTGGCGGGAGTACCGCGACGGAGGGGGTCCGTCAACCGAGCACCTGCCCGGGGGCCTTCAGCTCGCCGACCGACTCCCCGAGCCGATATTCACGCCCGCCACCAAGGCCACAACAGGTCACGATGAGAACATCACCGAGTATCAGACACGCAATCTGCTCGGTGACGACCTCTACGAGGAGCTGCGCAAGCGATCGATCGACATCTACCTCAGGGCGTCCGAGTACGCCACCTCCAAGGGGGTGATCCTGGCCGACACCAAGTTCGAGTTCGGATTCGGCGGGGACGAGCTGCTACTCATCGATGAAGTCCTGACTCCCGACTCCTCGCGGTACTGGCCCGCCGACGCGTGGGTTCCCGGACACGACGTCCCGTCATTCGACAAGCAGTACGTCAGAGACTGGCTCGACACCACCGACTGGGACCGCACCGCCCCGCCTCCCGACCTGCCCACCGATGTGGTGAATGGCACCAGGTCACGGTACGTCGAGGCTTACGATCGAATCACCGGCAGAGAATTCAACGACTACCTGGCTGGAATCCGATGAAGGTCACCGTGGAGATCACCAGACGCCCCGAGATCGCTGATCCCCAGGGGTCCACCATCCAGCGTGCTCTGTCCGACCTGGGACACACCGATGTCGTCTCGGTTCGCGTCGACCGAGTGGTCCACCTCGACGTGACTGGTGAGGATCCCGAAGCGGTCAAACAAAATGTCGAGGAAATGTGCCGACAGGTGCTGGCCAATCCGGTACTCGAGGACTTCACCGTGGTCACGGGATGAGGACTGCCGTCATCGTGTTTCCGGGCACTAACTGTGAGCAAGACGTCGTCCACGCCCTGTCCACGCTGGGTGGTGACGCCGAGCTAGTTTGGCATCGAGAGAACGACCTCTCCGGCTTCGACGGTGTCGTCCTCCCCGGTGGTTTCGCCCACGGCGACTACCTGCGCACCGGTGCCATCGCCCGTTTCTCACCTGTGATGGCCGAAGTGGAGCGGCTGGCAGAGGAAGGTCTCCCCGTGCTCGGCATCTGCAACGGATTTCAGGTTCTCTGTGAAGCCGGTCTGTTGCCCGGGGCGCTCATCGCCAACCGCGACCTGGCATTCATCTGCCGATTCGTCGAGCTGGAGGTCACCGACACCGACACCGTCCTCACCCGTGCCGCCGAGGCTGGTCAGAGAATAAGGATCCCGCTCAACTCCTATGAAGGCAGTTGGGTGGATCCCGACCAAACCGGGCGAGTCCCACTTCGATATGTCGACAACCCGAACGGCTCGCAGGACTCGGCAGCCGCTGTCGCCAACTTGAGGGGCAATGTGGTCGGGATCATGCCCCACCCCGAGCGCGGCGTGGACCACCTCCTCGGCTCGACAGACGGGCGAATTCTCCTCGAGGGATTCCTGCACTCAATGGCCCTGGCATGACCACGGCCACCCAGCCGGTTCATCGACAACTGGGGATGACCGACGAGGAATACGAATCGGTGCTCGGCATCCTCGGGCGGGATCCGCGACCGGCGGAGCTGGCGATGTACTCGGTCATGTGGTCCGAGCATTGCTCGTACAAGTCGTCCCGAAGTCATCTTCGCCGTTTTCCCACTCAGGCACCGTGGGTGGTGGTCGGTCCCGGCGAAAACGCCGGAGTCGTGGATCTCGGTGACGGCTGGCTGGCCGCCCTTCGCATCGAGAGTCACAACCACCCCTCTTTCGTTGAGCCGTATCAAGGCGCTGCCACCGGCGTCGGCGGCATCCTCCGCGATGTCTTCACCATGGGTGCTCGCCCCGTGGCGTTGTGGGATCAGATCCGTTTTGGCCCTCTCGATCAGCCAAAGAACAGGTATCTGTTCAACGGGGTGGTTGCCGGCATCGCGGGATACGGCAACGCCGTCGGTGTGCCGACCGTCGGGGGAGAAGTCGAGTTCGACCCGTGTTACAGCGGCAATCCCCTGGTCAACGTGATGTGTCTCGGCGTCCTGAGACGGGAGCAGCTGGTGCTCGGCACCGCCGGGGCGCCCGGGACGATTGCCATTCTCCTGGGCAAGGCGACCGGTCGCGACGGGATCGGTGGCGCGTCGGTGCTTGCCTCGGCATCTTTCGACGACGAATCCGAGGACAAACGCCCGAGTGTCCAGGTCGGCGACCCCTTCGAAGAGAAGAAGCTGATCGAGACCTGTCTCGAGCTGTATGACAACGGCCTCGTAGTCGGAGTCCAGGATCTCGGCGCCGCCGGGTTGTCCTGTGCCACCTCCGAGCCGGCCGGGCGGGCCGGCGTTGGAATGGAGGTCGATCTCGACGCGGTCCACGTGCGCGAGTCAGGCATGTCCGCACCCGAGCTCCTGATGTCGGAGTCCCAGGAGCGCATGATGGCCTTTGTCTCACCCGACAAGGTCGACGAGGTGCTCGACATCGCTCACAAGTGGGAGATCGACTCGGCGGTGGTCGGCACCGTACGCGAGGGAGCGACACTAACCATTCGCCACCATGGTGAAGTTGTGGCCGAAGTCCCGGCAGCATCCTTAGCTGATGCTGCTCCGCTCTACGACCGGCCTGCCGCAAGACCCGCCTGGATGGATGACCTCTGGTCACAGCAAGCTCGATCGGTTGACGATGATCCGGCGACGGTCTTGCTACGCCTGCTCGACGATCCTGCCCTCGGGTCATCGAGTTGGATCCACGAGCAGTACGATCACATGTTGTTCCTGAACACGATTGTCGGGCCGGGCGCCGATGCTTCATTGATCCGCATACGGGGAACGGAGAAAGGAATGGCCGTTTCCACCGATGGCAACGGCCGTCTCTGCCAACTCGATCCCCGTGGTGGGAGCGCCCGTCTGGTATTCGAGGCAGCGCTGAACGTGGCGGTCACCGGCGCACGGCCATTGGCCCTGGTGGACAACCTCAACTTCGGCAACCCCGAGAAGCCCTCGGTGATGTGGCAATTCCGGGAGAGCGTGGAGGGCATCTCCCAAGCCTGTGAGTCTCTGGAGATTCCGGTGGTCGGAGGCAATGTCTCCTTCTACAACGAGACCGAAGGAGACGACATCCACCCGACACCGGTCGTCGGGATGCTGGGTCTCGCCGACCCGATGCCGGCATCGCCGCCGCGGTTGTCGCGGGCCGGGGAAGGCATGGAGGTCTGGGAGATTGGACCTGCCCCTACTTCGAACCTCGCCGGATCGACGGTGCAGAGGGTCTTTCACAACGAGCTCACCGGTAAACCCACCCCTCCCGAGCCTGAGATGGCCACGAAGGTGATCGCGATCGCCGCCGACATGGCCCATTTCGCCCCCGTCCTCCACGACATCTCGGACGGCGGCATGGCCGTCGCCCTGGCCGAGATATGCATCGCCTCGGGACTCGGAGCGGTCATCATCGACATGGACACCGACCTCTTGTTCAGCGAGGACCCGCATCGCTTCCTCGCCGTATGCGCGCCCGAGTCGGTCGAGCTGCCGTCTGATATGGCCCGGAGGATCGGCATCATGGGTGGAACCGCACTCATCGTGGGTCGGTCCGATCCGATCGCCCTCGACTTGCTCGGGGACACTTACCGCAACGCCATCCCGCGTCGGATGCCGGGAGTGTGACCAAAGCACCCACGATGTCATCCTGGCCTGGGTTCAGTCGGCTCGCTCCACCCAGGAACCGTCTTCGTCTCGGACCCACTTCGAACCGGACAGGTCGATTACCACGGAGGCCAGACCCTTCACGTCGCTCTTGATGGTCTTGAGCAGAGCCTTAGCTTCATTCTTGATCATCCGAGCCTGCTCCAGTCGATAGCGAAGCGCGACCTTCTTCTTGCTGGTGCGGGCCCTGACCGCCGCCGCATGCTCCAGATTGATCCGCCGACTGGTTTCGAAGAAGCCGATCAAGGTCAACACCTGCTGGTCGGTGAGGGAGTCGAGATAGGGACGGGTGGTGTGTGCCAGCGGCCCGTAGACCTCGGCCGCCAGGCTCTTGGCATCAGCAGTCAACTCAATGGTGACCTTCCGTCGATCGCTGGGGTCGCTCCCTCGGCGCAGCAACCCCGCCGCCTCCATCCGGTCCACCACCGCGGTGACCGCACCCGTTGTCAAACCGACCTCCCGGGCGAGGTCACCGGCAGTGATCCGGCCCCTCTGGTCCACCACATCCAGACAGCGCCCGTCGGTGCGGTTGATACCGACGAAATTCACAAAAGCCTCATCCATGACGTCGCTCGCCGACTGGGCGGCGCGCACCGCCTCCAGAAGCCGTCTCATGGCGAGCTCACGTTGTTCTCTTGACAAATGAGTATCTTGATTCATAAGCTACTTAGAAGTTGAAGTATAGCGCGAGGGAGAACGCGATGAGGCAAGCCATGATCGAGTCCCGGGGTTTGCGCCGGGTGTACAAGACGAGAAAGGAAGAGGTCGAAGCGGTACGAGGCGTTGACTTCACGGTGGCGACCGGCGAGATCGTCGGATTCCTCGGCCCCAACGGAGCTGGGAAGACGACGACCCTGCGCATGCTCACCACCCTATTGGAGCCGACGGGAGGGGAGGCGACGGTGGCCGGGAGCGATCTGCGTTTGGATCCGGTCGGCGTGCGTCGCCGTATCGGATATGTGGCGCAGGGTGGCTCGACCGATCCCGAGGCCCGGGCCGGCGAGGAGATCGTCGACCACGCGAGGATGTATGGCATCGCGGTGCCTGCCGCTAGACGCAACGGTGAGGCGCTATTCGCCCAACTCGATCTGGAGGGTCTGTGGGCACGCCAGTGCAAGACATTGTCCGGCGGCCAGCGCAGAAGGCTCGACATTGCCATGGGGCTGGTTCACGAGCCGCGGCTGGTGTTCCTCGACGAGCCTTCGACCGGGCTCGATCCCCAGTCACGAGCCAATCTGTGGGAGCACATTCGCCGTCTCCGAGACGAGCTCGACACCACGGTCTTCCTCACCACTCACTACATGGACGAGGCCGATCTGCTCTGTGATCGCATCCTCGTCATCGATGACGGCTCGATTGTTGCCCGCGGGACACCAGAGGAGTTGAAGCGAAACGTGGCCGGCGACTCCGTCGTCCTCACGTTCGAGCATCCGGAGAGCACTGGTGCGGTTGCGATGATGGCATCGCGGCTGGAAGGGGTCAGCCCTCCCGTCGTCGACGGCTCCGAGGTGAGGTTCCAGGTCCCGGACGGAGCCAGTGCGCTGCCCGTCTTGCTCCGTGCCTTGGTGGAGCGAGATCTCGATGCAACCGGGGTCCGGGTCCAGCGACCGACTCTGGACGACGTGTTTCTGACCATGACCGGGCGCTCTTTGCGAGACGAGCCCGACGTGTCGGGCTCGACCAACCGAGCAGCCTGAAAGGAGAGCCAGCATGCGATTCCTCATAGACACATGGCTGGTGTTCAGCCGCGCGATGCGCCTGTCGCTTCGCAATCCGGTCTGGGTGATCCTGGGTTTGATCCAGCCGATCCTCTACTTGACCCTCTTCGGGCCGTTGCTCGAGCCGATCGCGTCCGCTCCCGGTTTCCCGCCTGGAGACGCCTGGCTGGTCTTCGTCCCCGGGCTCCTCGTTCAACTCGGCATGTTCGGCGCCGCATTCGTCGGCTTCGGTCTGATCGCCGAGTGGCGCGCCGGAGTCGTGGAGCGAATGCGGGTCACCCCTGCGAGTCGTGGCGCTCTCCTCATCGGGCGTGTCCTGCGAGATGTGGTCGTCCTCGTCGTTCAGGGAGCCATCTTGATCGGTGCGGCCCAGCTCTTCGGGCTGGAGGCGCCGCTTGGAAGCTTGCTCACTGGTCTGGCGATCGTCGCCCTCCTCGGGGCTGCATTCAGCGCCCTCTCTTATGGCGCGGCATTGAAGCTGAAGAGCGAAGACGCCTTTGCCCCGTTGCTCAACGGGTTGATCGTCCCGGTGCTCCTCCTCTCGGGGATCTTGCTGCCGATGACGCTCGCGCCCAGATGGCTACGCACGCTGGCCGACTTCAATCCTCTCACCCACGTCGTGGACGGGGTCCGGGCGGTGTTCCGGGGCGAGATGGCAGGGGGAGAGTCTCTGATCGGCATTGCAGTCACCGTTGCGCTAGTGGCGCTCGGCCTCGTCTACGGAGCCCGGGTCTTCCGTCGGGAGTCGGCGTGAGTTGATCACCCATCCGGCACACGGCCGGATGGGTGATCCAGCCCGATACCATCACCTCGTGGCGAGAAGCATCGGAATACTCACAGCAGGCGGTGACAGCCCAGGGCTGAACGCCGCTATCCGTGCGGTGGGCAAGGCGGCCCAACGCGCCTATGGGATGCATGTCATCGGCTTCAGGGACGGGTTCAAGGGTCTCATGCAGAACTCGTTCATACGTCTCGACACCGACTCGCTATCGGGGATCCTCACCAAGGGGGGCACCGTCCTCGGCACCAGCCGGGCCAAGGTCGACAAGATGGACATGGGTGACGGCCGCAAGATGGACATGCGGCCCCTGATGCGAGAGGTAGTGGATCAGCACGAGCTGGAAGCCCTGGTGGTGCTTGGTGGCGACGGCACTATGCGTAACGCTCTCAAGCTCGAGGACGTCGGGATCAGAGTCCTGGCACTGCCCAAGACGATCGACAACGATGTCACCGGGACCGACGTGACCTTCGGCTTCGATACCGCAATGGGCATAGCCACCGAAGCGATCGACCGGCTTCACTCGACCGCACACTCCCATCATCGGATCATCGTGACCGAGGTCATGGGCCACGAGGTCGGCTGGTTGGCTCTAGGCGCCGGTCTGGCCGGCGGGGCGGATGTCATCCTGATCCCGGAGATCCCATACGACATCGAGGCGGTCGCCAGCTCGATCTCCGCAAGGAAGGCCGCGGGCAGTGGCTTCTCCATCGTGGCGGTCGCCGAGGGCGCCTGCTCCAAGGTGGACACGCTTTCCCGCGCCTCTATCGTCGAAGGCATCGAGTCGGCCGAGGGCGAGGACAAGAAGCTTCTCAAGGAACAACTCGACGACTTCGCCCAGAACAAGACTCGGCGGACCGAAGGTCTTGCTGCCGCCCTGGAGAAGACTACGGGACTCGAAGCCAGAGTCACCATCCTGGGTCACGTGCAGCGCGGTGGCACTCCGTCACCTACCGACCGGCTACTGGCAACCCGGCTCGGCACCGCCACCGCGGCGTACATCGCCGAAGGTGTCCACGGGGTGATGGTCGCCGCCCGGGGCGAGTCGACCGAGCCGGTACCGCTCAAAGAGATTGCAGGTATCACCAAGTGCGTGCCCCTGGACCATCCATGGCTGCGTTCGGCGCGCCACCTCGGCATCTCGATGGGTGACTGAGTCCCTCCGGTCGAAACTGCCTTCAACGGCTCCTATTCTCAGGCCATGTCGCTTCTGGGTGCCGTCCTTGCCGGAGGCCAGAGTTCTCGAATGGGCCTGGACAAGGCAGCCATCGAGTTGATGGGAACCACGATGCTCGACCGCGTGGGCGGGGCGCTGAGTCAGGTGGCGACCCGTGTGATCGTCCTCGGTGGCCATCGGGATGGTTACGAGAGCTGGCCCGATCAGACTCCTATCGCCGGCCCGCTCGCCGGCGTGGCCACCGCATTGGCCAGGATGACCGAAGACCGGGTACTGGTGGTGGCGGTCGACAACGGCTTCGTCAGCGCCAACACCCTCCGCCATCTGGCAGCCGTCGAGTCCGATCTGCCGGTGGTCCCCGTGGACGTCGACGGGGTGCGCCAGGTCACCTGTGCCATCTATCCGAAAGGGATAGCGGACATTGCATCGGAAGAAGCGACCACCGGAGGCTCGATCCAAACCCTCCTGGATCGGGTCTCGTTCCTACCGGTCACCCCGGACGTGTGGAGCCGGTGGGACGAGGATGGGCGGAGCTGGTTCTCTGTGGACACCCCAGGTGACCTCACAACCGGGCTGCGGAGATTTGCCTGAAGCTCATTGCATCCTTGCCTCGATGAGGCGCCGCTCGGGATCGTTGGTGGTCAGGGCGAGGGCGGCTTCGAGCTCGGCTTGGGCACCGGGCTCATCACCGATCCGACGCAGCATCTCACCACGCGCCAGATGGAAGCCGTGGTAGCCCGACAGGTCACGCTCCAGTTCTGCGAGCTCAACCAGGCCCGCGGCGGCTCCGGCGGACTCGCCCACCGCCACCGCACGGTTGAGACGAACCACGGGGGAGGGGTATACCGCCAGCAGCCGGTCGTAAAGCCTGACGATCATCGTCCAATCGGTTTCCGCGTCGGACGTGGCTGTGGCATGTTCGGCGGCGATCGCCGCCTGCAATCGATAGGGACCGGGCACCTGGGATAGCGGCATCTCCGCCAGCAGGGCAAGACCCTCGTCGATCGCGTCGTGGTCCCAAAGCGAACGGTCCTGATCACGAAGCAGGACGATGTCCCCGGCCGGATCGACCCGCGTCGACCTGCGGCTGTCATGGAGGAGCATAAGCGCCAGCAGGCCGCGCACTTCGGGCTCGTCCGGCATGAGAACCTTCATCAGCCGACCCAGGCCGATCGCCGACTCGACGAGGTCCGAGCGAATCAACCCCTCGCCGCTCGAGGCGAAATAGCCCTCGCTGAAGATGAGGTAGACCACCGAGAGGACGGCGGTGAGCCGGTCGACGAGCTCATGGCCTTGGGGCACCTTGAATGGTATGCCGGCATCGCGGACCTTGGCCTTGGCTCGAACCAACCGCTGGGCCATGGTCCTCTCCGTCACCAGGAATGCCCTGGCAATCTCATCGGTGGCCAACCCGCCGACCGATCTCAAAGTCAGCGCGACTTGTTTGTCCACCGACAGGGAGGGGTGACAACAGGCGAACAACATGCTGAGCCGATCATCCTCGACCGAGGCGCTAGCCACGGTCTCCTCCCCTCTTTCCGCTTCGACTCGCTCCAGGTTGGCGAGTATCTCCTTCTTCCTGGCGAGGGTGGCCTGACGACGGATCCGATCGATCGCCCGACGACGGGCGACAGTGGTTATCCAAGCTGGCGGGTTGTCGGGGATTCCATGCGCCGGCCAGGCGCGGAGCGCGTCGACCAAGGCATCCTGGACCGCTTCCTCGGCAATGTCCATGTCGCGGCACCTCGTAGCCACGTTGGCCAGCACCAAGGAGTAGGACTCCCTGAAGACGTGCTCGATCGCGGCTCGGTGCTCGTTGGTGATCACCGCTGCTACGCCAGTTCCATGTTCTCACCTAATCATGTCGAACACCGAGCACTCAAGTCGACTCTCTCGCCTGTCGGCTGCTTTAGGCTCGCTCACTCATGGACCACCCTCCCTCGCCCGAGCCCGTCATCGACCCAACGGCGGTCGTCCTCCCCGGTGCCCGTATCCACGGCCAGGTCAACATCGGCCCACGGACTTTCGTCCTGTTCGGGGCGGTGATCAGAGCCGACCTCGATCGCATCGTCATCGGCAGCGAGACCAACATCCAGGACAATGCCGTGCTCCATTGCGACGAGGGGATCCCGTGCCTTCTGGGTGACAGGATCACGGTCGGCCACTCGGCGGTGGTCCACGGTGCGTTGGTCGGTGACCGTTGCCTGGTTGGAATCGGCGCCCTCCTGCTAAATCGATCCCAGCTCGGGGAGGGCGCCTGGCTCGCCGCGGGATCAGTGCTCGCCGAAGGCAGGGAGATCCCACCCTGGACCCTGGCCATGGGCACCCCGGCCCGCCCGATCCGAGAGCTGACCGCGGCCGAGATCGCCCGGGCCGACGAGGGTGTTGACAGCTATGTCAGCTTGCTGGAGCACTATCGCCCGATGTGAATAGGTCGGCGAACTGATCTCACCTACGATGGCGTTGTGCCCGAGGAGGCGACCGTCCCGCTCATCGATGGGCCCCGCGAGGCGTGCGGGGTCTTTGCCGCATACACACCCCGCCAGCGGGTCTCCAGCCTCATCTACTACGGCCTCTACGCCCTTCAGCATCGGGGCCAAGAGTCAGCCGGGATCGCCAGCTCCGACGGTGAGACCGTCACGGTGTTCAAGGACATGGGCCTGGTGGCCCAGGTGTTCGACGAGGCCAACCTGGCCGGTCTCGATGGCCATCTCGGGATCGGCCACACCCGCTATTCGACGACAGGGTCGAACAACTGGTCAAACGCACAACCCGCCCACCGTCAGGTGGGGAACACCAGCATTGCCCTCGGGCACAATGGCAACCTGACCAACACCCGCGAGCTGGCCGCGCAGTTGGGTGTGCAAGGAGCGACGACCGATTCGGATCTCATGGCCGAGGGCATCGCCCGCGCCCTCGACGACGAGCGGTCTGATGCCAGGGGGCTGGAGATGGCGATCAGGGCGGTGGCTCCAACCTGGAAGGGCGCGTTCTCCCTGGTCATCATGGATCAGGGTCGGATCGTTGGGGTACGCGACCCCAACGGATTCCGGCCGCTGTGCCTGGGCTCGCTTCCCGGCGGGGGTTGGGTCCTCGCCTCGGAGACGGCTGCCCTCGATCTCGTCGGCGCCCAGTTCGTGCGCGAGGTTGCGGCCGGCGAGATGGTGGTCATCGACGCCGGCGGAGTGCACAGCTACTCGATCTGCGAAGAGGCCAAGCCCGGGCTCTGTCTCTTCGAGTTTGTCTATTTCGCCCGACCCGACAGTCAGATGTACGGGCGTGGCATTCACGCGGCGCGTCGCCAGATGGGTGAGACGCTCGCCATTGAGCATCCCGCAGCAGCAGATGTAGTCGTCCCTGTGCCCGAATCGGGTCTGCCGGCGGCACAAGGCTTCGCCGCCGCCAGCGGAATCCCCTATTCCGACGGTCTGGTCAAGAACCGCTACATCGGCCGCACCTTCATCGAACCGACCCAGACTCTGCGCGACCGAGGGATCAGTCTCAAACTCAACCCGATCCCCGACAATCTTCGGGGAAAGCGGGTGGTGCTGGTCGACGACTCGATCGTACGTGGGTCGACCACCCGCAACCTGGTCCAAATGATTCGCGAAGCGGGTGCGGTCGAGGTGCATCTCCGTGTCTCCTCACCTCCCTACCGGTGGCCGTGCTTCTACGGCATGGACACCTCGGATCGATCCACTCTGATCGCGGCCCGGCTCGAGATCGAAGAGATACGCCGGCACGTGGGGGCTGACTCGCTGGGCTATCTGTCCCTGCAAGGACTTTTGGAAGCCACCGGTGTAGCCGATGCCGGATTCTGCACCGCATGTCTCTCCGGGGAGTACCCGACGGAGATACCCGAGGACACGGATAAGTTCCAGCTCGAGCGCTCTTGAGATGACGAGCTATGGAGAGGCGGGGGTTGACCTCGCCGGAGCCGAGCGCCACGTGGACGAGATCGCCAAAGCGGTGACCGCCACTTGGACCGCTGGAGTCGTCGGCGGATTCGGTGGATTCGCCGCCGGCGTCGAGCTGCCGGCGGGATACAACCGTCCGGTGTTGATGATGTCGACCGATGGGGTCGGGACCAAGCTGGAACTGGCACGCAGAGCCGGTCGCTGGGACGGTGTTGGCTTCGATCTCGTGGCGATGTGCGTCGATGACCTTGCTGCCGTCGGCGCTCGGCCACTGGGTTTCGTCGACTACCTGGCCGTGGGCGCCCTCCATCTCGAGCGCGACCGATCCATCGTCACCTCGGTTGCCAACGCCTGTGCCGAGGCGGGCTGCCCCCTTTTGGGTGGCGAAACCGCCGAGCACCCCGGGGTCATGCCTCGGGACGCGGTCGACCTGGCGGGGGCGGCGATGGGGGTAGTGGAAAAGGGCGAGGAGCTTGGGCGTCACCGGGTCAGGAGTGGAGATCTCGTCGTCGCCCTCCACTCGCCGAACCTCCGCTCAAACGGCTTTTCGCTCGTCCGCTCGGTGTTCGGCGATGACGTCGACCGCCATCTCGACCGACTTCTCGAGCCCTCGGTGATTTACGCGCCGGATGTCCTCTACGCGATCGACGGAGGTGGGGTTCATGCCGCGGCACACATCACCGGCGGCGGGCTGGCGTCGAACCTGGGCCGGGTGCTGCCCGACGGCCTCGGCATCGAGATCGACACCACATCCTGGGAGTCGCCGGCGATCTTCGACTTGGTGGCGTCGCGCGGCGTGGAGCGCTCCGAGATGCTGACCACTTTCAACATGGGAATCGGGTTCTGCTTGATCGTCGACCCTCGCCACTCCGATGACGTCATGACACGGACCAACCGGCACTCACCGGTGGTTCTCGGAAGGGTCTCCCCAGGTGCGGGCGTTGCTCTGAGGTGAGATTCGGCGAGGCATCCGCCGTGCACCAAGTGACGGAGACCAAGTGGGGTGGCGTGGTCCAACCCGACTGGGACATCTTCGGGGTCGCCAACGGGGGCTACCTGATGGCTATCGCTGCCCGGGCAATGTCAGCGGCCACAGGTGGCCGCACGCCGGTCAGTGTGACAGCCCACTTCACCAGACCCGTCTCGGCGGGACCGGTGGAGATAGCGGTGGATCCGATCAAGGAGGGGCGCACGTTCTCCACGATGAAAGCCCAACTTGGGTCGGAAACCGGCTCTGTCTCCCTCATAGGGAGTTTCGCCGATCCGGAAAGACCGGATCACGAGGTCACCTACATCGGTGCCTCACCGCCCGAGATCCCGCCACCGGAGCAGTGCGTCCGACTGGCCCCGGCCGCCGACGGTCCGCTCCCGCCACCATTGGTGGGTCAGTTCGACGAGAGAATCCATCCCGAGGACGTTGGCGTTCTCAAGGATGAGCTGACCGGGGTGCCTATGATCCGGGGGTGGTTTCGCCTGCTCGACGGCGAGCCTCTCGACCCCTTCACCCTGCTCCTGGTGGCCGACGCCCTTCCCCCGGCGATCTTCAACCTGGATATTCCCATGGGCTGGACTCCGACCCTGGAGATGACTACTCACGTCCGCGCTCGACCGACGACCGAGTGGTTGCGATGTCAGTTCACAACCCGATTCGTCACCGGTGGTTTGCTCGAAGAGGACGGTGAGATCTGGGACCAAGCGGGCCGGCTGGTCGCGTTGTCCCGACAGCTAGCTCTCGTCGCCCGCTAACGCTTCCTCCACCTCGTCGAGCAGTGCTCGCTTCTCCTCGTCGGCGAGGAACGAAGCCACGATGGAGTTCCGGGCGAGGTCGGCCAAGGTCTCCTCGTCGAAGCCGAAAACATCTCGGACCGCCCGGAAGTTGTCGCCGATGTAGCCCCCAAAGTACGCCGGGTCGTCAGAATTGACGCAGGTCACGAGCCCGGCCTCGATCATCGACGGGAGGGGATGATCCGACATCTCGTCGACCACCCGCAACGCAACGTTCGACATCGGGCACACGGTGAGAGGGATTCGCTCACGCTTCAACCTCGCCACCAGATCGGAGTCCTCGAGGCTCCTCACCCCATGATCGATTCGCTCGGCTCCGAGGATCTCGAGAGCCGAGGTCACATACTCCGGTGGCCCTTCCTCCCCGGCGTGGGCCACAGCGTGGAGACCGAGCTCCCGAGCCCGAGCAAACGCCTTCTCGAAGAGCTCCGGTGGCCGGTCGCGCTCGGACGAGTCGATGCCGACCGCGATCACGCCGTCGAGAAACGGCTCTGCTTCTTCGATTGTTGCCAGCGCATCGGCCCCGGAGAGATGGCGGAGAAAGCAGAGGATGAGCTCGGCGCTCACCCCGAGCCGACGCCTACCGTCGGAGATCGCATCTCGGAAACCTCTCATGAAAACCTCGAATCCCACGCCTCTGGCCGTGTGAGTCTGAGGGTCGAAGAAGATCTCCGCATGACGGACACCGTCGGCGGCCGCCCGGTCCAGGTAGGCGCTCATCAGCTCGTAGAAGTCCTCAGGTGTGCGGAGCACTTCGGCACCGTGGTAGTAGATATCGAGGAACGACTGGAGATCGGTAAACCGGTAAGCGGCCCGGATCTGGTCGACATCCTCGAAGGGAAGGAGATAGCCATTGCGGGTGGCCATCCGGAGCATCAGCTCCGGCTCCAGAGTCCCCTCGATGTGAACGTGCAACTCGGTCTTGGGCAACCGCGTGATCAGATCGCTCATCAAAGCGCGATGTCCTGTGGTCGAACCGGTATCCGGTTCAGCTCCTTGCCCGAGGCGGCCCTGATCGCGGCTACGACCGCCGCCGGGGATGAGATGGTGGGAGGCTCACCCACCCCTTTGGCCCCAAACGGTCCCCACGACCCCTCCTGCTCGATGAGGAGGGCCTCCACGTCCGGGGCGTCGAGGATGGTCGGGAGCAAGTAGTCGGTGAAGGTGGGATTGAGTATGACCCCGTCCTCCAATATCAGCTCCTCCATGACCGCCAGACCCACTCCCTGGAGGATTCCTCCCTCAATCTGACCACGCACCGAGTCGGGATTGAGCGCTACACCCACGTCCTGGACGGTATCGATTCGGATCACCTTCACCAAGCCCAGATCCGGGTCGACATCGACCACTGCGCGATGACCGGCCACCGCGAAGTCGGCATGGATCACACCCTGCCCGTTCTCGTCCGGTGCGCTGGTTGGAGGGTGCCTGAAGGTGACCGTCTCGTTCCATTCCTGCTCGACGATCTGGGTCCAGGGTGCAACCAGTTCTTCTCCCTGCCACACCCCGCTGTCGTCGAGATGATCGCCGCCCAACCGAGAGAGAATCCGCCCCCGCAACCGGGTCGCTGCCTCGAGGGTGGCGCCACCGGACAGTTGGGTCTGCCGCGAAGCCGAAGTCGAGCCTGCCGAGTCGATCCGCGAGGTGTCGACATGGGATACGGTCACGTTGTTGATCCCGAGGGCAGTCCGGGCGATCTGGCAGAGGACCGTCACCAGGCCCTGCCCTACTTCGATGGCGGCGGTCTCGACCACCGCTCCGTCGGCCGTGAGCAGCACCCGAGCCTGGGCGTAGTCATCGAACCCCTCCGAGAAGCCGAGGTTCTTGATCCCGAGGGCGTAGCCGATTCCCCGTCTCACATGACGGGGCTCGGTGGTGAGACCTGATCCGCCTGGCAGGAGGCTGTGATGGGGGCGGGTAACGGCGTCGGGCAAGGGCATGGCACGCAAGCTCTGGATGACCTCCCGTGTCGGAAGTGGGGTGTCGATCGACTGGCCGGTGGTGGGCATCGGATCCCCACTCTGCAGTGCATTCAGCTCCCTCAGGTCGAGCGGGTCCATGCTCAGGGACGCGGCAAGCCGGTCCATTTGGGATTCATAAGCGAAACAGACCTGCACCGCGCCAAACCCCCGCATCGCGCCACAGGGAGGGTTGTTGGTGCGCACCCCGACACCGTCAACCGCAACCGAGTCGCACCGGTAGGGACCGACGGCGAAGTAGCAGGAATTGGCCAGCACCGCAGAGGTCGTCGAGGCGTAGGCCCCACCGTCGATGACAACCCTGGCCTCGACTCGCACCAGCCGCCCCTCTTCATCTGCCTCGTGGCGGTAACGAAGCCAAGCCGGGTGCCGGTGAACGTGACCGGCGAACGACTCCGCCCGCGGATAGACCATCTTGACCGGGCGACCGGTGTGCAATGCCAGCATGCACAGATGTATGTGGAGATTGACGTCCTCCCGCGCCCCGAAGGCGCCGCCAATCCCGGTGGGATGGGCGCGGACCTGATCGGGGCGAAGACCGAGGCTGGCGACGACCTGCTCCTGGTCGATGTGGACGAATTGACTGGTGGCGTGAAGGTCGACCCCTCCTACACCATCGGGGATGGCGAGCCCGGCCTCGGTCCCCAGCGGGGCCTGGTCCTGCATCCCGACCTGGTATTCGCCCTCGACCACGACCGAGCCGCGTCTCTCTTGGTCTCCGCGACGGATCCGCAGACGGCGGAACACCTCGTCCCTGGCTTCGGCCTCCGCCGGGTCGGTGAGAGGAGGTAGCGGCTCATAGCCGACTTCCACCAGTGAAGCGGCGCGGAGCGCCGTCCTCGGATCCTCTGCGGCAACGATCGCCACCGGCTCGCCCCAATACCTGACCTCTTCGCCGGCAAGGACCGGTTGATCGGGGTGCTCCAGACCGAACACGCTTCGCCCCGGAACGTCATCCGCGGTGAGACAGGCATGGACACCGCCAACGGCCAGGGCAGGTGCCACGTCGACCGACACGATGCGTGCCCTCGCATGAGGGCTGCGCACCGTCGCGGCCCAGAGCATGCCGTCGGCAGTCAGGTCTTGGGCGTACTCGAACTCACCGCGCAGCTTGGGGACGGCGTCGGGGCGAGCTGGTGACTGACCGATCACGCCATCGGGGCTCGTCACGCGTCTTTCGATGCGGGTGGTCACTGTTCGCCACCCGTGGCCAGACCCTCGAGCGCCCGCACAATCGCCCCGTAACCTGTGCAGCGGCAGATGTTCCCAGCCAACGCCTCCTTTATCTCGATGGATGACGGGCTCGATGAGCCGGCGAAGAGGTCTATGGCAGCCATGACGATGCCCGGTGTGCAGAAGCCGCACTGGACTGCTCCGGCACGCTGCATTGCCTCCTGAACGGGGTGTAGCTCACCGTCGGCGGCGACACCTTCGACCGTGGTCACCGAAGAGCCCTCGACGTCTGCCGCCATGACCAGACACGAGCATACGAGGAGGCCGTCCAGGATCACCGAACACGAGCCACACTCACCCTGCTCACAGGCATTCTTCGACCCGGGCAAGCTCAGCTCATCCCGCAGGACGTCGAGCAGGCTCCCGGGGTGAGCCACCCTCGCCGTCACCGCTTCGCCGTTGACCGTGAAGGCGACGATCACCGCAGACACCTCTCGAGAAGGCGCCGGGCGAGAATCCCCGCCCCATGACGTCGATACTCCTCGGTGGATCGGTGATCGGTGATAGGACGAACCTCCTCCATGACCAGACGCTGAAACTCGTCGAGGTCGGCCTCGGTCGGCATGCCGGCGGCCGAGATCATCGCCTCGGCGGCACGGGCACGGATCGGAGTCGGGGCAACCGACCCGAGAGCGACCGTGGTCCGGCCATGGTCGCCCCTGGTGACCACGCAGTTGACGGTGGCGATCACCATGGCGTTGCGGATCCCGATCTTGCCGAACTCTTGACGTTCGGGGAGTTGCTCGGGAAGCTGGACGGCAGCAATCAGCTCGTCGCCGCGACGAGCGGTCTTCTTGACTCCGACGAAGAACTCGCTCCAGTCCAGCGTCCGGGTCGAGTTGAGCGAGACCAGCTCGATCGAAGCATCGACCGCGGCGAGGAACGGGTGTCCGTCTCCGGCCGGGCTAGCCGTGCCCAAGTTGCCGCCTATCGTCCCCGCATTGCGTATCTGGGGTGACCCGACGGTCCGGGCGGCTTCCGCCAGCGCTTTGGGGCCATCGCTTTCGATGCGACGCCAGGTGACACCGGCTCCGATCCGGGAGCCTTCCCACTCTTTCAACTCGTCCACTCGTCTCAGGCCGGCGACTGTCTCCGGTTGGATGTGCCCGAAGTTGACCTCGACCATTAGGTCGGTGCCTCCTGCGAGCGGTGTCACGTCTCCAGAAAGGCCGGCGAGAGCCTCTTCGATTGAGGTCGGGTGAACGATCTTCACTGGCCGGGGAACATAGTTGAGTGACGGTGTCTCGGGGTCACATGAGCGCTCCGGCCAGGCTGTTGTGCTCCTCGATCAGGGACCTCACGTCGACTCCGACCATCCGACCATTCTCGACCACCCGTGTACCGGCCACCCACGAGTGGTCGACGGTGACCGGGCTGCACATGACCACAGCCGCCACCGGATCGTGGAGTGCGCCGGCGAATTCGACCCTGTTGAGGTCGTAGGCAATCAGATCGGCGGCCATCCCTGAAGCGAGTCGGCCTATGTCTGTTCGTCCCAGCACCGAAGCCCCTCCGACGGTGGCCAGCTCAAGCGCCTGACGCGGAGTCATCTGTGGTCCGACACCGAACCCGGGCGCTACACCCAGCCGATTGAGCAGGAATGCCTGCCGCATCTCGGCCATCAGGTTCGAGGAATCATTGGATGCCGCGCCATCCACGCCGATCCCCACCCGAACCCCTGACGCCAGGTACCTCGACACGGGGGCCATACCCGAGGCGAGACGCATGTTCGAGGTCGGGCAATGGGCGACACCGGTCGCGGCGGCACCCATACGGGCCACCTCGTCGTCACCGACGTGCACCGCGTGGGCGTACCAGACGTCGGGACCTGCCCAACCCAGGTCCTCCATGTACTCCACGGGGCGTCTACCGAAGTGATCCAGGCAGTAGGCCTCTTCGTCGGCCGTCTCTGCCAGGTGGGTGTGCATGGTCAGCTCCAGCCCACGCGCCAGCTCGGCGGTGTCGATCATCAATGCGCCGGTCACGGAAAAGGGCGAGCACGGGGCGAGCACCACCCGGATCATCGCCCCCGGTTCGGGGTCGTGATAGGCAGCGGCCACCCGCTGGCAGTCGTCCAGGATCAGGGATTCGGTCTCCACTACGGAGTCCGGTGGCAGCCCGCCCTGGGACTCCCCGAGACTCATCGAACCCCGCGAGACGTGGAAACGCAGCCCCACCGGCTCCGCCCCTTCGATCTGGTCATCGACACGGGACCCATCCGGCCAGAGATAGTGATGATCGAAAGCGGTGGTGCACCCGCTCAGCGCCAGTTCGGTGAGACCGAGACGGGTGGACACACGAACATGGTCGGGGGTCATCCGTGCCCATATCGGGTACAAAGCACGGAGCCAATCAAACAGACCCGCGCTCTGCGCGGTTGGGACCACCCGGGTCAGTGTCTGATAAAGGTGGTGGTGGGTGTTGATCAGGCCAGGGAGGACGACATGACCCCTCAAGTCCACAATCTCGTCGGCGTGGTCGGGAAGCTCCGACGTGGGACCCACCTGATCGATCCAACCGTCACGGGCGAAGACTGCCCCGTCGGAGATCTCTCTTCCGTCCATGGTGGCGAGAATCTCTGCGTGCCGCACCAGGAGGGTTCCCATCGGCATCAAGTTACCGCCCAACTTAGAGTCGCTCATATGACCCTTCGTGAAGAGCAAATGACCGATTGGGGAGAGCGGCTCGTCAAGGTTGCCGGCCGGCTCGCCGTGACCACTCCCGGGGAGAGACCCGATCGACAACCGGTGCACACCGTGTACGGCGGTGCTCATCTCTACTCGGTGGGCACCACTGCCCGACTGGGAGAGCTGGCCATGGCCGCCTTGCAGCAATGGGCGGCCACCCCGGAGGATCTGGCCTCGGTGCTCGACCTGCCCGCTCCTCTGGCCGGTCGGGTGCATCGTCTGGTGGTCGAGAAGCTCCAGCGCGAGCCAGTCGAGGACTTCCGGATCGACTTCGAGGACGGCTACGGCCATCGCTCCGACGAGGAAGAAGACGGGAGCGCACGAGCGGCGGCCGAGGCGTTGGCAGAAGCAATGGCCGCCGGGGCCCTGCCACCGTTCACGGGGATCAGGATCAAGTCGCTGACGGGCGAGCTTCATCGCCGAGCCTTGAGGACTCTCGACCTGTTCGTCACAACGGCGGTTCAACGGGGCGACAGGCTCCCCGACGGGTTCGCGGTGACACTTCCCAAGATTCAGGACTCGCAACAGGTTGTCATCCTCGGCGAGGCCCTGGCTGAGCTCGAGCGAGCCCTCGGCATCGACCCCATCCCTATCGAGCTGATGGTGGAGACTCCACAGACCGTCATCGATGGGGACGGGACAACCGGGGTGCGTAAATTCGTCGATGCCGGGCTCGGCCGGGTCCGCGGCGCTCATTTCGGCACTTACGACTACACGGCGTCACTGACGATCACCGCGGCCTACCAGACGATGACCCACCCGGCGTGTGACTTTGCCCGTCACGCCCTCCAGGTGAGTCTCGCCGGATCGGGGGTCTGGATCTCCGATGGCGCGACCAACGTCATGCCGGTGCCGCCACACCGCGGCGAGGACCTGTCAGAGACGCAGACCGAGGAGAATCGCCGGACCGTTCACCAGGCGATGCGTCTCCACTACGACCACATCAGGCACTCACTGACCCATGCCTACTACCAGGGATGGGACCTCCACCCGGCCCAACTCCCCACCCGCTACGCCGCGGTGTACGCCTTTTTCCTCGAGGGGCTCGAAGAGGCCGGGGAACGGCTGTCGAACTTCGTCGACTCGGCAGCCAAAGCCACGCTGGTAGGCGAGGTCTTCGACGACGCGGCCACCGGTCAGGGGCTGCTCAACTTCTTCCTCCGCGCCATCAACTGTGGCGCCATCAGCGAAGAGGAAGCCACCCAGCGCGCCGGTCTGTCACTCGACGAGATCCGGACTCGCTCGTTCCTCGCCATCTTGGAAGGCCGAACGGGTGGTCTGTCGTTGAAATAGGGCGAGGGTGTCTCCGAGTCATCGGCGCCATCTGGCAAGGAGAAAAGCGCAATCGCAGTCGGGCCCTGCGGTGAGCATTTTGGACGCAGCCAGGGGGGCCGAGGGCCGGAGAGACACCGCCATTATTTCAGCGACGGGCCACTGGCCCGAACACGGGGTGAGGCCGGTCGACACTCCGCACTTCACCTGGTGACGGTGAACTTGATGTCGCCGTACGGCTCGGACACAGGTTGGAACACCGTCCCCTGATCCACCATGCCAAACCGGGTGAGATCGAAAGGAAGATGATGTTGATTGGGTAGGTGGAACTCGATCTCGTCGATCTCGGGAACGGCGTCGAGAACGGCGTTGGCCATCAGCCACCCCTGATGCTGGACCGATGCCGACCAGTTGGAGAAGAAGCAGCCCAGAATGTTGTCCCGAGCCGAGCTCCACGCAACGGAGGTATCCACCGGGAGCGTGGAATAGCTCCAGTTGGCCGTGAGGGACGTGGCCAACAGCCTGTCATCGGCGTCGGGAAGAACCGTGTACTCGTCGCGGGGGAAGCCGGAGAAGGCGGAGCCGGTGGTTTTCAGCACTACCAGCCCCTCGATTCCGGCCCGGGTGCGGGTACGTTCCCCGTCACCGCTCACCCGCGCCGTGCGTCGCTCGGTCCCGCCGCCGATGAAGCCGGTAGGCCCGACCCGACCCCATATCTGCTCCGAGATCGAAACCGTCACCCCGGTCACCTGTGCCCGAGACAGGAAATGGTCACAGAGCACGGCGCCGAAAGCCTCGAGGTCCCGGGTCAGGTGCTCCTGGGCCAGGCAATAGACAGTGTTGCGCATGGTGTCGGTGGGGAGAACCGCGGTGTTGTCCCCCACGGTGTGAGCCAGTTCGACCTCACCTGAGAGCAGAATCTGGACCGTGAGGTCGGAGAGCCCATCCTCGCCGTCGGCGTGGTGGACCTTCGAGACCCTGACGTCGGTCTTGCCCCATCGATTCTCGCCGAGACGGGCCAACTCAACTCCCCCTGTAGGTGGTGTAGCCGAAAGGACTGAGCAGGATAGGGACGTGATAGTGCTCCTCGGATCCGTCCAGGTCGACCACCAGGTGCACCTCGGGAAAGAAGGGGCTCCCGTAGTCGCCGGTGGCAAAGACCAGTCGGTAGATGCCAGAGCCCAGGGCGGCCCCCAGATCCGCCACCCGCCCGTCGGCGTCGGTCACTCCCCTGCCGACATGTTGCCAGGCACCGTCCACGGAACGCTCGAGGGTGACCGCCACTCCCGTTGCCGGTCCTCCTTCGGCAGTATCGAGAACGTGCGTGCTCAGTGATGTCATTGGCCATCTTCCATGCAGAGCATGCGACGTAGTCTGGTCTCCGTGATCGCCCGCTGCTCACGAGCGGCATTGGCAAGCTCCCCTTGGCGCGAGTTGGCCAGTCGCTCCTCGGCGATGGCGAGCATTTCGGCGGCCGTCTTCCCGGTCGCGTAAACGATGTAGGTGAAACCGTGTCTCTCCTCGTAGGCCTGGTTGGCCCTGGCAAGTGACTCGAGAACGGTTGCCGATGCGGCTTTCGCCCCGACCTGTTCCTGGTTGGCGAGATCATCTCCCCGCTCGCCGATCCGAGGATGACCGGCGAATGCCTCCCGCCAATCTTGCTCCTCGAGGGTGTCGAAGGCACTGTCGGCTCGGGCGAGGACGTCGTCCCCGTCCCGGAACGGGTGGGCTGCCTTCATCGATTCGACCCACCTCGTCGAGCTGCACGCGGAGGAGAAGAAGCGCATTGCGTCGGGGTCGAACAATGCGTTCAGATACTCGAGTCGGCGGGTCAGCGCTTCGTCGGGAGCCGGTGTCCCCCGCACCCGGAGTCGCGCCATGCCCCCATCAGGGTGGATGTCGAGACGAAGGAAGCGAGCGGGCTCAGCGACCCCCAACGGAACCTGGTTGACGGTGTCCGGCTTGACCTCGGCCCTGGTAACGACCTCCTGCCAGCGCTCACCGTCCGCAGAGAGGTGGACCGACACCCACCCCGGCGAGTTGCCCTTGAAGTGACGAGTATCGACCTCGACGAGGTCGACTGCTCCGGCCAGGCCGAGACGAAAGCTGACCCAGTCGTGACCCGGCCCGCGACGTCTCCTGGTCTCCCAACCGTCCCACATCCCCGCTGGGTCGGTTGGCCGGATCAGATTGGAGGGAGGCGAGTAATGAAGGTCCGACGCTTCGAGCGCCTCGCCGCCAACGAGCGACGACACCAGGTCGATGGTTCCCGTCTCGGGACAGACTTGATCCATCGACGGAATCGGGTCGCCCTCCACCCGAAGACGGGCAACCCCTCCGTCGGGAAAGATGTTCAATCGGACGTAAGTGACCCGATGTGTGTCGTCGACCCCGAACGTCGCAGTGGCGTCTCCCTCGAGGTCGGTTGGCGGGATCACCTCGACCCAGTCGGCGTCTTCGAGACCGTCGTCGGCCCCGACACCACACGTCTCGAGCGAGAAGGCTTCGGGATAGTTGCCGGTGAAGTGTGTGGTTTCGACGGTGGCCGACCTGATCACGCCCGGTATCCCGAGGGCGATCACACACCAGTCATGACCCGAGTCTCGCCGCCGACGGGTCTCCCAGCCATCCATCCACTTCCCGCGGTCGGTGTAAGCGTCCTCTTGCCACACTGGCGCGGTCGGCTTGAGCAGATTCTCCGCCTCGGCAAAGAACTCGTCGTTGAACGCGACGATGCGCCCACCCACTGCGCTCGATATCAGGTCGGTCACCGTCTGCTCAACATCCTTCCCCTGGACGGGGTCAAAACTCCCCGCTCATACACAGTTTCGCCGCGAAGAAGGGTCGCTTCCACCTTGCCTTGCAGCCGCATTCCCTCATATGGGGTGATCGCATGACGATGCTCGAGACGATCGCCTCGCACCTCGATCGCGCCGTCGGGGTCCCATACCACGAGGTCGGCGTCCATACCTTGGGCGATTGAGCCTTTCCGGTCATCGAGGCCGGCCAACCGGGCCGGTGCCGTGGCCAACCAGTCGGCAACTTGCGCCAGGCTCGCGCCATGCTCGGCGGCGCCGGTCCACGTCGCCTGGAGTCGGAGCTGGAGCGAGCCGATACCGCCCCAGGCCTCATCGAAGTCACCTCGCTCGACTCCCTTCATCTCCACGGGCGCCGGTGAATGATCGGAAACCACCATCGACAGTGTTCCCTCGGCCAGACCCTGCCACAACGCTTCCCGGTGCTCAGTGGTCCTGATTGGCGGCGCACACTTGAACGATGTGGCGCCGCTGGCGATCTGCTCCGCATGAAAGATCAAGTAGTGGGGGCATGTCTCACCGCTCATCCCCGCTGGTGCCGAAGCCAGAGCGGCGACCGCCTCCAGGGAAGAGACATGAAGCACGTGGGCCCTGGCCCCGGTCTTGGCGACAAGACGGCCAAGGGTCTCGATGGCTGCGCGTTCTCCAAGGGGCGGTCGGGAAGCCAAGTAGTTCCGATACTCACGGGGATCGCCTGCGAGCTCGTGTATCAGAGCCGGGTCTTCGGCATGGATCAGGGCCGGGACGCCAAGCCGGAGCATGACGGGAAGACAGGCGGCCAACTGATCAGCGGTCATCGGCGGGAACTCGGGCACACCCGAGTCGACCAGGAACGACTTGAAACCGCACACCCCCTCCGCCACCAACGGCACCATCTCGCTCTCCGATCCCGGGATCAGCCCGCCCCAGAAGGCGACGTCGACGGTGATCTTCCCTTTCGCAGTCGCCTTCTTCTCGGCCAACGCTTCAACGCTCACCGTTGGTGGGATCGAGTTCAGCGGCATGTCGACGATGGTTGTCGTACCGCCGGCCGCCGCTGCCTTGGTGGCGGTTTCGAAACCCTCCCAGTCGGTTCGTCCCGGCTCGTTCACGTGAACGTGGGTGTCGACCAGCCCGGGCATTACGACCAGATCCCCGAAGTCGGTGTCCGCCGCGTGGTTCCCAATCTCGACGATCTTGCCGTCCTCGATCCTCACCGATGCCGGACGTATGTCTTCGCCCACGACAACCCTGGTGCTTCGAATGACCGTCATGCCATCGAAAACTAACCGTGGTCGGTCCTGCTCGGTGGTGACACTGGTGGCCCGGCCGCTCAGCTCCCGGGTTCGGCTTAAATCAGACCGATGACCGCTCAACAGAGTCTGGTCGCGTTGGTCGGGGTTCTCATTCTCTCATTGGCGTTGGCGGCGTGCTCCGGTGGCACACAACCAGACGACGACCCTTCGACGACTGACGCCACCAATACCGAAGATGGATCGTCTTCGAGTTCGTCGTCCTCCGTCTCCACCCCAGCTGGCGACTGCCCCTCGAGCCGTGACGGGACCTCCTGGCGTGAAGATGCCTCGGTGACGCTGGAGGAGATCGGCAACGAGGACGGTGTCGTGGTCTACGCGGCCGAGTATCCGTTGCCAGGACCGACCGAAGGTCTCTGGACACAGTGGGGTCAAGGGATCGCCCTCGGTGACGGTCGGCATCTGTCGGCGGTCGGCGACCACCTCGGCCGAGATGCCAACTCCTACTTCTTCGTCTACGAGAACAGCAACCGCACCTTGACCCGATTCGGCGATGTGCTCACGGTGGTTCCCCACGAAGAGGGCGCCTTTGGCTACGGCAAGATCCACGCGCAGATGGTGGAAGACCGTTGCGGCACGGTATGGGCGACAACCTACTGGGGGACTCGGGACGACCTCACCTACGAGAATGGGTACGAAGGGGATCGCCTGTTGGCGATCGACCCCGACGAGCTGACCATCAGCGACTACGGCGCGATCGCCGGTGAGTTCGGGATGCCGACGATGACCATCACCACCGATGGCAAGACCCTGGTTGCCGGCTCCGTTGACGTCGAGTCAGGTGACACGGACACGGGTCTCCTGACCGTGTTCGACACGTCGACCGGTGTCGTGACCCACCAGGTCGACGACCCTCGGCAATACGGGTTCAGGGCACTCGGGATCGACCCCGTCAGCGGGGGAGTCCTCTACGGGATAGGAGGCGGCGAGTTGGCAGCCCTGGACCCGACGTCTGGTGAATTCGAGGACCTGGACCTCGAGCTGCCCGGATTCTGGTTGCGGGCCATCACCCGCCCTACTCCCGACGGGACCGTCTATGGCGTTTCCGACGACGAGTCGTTCCTCTTCTCCATCTCGCCCGACGGGACGGTAGAAGTATTGGGAGAGCCTGGTGGTACCACCACCTCGCTGGCCATGACACCTGACGGGACGAGGGTTTTCTGGATGCCCGAGGCCCACGGTGGGGCATGGGAGGTGGGAGCACCGATCATGTCGATGGACACCGCCAGTGGAGAGACCACCGAGATCACTTCGCTTGTCGACCCGTTTGAAGAGCTCGACCTGCTTCCGGGCGGGACGTACTCCATGGTCTACCAAGACGGAAGCCTCATCCTCGGTGTGAACGCCTCGGACCTCGACGACGACTCCGGGTTCGGAACTGTGGTGCTGGTAGTCGTGGAAGGTCTATGACCAGTCGGGCCCTGATCCTGGTCTTGGCGCTGGCGGTCGTCGCATGCTCCGGGACTGGGAGCACTTCTCCGTCCTCGACGACTTCGTTGTCGCCTGCCACGTCCGACTCGGTCAACACCGGCGCGCCCCCTGTCGGAGACGGGGACCTGACATGTTGGTCGGCCACAGCTTCCGGGTCGCCGGGACCGATTCAGTTCCTCGATGTGACCGATGACATAGGCCTGGTAGAGCCTCTGATAGGGCTCCACGGCCACATGGGTGCCGTAGGCGATGTCAACGACGACGAAGTCGCCGACCTGGTTGTGGGGACCTTTGGGGATAGAGAGGTCGAGGTCTACCAGGTGCGTGGTGCAGACGGCCCCGCCCCGGATCGCCTGCTGATCAGTGGGCCTGACCTGACTCCGGTTCCCGACTGGAGCGACGAACTGGGACGAACGTCTGGCGGCGTCTTCGCCGACTTCGACGGGGACGGCGACAGTGACCTCCTGCTCGTCCGCCACGCCGGCCGGGATGGCGATAACCCAACCCCGAGCCGCCTCTACGAGAATGTCGCCGGGGTCCTCCAAGCGCACAGCGAGCCACTCCCCGACGACTTCCGGGGCCGGACTCCGGCGGTGGCCGACTTCGACGGGGATGGTCTCCTCGACGTCTACGTGTCCGAGGACAACTCAGGAGACACCGGGGGCATCCTGCTTCGTAATGAGGGCTCGCTTCAGTTCAGCGACGTCACCACAGGCTCAGGGCTGGAAGGGGTGTTGGCCCTCGGAGCCACGGCCGGGGATCTCAACGCCGACCTGTTGCCTGACCTGGCCACCTCTACGGCGGTCTTCGTCAACCTCGGCGATATGAACTTCGCCGATATCACGCCCGACGACTACGCCGCGGTGCCGATCGGCGATGAAGACGACGCCGCCGGGGTAGCCCTCGGCGACCTGGACGACGACGGTTTCACCGACATCGTGGTGGGCCAGCATTACCGGGCGACGGTCGAATTCGACTCCGAAGTCCCGGTCCGGCTCTTCATGGGCGCAGGAGGGGACCTCCCAGAGTTCGAAGAAGTGACGGAACGGGCCGGTGTGACTGCTTTGCCGACCCTTGCCCCTCATGTCGACCTGGCCGACATCGACAATGACGGGTGGCTCGACATCGTCACTTCGGCGTCGGCTGACGAAGGGACTACCCCTGCCATCTATCACAACACCGGAGGCGATGAGCTCTCATTCGAAGTCTCACCCGGTCTCGGCTCGGATCAGTATTGGGTAGGCGCCCCGGTGGTCGACCTCGACCGCGACGGTCGGCTCGACATCTTCGCGGTTGAGTGGGAGCCATCCCTCCCCTCGCTGATGTTCAGGAACGCGGGTGAGAGCGGCCATTGGCTCGAGGTCTCAATCGGACAGCCTGGGGCCGGAGTCGGAGCGCTGGTCACCGTTACGTCGGGTGGGGAGGTCATGGCGACACGAGAGATCGGGGTGGGGGGCGGCTACTCGTCGGGTCGGTTGCCATTCGCTCACTTCGGTCTCGGGCAGGTGACCATGGTCGACGTCGCCGTCACCCTGCGCGATGGCACCACCGTCGAGCTTCCCGACATCGCCGCCGACCGCCATATCCGCTGGCCAGACGGCTGCACCTGACGCGGTCTTGGGTCTCCCGGAGATTCCGGACCGGGTTCTGTTGGTTAGCATCGCGGCCATGACAGACCTCGTGAGCAGGCACAACGACGTGATCGCGCCGGTTATCGCCTTCGATACCGACATCCATGCGGTCAAGGCGGAGGGAATCTGGATCACCGACATCAACGGTGACCGGTGGGCTGATTTCGCCTGCGGTATCTCTGTGACCAATCTCGGTCACAATCATCCCGCCGTGGTCGAGGCGGCACACCGCCAGATCGACAAGCAGATCCACTCCGGCTCGATCGTGCGCTACGACGCCATCGTCGAGTCGGCCGAGCGGCTCCGTGCCATCACACCACCGGCGATCGAGAAATTCGCCTTCGCCAACTCCGGCGCCGAGGCGGTCGAGGCTTCGGTGAAATTGGCCAAGCACACGACAGGTCGCCAGGGTGTCGTCACCTTCCGCGGTGGCTTCCACGGGAGGACCATGGGATCGGTCAGCTACTCGACGTCGAACGCCAAGTATCGAGACGGATATCACCCGGTACTCGGCTCGGTGTTCGTCGCGCCGTTCCCCCACCCCTACCGGTGGGCGATGTCTGAGGACCAGGCCGTCGACCATTCCCTCAGCGAGCTGGGACTGCTGTTCAAGCATGTGGTGTCCCCGCACAACATTGCCTCTTTCCTGGTGGAGCCGGTGCAAGGGGAAGGTGGCTACTACCCGGCCCCGGCCCGCTTTCTCGACGCTCTCCGCGCCCTCGCCGACGAGCACGGGATAAAGCTGATCTATGACGAGATCCAAACCGGGTTCGGACGCACCGCCGAATGGTTTGCCGTCGACCATTTCGACGCCAAACCGGATGTCATGGCCATGGGCAAAGGCATCGCCAACGGCCTGCCCCTCTCCGCCTACGGCGCCTCGCGTCAGATGATCGATGCCTGGCCAAGAGGGGCGCATGGAACCACCTTCGGGGGAAACCCGGTAGCGACGGCGGCCTCGGTGGCGGTCATGGACACGATGGAAGGCTTGTTGCCGCATGCCCGGGAGTTGTCCAAGCATGCTTTCGAGCGCTTCCACGAGCTGGCGGACCAGCACAAGACCATTGGCGACGTTCGTGGGTTGGGTTTGATGATCGGAGTGGAGTTGGTCACCGACCAAGACAGCCGCACTCCCGATCCCGATGCCTTCAAACACATCGAGAAGCATGCTCACGACCGGGAGTTGATAATCATCAGCTGCGGACCGGATCACAACGTGATTCGGTTCATCCCACCGCTGATCACCTCGAAAGAGGAGCTCGATTGGTCGATCGATCTCATCGACGATGGTCTCACCAACTGGGAGACGGCCAGGAGCTGACCCCCGGTCACCGCGCCTCCCAAGTTCACCGGAACCGTTGGTTCCCTCCCGTCATCAAATAGGCATGCGAAACAGAAGAATCGGGCTGCTGACAGCAGTCGCACTGGTACTCGCCGCCTGCGGCGGAGGTGACTCCGGGGCACGGCTTCCCTCAGACCCCGAGACACCGGTCCTCCAGCTTCGATCAGAAGGTGGGTTCACCACCCCGGAGATGAACGTCGGCCGCGGGCCTACCTATACGTTGCTCGCCGATGGGCGTCTCATCTACGAGGGCCCCGTGGTCCTGATCTTCCCGGGCCCCCTGCTCCCCAACTACCAGGTGGTGCAGCTCACCGAGGACACCGTCGACGAGATCCTCTCACGCGTCGATGAGATCGGGTTGTCGGGAATGGGTTCCGAGACCGACGACTCGGCAGCCTCGATTGTCGCCGACGCCACCACCGACGTGATCACCTACTGGGACGAGGATGGGATTCATCAATACTCGGTGTACGGGCTGGGAATCGAGCCCAATCCCACCAAACCTGCGACTGCGGCCGCCCTCGCGCTGGTAAACGCGCTCTCCGAAGCTGCCTTCTCCGGTGACGCCGTCGAATACGTCGGTGACCGGGTGAGGGTGATCTCGGTGGTCGCCTCAGCGCCACCCGAACCAGGGTTCGAGGACGTTCGCGCTTGGCCCCTCGACGGGGACGACCCCGGTCAGTGGGCGGAGCTGAACCTGGGGTTCACCTGCAAGGTGTTCGGCCCCGACGTGATCGAGACATTCCGCGACGCTACCCAGGTGACCCAGTGGCTCCATCCCGAGGAGACCATGGACGCCCCACCATTCGTGCTGTTGGTCCGCCCGCTCCATCCGGGAGAGCCCGACTGTCCGGGAGTTTGAGCGATTAGCGGGACACGCTCAGCCGTTGACCACCGGTACCTTCTCCATGGCGGCGGCGATCCGCTCGTGCGGGTGCTCGTAGTCCACCAACTCGTTGGCAAAGTAGGCTTGGTAGGCGCCCATGTCGAAGTGACCGTGACCGGAGAGGTTGAACAGGATCACCTTCTCCTCGCCGGACTCCTTCGCCTCGATCGCCTCGTTCATGGCCGCGGCCACGGCATGAGTCGGCTCCGGCCCAGGAATGATCCCTTCGGTTCTGGCGAAGCGCACTGCGCTGCTGAAGGTCTCGTTCTGATGGAGCGACTGGGCCTCGATGATCCCCTGGTCCTTGAGCAGGGAGACCAGAGGTGCCATACCGTGGTAACGAAGACCACCGGCGTGGATCGGATCCGGCACGAAGTCGTGCCCAAGGGTGTGCATCTTTACCAATGGCGTCATACCGACCGTGTCGCCGAAGTCGAACTGATAGCTGCCTTTGGTCAATGACGGGGCGGCGGCCGGCTCGACAGCGATGATCGTCGGGTCCATCTTCCCGGCCAGTTTCTCGCGGACGAAGGGAAAGCTGAGACCGGCGAAGTTCGAGCCTCCACCAGCACACCCGATGACCACATCCGGGATCTCGTCGACCAGCGCCAGCTGCTTCAGGGCCTCCTCACCGATGACGGTCTGATGCATCAGGACATGGTTGAGCACCGACCCCAGCGAGTAGTTGATGTGTGGATTGGTGGCCGCTACCTCGACCGCCTCGGAGATGGCCATTCCCAGACTTCCCGGGGTGTCTGGATCATCGGCCAGGATCCGGCGACCGGTTTCGGTCTGATCGGAAGGGGAGGGGAAGATGGTGGACCCCCAGGTCTCGATCATCGCCCGACGATATGGCTTCTGGTCGTAGGAAGCCCTCACCATGAAGACCTGACACTCCAAACCGAATAGGGAACAGGCAAACGAAAGGGCAGAGCCCCATTGCCCGGCTCCGGTCTCGGTCGACAGCTTCTTGACCCCAGCTTTGGCGTTGTAAAAGGCCTGCGCCACCGCCGTGTTCGGCTTGTGCGACCCGGCCGGGCTGACTCCCTCGTACTTGTAGTAGATGCGAGCCGGCCCGCCGATCAGCTTTTCGAGGTTGTGAGCTCGATACAGCGGCGACGGGCGCCACATGCGGTACACCTCTCTCACTTCTTCTGGGATCTCGATGAAACGCTCCGAGCTGACCTCCTGAAGGATGAGATCCATGGGGAAGAGCGGGGCCAGGTCGTCCGGACCCACCGGCTGATGGGTCCCCGGGTGCAACACCGGTGGCGGCGAGACCGGGAGGTCGGGGACGATGTTGTACCAGTGGGTGGGGAGCTCGGACTCGGGCAGGAGGATCTTGGTAACCATGCACGCAAGCTACACAACTCGGTGCCTCAGTTAGGTTTGAGTTGACCCGCCGATCTGGAAGGACCATGACTTCTCCTCACCATGTCAATCGTCGGTTGGCCATCAAAGAGATGGGCAAAGCCGGTCTCGCCATCGTCGTCTTCGGTGCCGCTGCCTGCACCGACAGCTCCGGGTCCGAGCCCACCTCCACCGGACGCACCTCGGTGGCAACGACCACCCCCCTGTCGCCGGCAATAGCCACATCGGATTCGACCACGATCACTTCGCCCGTTCCCGGTGTTGCGTTCAACCGGGTCGACCTCGGTTTCGTCTCGGCCTACATTCTCTACCGCGCCGGAGAGGCAGCCCTGGTCGATACCGGCGTCGCCGGCAGCGCCGACGCCATCGAAGAGAGCCTCATCGAGGTCGGGTTGGACTGGGGATCCGTGGGACACGTGATCCTCACCCACAAGCACCCCGACCACGTGGGGAGCATCGACGACGTGCTGGAGCGAGCCTCGGGTACGGCGGTCTATGCGGGGGCGCCGGACATATCGGAGATCACCGCGGTCGTGGACCCCCGCCCTGTGGGAGACGGTGACAGTGTGTTCGACCTCGGGATCATCGAGACGCCCGGGCACACCCCCGGTCACATCTCGGTTCACGACAGCGCCGCCGGAGTCCTCGTCGTCGGCGACGCCCTCAACGGGGCCGATGGCGGGGTCGTGGGGCCCGATCCCGGCTTCAGTGAGAACATGGCCGTGGCCAATGACTCTTTACGCAAGCTGGCCGGGCTCTCCTACGAGGTGGCCCTGTTCGGTCATGGCGAACCGGTCCTGGCCGGAGCTTCGACCGCAGTCGCAGCACTGGCAGCCGACCTGGGCTGAGCCAACCGCGGACCGCCCAGTTGTCCCCCCTTTCCGAAGGGGGGACCGCCCGAGCAAAGCGAAGCCGAGGGGGGTTCGCCCCACGACGCCCCCCGTCCCCCCTCGACGCGCTCACTACGTTCGCTGGCGTCGGTCCCCCCGCTCCGCAGGGGGACAACAACCCGACCGCCTGTCCCCAGCGAGGGCGAGGGGGGTTCACCCCCCTCGACGCGCTCACTTCGTTCGCTGGCGTCGGTCCCCCCCCTCCGCAGGGGGACAACCGCCGAACCGATCCGTTGTCCCCCCTTTCCGAAGGGCGGACCGCATCGGTCCCCCCCCGCTCAGACAACCGCCGAACCTGGTCGAAGATCGGCGTGGTTCGGTACCCTTGAGCTATGGCCGAGTACCAGCCGAGACTCGACGACATCTTCTTCACCCTGACCCACGTCGCCGGGCTCGAAGAGGTATCCAAG
>DASWKK010000101.1:0-52066 GCA_036396655.1 Acidimicrobiia bacterium
GTCGACAAGGGCAAGGGGGAGCGGATCGTGGTGCGCGACGTCGTCTACCACGGCGGTATGTGCCCGCGCTGCGAAGGCATGGGCTCGGTCAACGACATCGACCTAGCCCAGCTGTACGACGAGAGCAAGTCGCTCGCCGAAGGCGCGATCACCGTGCCTGGCTACAAGGCAGGCGGCTGGTCGGTGCGCCTCTTCAGCGAGTCGGGTTTTCTGGACCCGAACAAGCCGATCAGCAAATACACCAAAAAGGAGCTCCACGACTTCCTCGACAAGGAGCCGGTGAAGGTCAAGGTCACCGGCATCAACCTGACCTACGAGGGGCTGATCCCGCAGATCCAGAAGTCGTTCCTGTCCAAGGATGTCGACGCCCTCCAGCCGCACATCCGGGCGTTCGTGGAGCGCGCGGTCACCTTCACTGCCTGTCCCGAGTGTGGTGGCACCCGGCTCAATGAGGGGGCCCGGTCGTCGAAGATCAAGGGGATCAACATCGCCGACGCCTGCGCGATGCAGATCAGCGACCTCGCCGGGTGGGTGCGCGGTCTGGACGAACCGTCGGTGGCGCCGCTGCTGGCGACGCTGGGGGAGACCCTCGACTCGTTCGCGGAGATCGGGCTGGGCTACCTCTCGCTCGACCGGCCGTCGGGCACGCTGTCGGGCGGAGAGGCCCAGCGCACCAAGATGATCCGCCACCTCGGCTCCTCGCTCACCGACGTCACCTACGTCTTCGACGAGCCAACCACCGGCTTGCACCCCCATGACATCCAGCGGATGAACGACTTGCTGCTGCAGCTGCGAGACAAGGGCAACACGGTGCTCGTCGTGGAGCACGAGCCGGAGACGATCGCAATCGCCGACCACGTCATCGACCTGGGCCCCGGCGCCGGTGGGGCGGGCGGCACCGTCTGCTTCGAGGGCAGCGTCGAGGGGCTGCGGGCCAGCGACACCATCACCGGTCGCCACCTCGACGACCAGGCGTCACTCAAGCCAACGGTGCGCACGCCCACCGGCACGCTCGAGATTCGAGGCGCGAACGCGCACAATCTCCAGGACGTCGACGTCGACATCCCGCTTGGGGTGCTTGTCGTCGTCACCGGCGTGGCCGGGTCCGGCAAGAGCTCGCTCGTGGAGGGGTCGATCCCCGCCGGCGCGGGTGTGGTGTCGGTCGACCAAGGTGCGATCCGCGGATCACGCCGGAGCAACCCGGCGACATATACCGGACTGCTCGAACCGATCCGAAAGGCATTCGCCAAGGCCAACGGCGTGAAGCCGGCGCTGTTCAGCGCCAACTCCGAGGGCGCCTGCCCCAATTGCAACGGTGCCGGCGTCATCTACACCGACCTCGGTTTCATGGAGACCGTCGCCACCACCTGCGAGGAGTGCGAGGGGAAGCGGTTTCAGGCGCTGGTGCTGGATTATCACCTCGGCGGCCGCGACATCAGCGAGGTGCTCGCAATGTCGGTCTCCGAAGCCCGAGATTTCTTCGCTGAGGGCGAGGCCGGGGTGCCGGCCGCTCACGCCATCCTGGAGCGGATGTCCGCCGTGGGGCTCGGCTATCTGAGC
The DNA here is from genome assembly GCA_036396655.1 of Acidimicrobiia bacterium. GTDB lineage: Bacteria > Actinomycetota > Acidimicrobiia > Spongiisociales > ZC4RG35 > JARDZU01. Next base: position 1,561 of record DASWKK010000101.1, read on the forward strand.
ATCGGTCAGCCGCTCACCACCCTCTCAGGTGGCGAGCGTCAACGGCTCAAAATGGCGATCCACATGGCGGAGAAGGGAGGGATCTATGTGCTCGACGAGCCGACCAGTGGGCTGCATCTCGCCGATGTCGAACATCTGCTCGGTCTTCTCGATCACCTCGTGGAATCGGGCAAGTCGGTCATCGTCATCGAGCACCACCAGGGGGTCATGGCCCACGCCGACTGGATCATCGACCTAGGCCCCGGCGCCGGGCATGACGGGGGTCAGGTCGTGTTCGAGGGCACACCGGCCGATTTGGCTGCCGCTCGTTCGACCCTGACCGGCCAGCATCTCGCCGAATACGTCGGTACCTGACGGGCAGGCGGCGCGTGTCGACCCCAGGATCTCAACTGACGATCAGCTGGGGTGAGTTCGCCAAACGTGAGGCGGAGCTGGCACGGTTCGGGGCAGCCAGATTGACCGCAGCACCTGCATATCTGGCAACGGTGCGTCGGTCGGGGACACCTCGAGTCCATCCGGTGACACCGATCTTCACCGCCGTCGGGCTGTTCCTGTTCATGGAGCCGACCTCTCCCAAGAGCAGGGATCTTCGGGAGCGGGGATGGTTCGCGCTGCACAACGGGGTCCCGGACAATGCCGGCTCCGGTGGCGAGTTCTTTATCGCCGGCCGAGGCCTTGCCGTGGACGATCTCGACGTTTGGTCCCACGTGGCCGACTCGTCCAGCTATCCCCCCGCCGACCGCTACATCCTGTTCGAGTTTCAGTTGAGCGAGGCCCGCTCTCATGGGTACGGCGACGTGCAGATGCCCTCCACTCGGAAGTGGTCGGTCGACCAATAGGCGTCCCGTCGTAGGTGGCGGTCTGTCAGAGATCGGTGTGGACCGTTTCAACCGGAGCCAATGACAAAGCATCGGGGCATCGAGCCTGGCGCTCGCTTTCCATCGGGCGCGGTGCTCTCCCTATACTCCCCGCCGCCCCGAATCGGTTCCCTGCGGAGGTTTCTTTCGAATGTCGGACATGATCCTGTACATCGCGCTTGCAGCCGGTGGATCAGCACTCCTGCTGGCCTTGTACTACTCCCGAGTGGTGTTGGCCGCCCCCCAGGGCAATGAGCGCATGGTGGAGTTGGCCCTGGCGATCAGACAGGGCTCGATGGCATTCCTGCGACGCGAATACATTTGGGTGTCGGTGTTCGTGGTCGTCATGGCGACGCTCATCACCGTGTTCCTCGACTGGGGTCGGCCCTGGGGTGCCATCGCGTACGTGTTCGGAGCACTGCTCTCCGCCCTTGCCGGCTTCGTCGGGATGCGAATCGCAACTCAGGCCAACTCCCGCACCACCGAGGCCGCCCGGACCGGGGGCATCCCCGCCGCCCTGCCGGTGGCATTCCGGGGTGGTGCAGTCATGGGATTCACCGTTGCCGGGCTCGGGTTGCTTGGAGTCGGTGTCGGGTTTCTCGTCTTCAACCAGTGGCTCGAGCTCGAGTCGTGGGCTGACATCATCACCGCCATTGGTCTCGGCGGCTCGTCGATCGCCCTCTTCGCCAGAGTCGGCGGCGGGATCTACACCAAGGCTGCCGACGTCGGTGCCGACCTGGTGGGCAAGGTCGAGGCCGGAATCCCCGAGGATGACCCACGCAACCCGGCCGTCATCGCCGACAACGTCGGGGACAATGTTGGAGACGTCGCCGGTATGGGTGCCGACCTGTTCGAGTCTTACGTCGGATCGCTGGTCGCTCCCATTGCCTATTCCGCTCTGGTGTTTGGCGGCGCTGCCTTCGTCGAAGAGGCGATCATCTTCCCGTTGGCCGTGGGCGCGTTGGGAATGTTCGCCGCCATCATCGGGTCGTTCCTGGTGCGGGCGAAAGGCGATGACGATCTCGCCGCCGCCCTGCACCGCGGCACCAACTTCTCGCTGATAGCCACCGCAATCGGTGTGCTTGGCCTCTCCTACTGGGTTTTTGGGGACGTGGCCGACAATCCGCTAGGGCTGTGGATCGCGGTGGTGGCCGGTCTGGTCGTGGGCTGGTTCGTGGGCAAGATCTCCGAGTGGTTCACCAGCGACCACTTCAAGACCGTCAAGGAGATCGCTCGTCAATCCGAGACCGGCCCGGCCACGGTGATCATCGCCGGCATTGCCGAAGGAATGCGCTCGGCCGCCTTTTCGGTGATCGTGGTGGCCGCCGGCATCGGTGTCGCCCACGCCGCCGGCGACTGGGCGTTGGGGGCCGGTGGCGGGATCTATGGAGTGGCGATCGCCGCTATCGGTGTCCTCGCCACCCTCGGCATCACCATCTCCGTCGACGCCTATGGCCCGATCGCGGACAACGCCGGGGGCATTGCGGAGATGGCGCATCTCCCCCCCGAGGTGCGTCAGGCAACCGATGCCCTCGACTCACTGGGCAATACCACAGCTGCGGTGGCCAAGGGCTTTGCCATCGCCTCAGCGGCGGTCACCTCTCTCGCCCTGTTCTCAGCCTTCACCAAGGCGGTCAATCTGACTGAGATCAACCTGACCCGGGCCGAGACCGTGATCGGGCTCTTCCTCGGGGGCATGTTCCCGTTCCTCTTCGCGGCGCTCACCATGAATGCGGTGGGGCGGGCGGCACACAAGATGATCGACGAGGTTCGTCGTCAGTTCCGGGAGATCCCGGGGTTGAGGGAAGGCGATCCCACCGCCAAGCCTGACTACACGACCTGCGTCGACATCGCTACGGCGGGCGCGCTGCGCGAGATGGTCATTCCCGGTTCTCTCGCCATTGCCTTGCCTTTGGTGGTCGGCTTCATCGACGTGGAGGCCTTGGGGGGTCTATTGGCCGGTGCGCTTGTGACCGGGTTCCTGCTGGCCATCTTCATGGCCAACGCCGGTGGGGCGTGGGACAACGCCAAGAAGTTCATCGAGTCGGGTGCCTACGGCGGCAAAGGCTCGGACAGTCACAAGGCGGCGGTGATCGGGGACACGGTGGGTGATCCGTTCAAGGACACCTCGGGCCCGGCGATGAACATCGTGATCAAGGTGATGACCATCGTCTCGTTGATCTTTGCCTCTGCTTTCATTGGTTGAACGGGTTTGACCCAGCCGACAAGACGTCCTGCCAAGGGACTTCCTGACGTGGGTGTGACCCTGACTTCGCAGAACCCAAGACAATCATGTAGAACGCAGTGCCATCGATAACCCTGATCCGTCATGCCGAGTCACAAGCCAATCTCGAGGGTTTCTGGAACGGCCGGCTCGACGGTGGTCTGAGCGCCGCGGGCGAGGCCAGCCTCTACGCCGTCGGCAAACGTCTTCACGACCAGCAATTCGACGTGGTGGTCAGCTCTCCGCTGGAACGGGCGCGTCGCACCGCCGAGACCTTCAGCTCCGACTATGAGATCTCTGAGGACTTTCTCGAGCTCGACATCGGCAAATGGGAGGGTTTGAGTCGAGAGGAGGTGCTGGCCGAGGCGGGTGACCAGCTACGGGAGGCGGTCTTCGGGCGTCAGCTCCCCATGGGCGAGACCGGTGAGAGTCTGAGCGACCTCGAGCAGCGGGCCACGGGCGCAGTCGACGCCCTCGCCGAGCGACTCGGTGAGGACGGGCGTGCCGCGGTGGTCACGCACGGCGGATTCATCCAAGAGGTCCTCCGACGCCACCTGGCGGGTGGGAGCCGGCGGATCCACACCTTCGTCGGGAACACTTCGCTGACCCGGTTCGTGTGGTCCTTCGACCGGCCCCGGCTCGCTGTGTTCAACGACATAGGCCACGTCGGGCCACGATCCGCCGGGGTGCAATCCCATCTCGACCAGGGCGAGCCGGTGATCGCCCTCATCCGCCACGGGAGGACCAGGGCCAACATCGAAGGCAGGTGGCAGGGACAGGAAGACTGGGGGCTCGACGAGCTCGGCCACCGCCAAGCCGCGGCGCTCCGCGATTGGTATGGCCCGGCGGGCACGGTCTATTCGTCACCGTTGGGTCGCGCCCGGAGCACCGCGGGTTACCTCGCCAGCAACGGCGTGGAGACCGTCGACGGGCTGAAGGAGATCGCTATGGGGCGTTGGGAAGGCCTCACCTCGGAAGAGATCTTCGAGACCTGGCCCGAGCAGATGGCCACCATCTATCGGGATGGAGTGGACCTGAAACGGGGCGAGACCGGGGAGAGTTGGGGAGAGCTCACCCGCCGTTTCCGCGCCACGGTCCATGGGGTCGACAGGTCACCCAGCGAGCCGACGCTGGTGGTTGCCCATGGCGGTGCAATCCGCGCCTACGTGTCTTCTCTAACCGCCACCACCGATTCCCACTCCGAATCGCTATACACCCCGGGCAACACATCCGTGACCCATGTCGCCATGACTCCCGATGGCCCGCTGCTGCTCGACTACGGGGTTGCATCTCATCTCGAGAAGCTTCCGCCGGAGGCGTGATGTCGCAATACGACTCCAAGCGCTACGCCAGCGTGAACCGTTGGGACCCCTGGCATCTGAAGCGGATCGATCGTCTCCTCCCCTTGCTCCCCGGCCAGCGAGTGCTCGAGGTCGGGTGTGGGCAGGGACATCTGACCATTCGGCTCGCCGACCGGGGGATCAACATCGTGGGCATCGACGCCAACTCCAGTGCGCCAGCCATCTCAGGATCCGATCGGGTCCTGGTCATGAGAGCCGAAGCTCTCGACTTCGGCGATGCCGAGTTCGACGCGATCGTGTCGGTGCATGCCATCGAGCACATCCCGCCGCTCGATCAGGCGATGGCCGAGATGGCGCGGGTGCTCAAACCCGGCGGTCGGGCGCTGTTCATCTACCCCGCCGAGCCGATCCGGGGTCTGTATGCGGTCCCGACTTCGGTGATCCTCCACGGCACCCCGTTCCGGGCGCGCGAGGTCCATTGCCACAAGCTCACCCCGTTGAGGGTGCGTAACTTGTTGGAGCCGCACGGATTGGTTGAGACCCATCACGAGTTCAACCTGGTCAAGTCCCCCCAGTTCATCTCGGTCTTCTCAAAAGGGCCCGCCGGCGATGCACCCGAGGCAAGTTGAGATCCACAAGGGACACATCCGGTCCCAATCATGGGGGAGTAGCGTGACCGGGTCCTTCACCTGCCAGATCTGTGGCACGGAGTTCGACTTGAGTCAGACAGTGCTCGATCGCTACCCGGGTTGGAGCCCCCGCCTCTGCCTCGACTGCAAGAGAGCCGAAAGCCGAGCCATGGCTACGACCAAACCCCAGGCCAAACCGACGGCGACCACCAGCCGCACCAAGAGCAAGGACCTGACTACGGCCGAGGTTCTCGCCTCTTACATCGACGGTCCCGACACCGGTGTGTTCACCGACGGCGCCTCGGAGGGCAACCCCGGGCCGGGAGGATGGGGCGCGGTGCACGTGATCAACGGGGAGATCGTCGACGAGGCCCACGGTTCAGAGGCTCACACCACCAACAACAGGATGGAGCTGGCGGCGCTGATCGCAGGTCTTCGCATGCTGCCCGTGGACGCCGAGACCGACGTCTACACCGACTCGCAATTGGTCGTGAACATCGTCACCAAGTGGGCTACAGGGTGGAAGGACCGGGGTTGGACCAAGAAGTCAACGGGGCCGATCGCCAACCTGGAACTGGTCAAGGAGGCATACGCCTTGTCCCAAGAGCGCCCGGGGGTGCGCATCAACTGGATCAAGGCTCACAGCGGGAACCGATGGAACGAGTACGCCGACGCGTTGGCCACCTCGTATCGGCGGGGGACCCATTGAACACCATCACGCCTGAGATGATGCGGGCGTGGGGGCGCCACACCCACGGCTCACCCTTGTATGAGCACCTGGTCGGTGTCATCGCCGACGACCCGGAGCTGATGCGGGTCGTCTCCCGGATCGAGCACCTGCCCCAGGCCAACCTGCTCTTCGCCGGGGTGCAATTCCTGCTGATGACCGGGAATCACTCCGAGCTCGCCTCCTACTACCGGTCGTTGACCACCGAGCCGCTTCCCGTCGGCGGGTCCGGGCCTCTCTTTCGGGACTTCGTCCTCGATCACGAGGAAGAGATCGTGGAGATCGGCAAAACCCGATACACCCAGACCAACGAGTGTCGCCGCTGTGCCGCCCTGCTGCTCCTGGTGATGACAGCTCCCTTCGATCGCTTCTATCTGATCGACGTCGGCACAAGCGCGGGGCTCAACCTGGGACTCGACCGTTTTCACTATCACCTCGGTGACCTCGAGTGGGGTCCCGAGGCGCCGGTGGTGCTCAGCTCGGATCTGCGGGGGAGACCACCCCAGCTTCGAGACATCGAGGTGCTGGGGCGGATCGGCCTCGATCTCAACCCGATCGACCCGTCCGACGAGGAGGCATTTCTCTGGCTGGATGCCCTCATCTGGCCCGAGCATGTGGAGCGGCGGGAACGTCTGCGCGGGGCTCTCGACCTGGTCTCCGGGTTGAACGTCGAAATGGTGGCAGGAGACGCCCTTGCCACCCTGCCCGGTGTGCTGGCGAACCTTCCTCCAGGTGAGCCGGCGATCGTGCTCAACTCGTTTGCCTTGATCCAATTCAGCCCGGAGGAGCGAGACGTGCTCGAGTCGATCAGCGACGAGGCTCGCTCAGAGCGCCCGCTGTTCCGGGTCTCGATGGAAGTCCTGGACAAGGACGACGACTGGGCGCGGCTTGTCGTCGACGACGGCTCAGGCCCCAGGCATGTCGGTGAGGCGCATCCCCATGGGGAATGGGTGGAGCTCTTCGAGTCTCACGCCCGGCCGTAAACGGGAATCTCGGCCCCGTTGATGACTCCGGATTCGTCGCTGAGCAAGAAGTGAGCGACGGCGGCTATCTCATCAGGTGTTGGCCAGGTCACATAGTCGGCGTAGGGGAGTGACTTCCGGGTGGCAGGAGTGTCGATCACCGAGGGCATGAGGACATTCGCCGTCACGCCGGTCCCGTCCAACTCCTGGGCGACCGACTTGGTCAGAGCGACCACGCCTGCCTTGGCCACGTTGAACGCACCCTGCCCGGTCGGCGAGTCGACCGCGGCCCGGCTCCCAACCGTCACGATCCGGCCCCATCCGGTCTCGACGAGGTAGGGCACCACCGCTCTCACCGCGTAGAACGCGGAGCGAAGGTTGAGATCCAGCATTCGCTCCAACCGGACATCGTCGGTCTCGGCGACGTCGCGACCGCCGGCCCATCCACCCACCAGAGAGCACAGGCCATGGATCGATCCCCACTTGTCGGCCACGTCCTTCATCAGGCTGTTGATGGCTTCGGCGTTGGTGGCATCGACGCGAACCAGGAGCAGCCGGTCTTCGTCGACGTCGAACTCCTCCTCGAAGGCGGTTGCCTCTTCGGGCATGAGATAAGTGACCGCCAGCCGATAGTCCTCATAGATCAAGCGCCGAACCAGGGCGGAGCCCAGACCACCGGTGCCACCGGTTATCACGAGTGTCTTTTCCATGCCTTCCAGTTCTCGGTGGGGCCACTTTACGTTGGGACCGGGGTCACCGGCGCCACAGAATCCAGATATCCGACACATTTGTCCCGGTCGGGCCGCATCTCAAGAGGTCCGAAGTGGTCGACAGGTAGCCGGCAGAATCGAAGTCGGCGAGGGCTTGATTCGGGTCGCCTCCCCGTCTGAGAGTCGCTCCGTCGACGATGGCGCCTGCCGCTCCCGACCGACCGTCGAGTCCGTCGGTGGCGAAGGCGGCGAAAACGCCGTCGGTCCCCTGCAACCTCTCGGCGGCGACCAGCGCGGCATGAGTGTTTCGCCCTCCCTTGCCGCTGCCGGTGACTTCCACCACGGTCTCCCCCACACCAACGGTCACTCCCGGGCCCGCTTCGGCCAGAAACCGGTCGAGACACGACACGACGTCCCCGGACAGCCAAGCGGGGCGAACCGAGACCGGGGGTGGGGCGGATGCGGCCACAGCCCGGGCGGCATCGGTGCCGTCGGCGAGAAGGGTCAAAACGGGAATCGGTAGCCGGCCAACAGTGGCCGACATCGCGGACATGACCTCATCGGGGATGGGTATCGAGGCGTGGCGCATGATCTCGACCGCCGACTCGGGATTGGGAGGATGGGGCATGGTCGGCCCGGAGGCCACGACACCGGCATCGGCTCCAGCCACGTCGGAGATCACGTAGGTGTCGATCGCTCGCCCGGCGGCTCTCGATACTCCGCCGCCCTTGACAGCCGAGAGATGTGCCCTGACCATGTTGAGCTCCTCGATCGACGCCCCAATTGCCAGGAGTCTGCGGGTCACCTCGGAGAGATACTCGAGAGGGACTCCTTCGCGTGGTGTCTCGCACAGTGACGACCCGCCACCGGAGATCAGAGCGAGCATCGTGGTCGACGTCGGAACGCTCCTGGCAAAATCGAGAACCGCGGTCCCGGCCCGGAGGCTGGCTTCCCCTGGCACCGGGTGATCTCCGACGATGAATGTGAGCCGCTCCGACGTGGGCTCTTCATGATCGGAGACACAGACACCTCCGACGATGTCGAGCACCGCCGCCGCCCCGCGGGCCATGGCCGGCGCCGCCTTCCCGATCGCTATCACCGCCGTCTCGTTCGGTGACCTACCCGAGAGGGCATCAGCGGTGAGGCGTTCCGGGTCAACTGCAGCCAGGCCTGCCTCGAGCCAATCGAGGAGCTGATTCCGGTGGACCGGATCGGGGCCGAGTACCGACTGCTCGAATCGAGCGCTCACTCGGGGTCACTCAACCAGGCCCCGTGGGGGTGTCGCCGCGCCGATTCCAGGTCGGCGAACGAGTCGATGTCGTGGAGCAGACCCGGGCTGGTGACGACCTGGCATTGGGGATGGCGTCCCAGGTGTCGCCGAAAGCTCCCCCGCCCGTAGGCAAATCGCGCCTCCCCACGACCTCCGAGTGCGGAGGTGCCGCCATCGGCCGACGGGGCGATCACCCAGCCACCGCCGCTGACAACCGCCACCACCTGGTCCAGCTCGGGTCGGGTGAGCAGGGGGAGGTCGCTGTGCAGGACAATCCATGAGCTCGACGCCACGGTGGCCCAACGGGCGCCGGCAGCTGCGGCCCCGTTCAGAGTGTTGTCAGGGTCGGGAATGCTGGGAAACCCGAGCTCTAAGGCCCAACCGGCGACCTCTGCGTCACCGGCGACCATTACCGGAACCATCCCGGCTTCAGCGGCCAATTGCGCGGTGCGTTCGGCAAACCGACGACTGAGATGCGACCGTGTCTCGGGGGAGAGCTCCGTGGCCATTCGACCCTTGCCGAGCCGGAAGGACTTGATCGGCAACACTGCGACGGTGGGCACCCGGCGATGCTAGAGCCGATACCCGGGAGCCCGGGCCGCGCGGATTAGTGCCCTGTCCGGCAGATCGTGCTCGTATTTCAACGGCCCTTGTCCCCCCTGGCAGCGTCCTCGTCCTTGACGAACGGAACAGTGCGCCTGCGTCCTGCGTCCTTGCCAGGAACGACAATTGCTCGCCGAAATAGCAAGCGAATCCACCGGACAGGACACTAAGGGATGACCATCACCGGGACCGGGGAGCCGTGACACAGCTGGTCGGCAACCGACCCCAACATGATCCTCTCGGCCAACCCGGCTCCGCGCCGACCGATCACGAGCAAGTCGACCGTGCGCTCCTCGATGACGTTGATGATCTTCGATGACGGGTCGCCTAGCTCCTGTATCGTTTCGTAGTCGATTCCGTCCAGGGAAACGGCTCCTTCGACCTCTCGCAGCACCTGTTCCTGACCCTCGACCAGGGCGGCGGATAGAGCTTCTGGCGACGGTGGGGCGCCTCCGATCCCCCACCAGCCCTCGGGTGTCCTGACCACGCTGACGATCAGCAGTTTCGCCTTCCAGGATCGCGCCATCGCGGCGGCGATCTGGGCGGCTTTGAAGCTGGTCTGCGAACCGTCGACACCTACGGCGACGGTCTTTGGCTGCCATTCCATTGATTACCTCCAGATGGAGACGATACGCCACCTGGGGGACAGCTCGCGACGATCGCGAGCTAGTGGCCCGTCGCAGAAATACTGGCGGTGTCTCTCCGGCCCTCGACGCGCCTGGCTGCGTCCAAAATGCTCGCCGCAGCTTCCGGCTGCGACTGCGCTTTTCTCCTTGCCAGATCACGCCGATGACTCGGAGACACCCTCGCCCTATTTCAGCGACAGACCACTACAAGACAGTGGCTGCGAGCAGGTGCCCAAGGGCGAGTCCGTAGAGCGCGGCGAGGCTGTCGTCCACGGTTATGCCGAGAGAGCCCGGCAGATTGTCGGCCTGGTGAACTCCGGGAAAAGGGCGTTTGGTGATGTCGGCGATGCGGAAGACCACGAATCCGATCATGGCCGGCCACCCCAGCAGCCCGATAGTGGCGACAAATGTGCCGGCCGCCTCATCGATCACGATCCAGCTTGCGTCACCCACATCGGTCGCCAAGGTGCGGGCAGACCACAATGAGGCCAGAGTCAGGGTCGCCGCTCCCAGCAGCTGAGCCTGCCAACCCAGACTCGAGCCGGCCCAGAGCGAGAATGGGAGCGCGATCAGACCGGCGAGAGTTCCCGAGCCGGTATCTGATCCACGGAACCGACGGAGCAGCAGACCCGAGCCGAAGAAAGACGCGACCAGTCGGTGCATGGTGGCGAGCCTAGAACTGGTTCCGCGTGCCGGCCTGCCGTCTACCGTGAAACCCTTACGTCTCACACTGAGCAGAGGTTCACGTCTCCGACGGTTTCTCTTTTCGCTCCAGCAGTTAGCCTCTCACCATGGAACCGGCATCCAAGATATGGGTTGACGGCGAGTTCGTCGATTGGGGCGACGCGACCGTCCACTTCCTGGCACATTCCCTCCAATACGGAACGGGCGTCTTCGAAGGCATTCGGGCCTACAAGACACCAGAGGGAACCGCGGTATTCCGTCTTCACGAGCACATGGTCCGACTCGTAGCTTCCGCTCGCGCCTACGGGCTCCCGATGAAGGAGACCGCCGAGGAGATGGATGAGGCGTGTCTGGAGTTGTTGCGTGTCAATGAACTGGAGTCGGCCTACATCCGGCCTTTCGTGTTCTACGGGGCGGACAAGATCGGGATCAACCCGGGATCGGCCCCGGTCCACACCTACATGGCGGCGTTCTACCTCGGCAGCTACATGGGTGAGGAAGGGGTTCAGAACGGGATCACCGCCTCGGTCTCCAGCTGGCGCCGCATATCGCACTCCAGTTTCATCCCGACAGCCAAAGGCTCGGGTCAGTACTTGAACTCGGTTCTGGCCAAGCAGGAGGCCCTTCGTCATGGATACGACGAGGCGATCATGCTCAATGATGTGGGGTCGGTGTCGGAGGGCAGCGGGATGAACCTGTTCACCGTGAGCGGGGGCAAGGTCTTCACTCCACCGGTCTCGTCGGGGATCCTCGAGGGGATCACTCGCAACTCGGTGATCGACCTGCTCGAAGACGAGGGGATGAAGATCGTCGAGATCGACCTCGCTCGGGGGAGTCTCTACACCGCCGATGAGGTCTTTCTCACCGGCACGGCGGCAGAGGTCACACCGGTTCGTGAGATCGACGGCAGGACAGTGGGCTCGGGCGAGCCTGGACCCGTCACCCGCAAAGCCCAGGACCTGTTCTCCGACCTCGTCGCAGCCAAGCTCCCTGAGTACCGCCACTGGCTCAGTTTCGTTTGATGGGCCAACAGCCGAATATCGAGGCGACCGAGGCGACCCGGCCCCGGTCGGTGCCACAACCGCCGCCTGCCCGACCGTGGCGCCCTATCCGACCCGGTGACTCCAGTAGGCCAGACCAGGTGCCCACCGGTGGGATGTTCGGCACGGCCGCTCCCGACGGTGGCTGGGCGCTGCGGATCATCAGCGCTTCGGACCTTCCTGACGACCGTGCCGACCTCAGATTGGTGCTTGCAGCGCTAATGGTGGCGAGAGCGGGAGCCTTGGGCCGCGGCCCGACGCGCGAAGACCTCGACGTTGCCTTGACTCTCTGCGGGTACGGCTTTGAAGCCAAACCCGAGGTGGTCGAGCGTCGCGAGCGTTGGCTGAAGGCAGTGCATCACGATCTGCGGCCCGGCGAGACCGCGGTGGCCGAGGTCGACGTCGAACTGATGCTGAACAAACCGGAGCAAGTGCGCTGGGCGCTCTCGCATTCGGGCGAGCAACAGGCCGAACACTAGTGCTCCGGGTCGTAAGTTCCGTGCGTGTAGCGCAACGCCGAGGGCCGGCGGGACATGCGTGAGACTTGCGAGTCGGTGCACTAGCGATCGAAAGCGGCAAGAACCTCCAACACAGAGTCGATATCCGCCTCGGTGTGGTCCGCGTTCACCTGGAACCGGATCTCTTCGTCACCCTTGGGCACCACCGGGTAGTTGAGACCGGTGGCAAGCACGTCGTTGTGGAAGAGATGTGCGACCAACGCCGACGTGCGCTCCGTGTCTCTCACCATCAGCGGGACGATGGGGTGCGGGCCGGGGATGGTCTCAAACCCGAGGTCGATCAAGCCGGCTTCGAACTTCTCGGTCATCGCCGCGAGATGGCCCAGCAAGGAGAGACCCTCATCCGAGTCGACAATGGACAGGGCCGCGGTGCCGGCCGCCGCCTCCCCGACCGTGATCGGGTTGGAGTAGATGTACATCGGAGCCTTCTCGCGGAGAAAGGCGACCAGACTCTCACTGCCGCTCACGTACCCGCCATTCACACCGAACGCCTTGCCCAGCGTGCCGATGAGCACGTCGACCGAACCGGACTCGGTGACCTCCTCGGTGCCACGACCGGCAGGCCCAAACGCACCCACGCCATGCGAATCGTCCACCACCAGTACGACATTCTCCGCGAAATCATGGTCGTGGGCTCGAGCCAGCTCCATCAGCGCCTTGAGGTCGGCGAAGTCACCTCGCATCGAGAACACGCCGTCGGTGACGACGATCGCCCGTCTCCCGGTGCCTGCGGCTTCTCTTAGCATGGCGTCGAGCACGGCCAAGTCGAGATGGGGATATACGTCTCTGGAGGCGGGTCGGGCCAATCGAAGAGCGTTGATGATGCAGTTGTGATTCAGCTCGTCACTGAGCACCACCGTCTCCGGTGTGATCAGAGACGTCAGGCAGGAGACAACGGTCGCGTATGCGGAGGCGAAGATCATCGCAGACCGCCGACCATGCAATCGGGCCAGCCGCTCTTCGAGATCCAGGTGAGTCTGATAGGTGCCAGAGATGAACCGCACCGCGCCCGGCCCGGCCCCGAACTCTCGGGTGGCAGATTCATCCGCCGCGATCACCGCGGGATGACGTGACAGACCCAGATAGCTGTTCGAGTTCATCCGCAGGTATGGCCGTTCTGACCCGGCGAGCCGGAATCGGGGACCAAACTCACCCCGAGCCGGGTCCACCCCGATGATGACCGGCTCCGATCCCTTTTCGGTCCCGGCCTCTTTCATGGCGGCGACTTCGGCGGCGAGCACGGAATCAAGGCGATCGATCGGCATGAGACCCGGGTTTAGCACACCTATAGAGTGCGGATATGACTCGTCTTGGATTCATCGGGTTGGGGATCATGGGCCACGGGATGGCGGTCAACTTGTTGGCAGCCGGAAACGAGCTGACAGTGTGGAACCGGACCGCGGAGAAGGCGGTCGACCTGGTCTGCGACACGGCCCCCAATCCGCACGACCTCGGAGAGGCCAGTGACATCGTCTTCGTCTGCGTTTCCGACACTCCCGACGTGGAGGAGGTGGTCTTCGGCGACCTGGGAGTCATTCACGGGATGACGGAAGGGGACGTCCTGGTGGACCACTCGACGATCTCGCCCGGAGCCACCAGAGACTTCGCGGTGAGAGCCGAGGAGCTCGGCGTTGCCTGGCTCGATGCCCCGGTGTCGGGTGGGTCAGAGGGCGCAGAGAAGGGAACCTTGGCCGTCATGGTTGGTGGGTCGGAGACAAACCTGGAACGGGTCCGCCCCTTCATGGAGGCCTACTCCAGTTCGATCGTCCATGTGGGAGAGGCGCCGGGCTCAGGGCAGATGGCGAAAGCGGTCAACCAGGTCCTCGTGGTGCTCAATCAACTGGCTGCCTCAGAGGCGTTGTTGTTGGCGCAGGGTGCGGGTCTCGACTTGAGAAGGACCCTGGCCGCCGTCGAAGGTGGGGCGGCAGGGTCATGGATGCTGTCCAACCGGGGACCGCAGATGATCGAGAGGGATTGGAGCCCCGGTTTCACCATCGACCTCCAGCAGAAGGACCTTCGGCTGGTACTCGAGGCTGCCGACGAGCTTGGCGTTCCTGTGCCCGGGGTCGGGTTCGTCTTCCAGTTGTACCGGGGCCTCCAAGCGCAGGGTCTCGGCTTGGAAGGAAACCACGCCCTGGTCAAGGCGCTAGAGCAGCTGGCCGGTATCGAGCTGAAGGGCTGACAGGTTTACGCCTCCCGCAACCCCCTCCCCCCTTCAGAAGACTCCCAGTGCTAACTCCCTTCGCTGGGGGGTGGAACGATCTCTTCCCCAGGAGCGAAGCGACGCTGAGGAGGTGGCCGGAAAGGCCGGAGGGGCATCCTCGATTGCCGGCTGAAGTCAGCCGAGCAGGTCTTCTTTGACCCTGGCTACATGACCGGTGGCCTTGATGTTGCGGTAGGCCTTCTCCAGGGTGCCGTCAGGCCCGATCACGAACGTGGAACGGATCAGCCCGTCCATCAGCTTGCCGTAGAGCTTCTTGGGCCCCCAGGCACCGAGTGATGTGGCAAGGGCCTTGTCCTCGTCGGAGAGCAGGTCGAAGTTGAGACCCTCCTTCTCCTTGAATTTGGCGTTTTGGGCCGGAGGGTCGGGGCTGACCCCGACGATCTCATAACCCGCGGCTGTGAACTCGTCGTAGCTGTCTCTGAAGTCACACGACTCCAAGGTGCACCCGGGGGTCATTGCCGCCGGGTAGAAAAACATGACGAGCTTGCGCCCGGCAAAATCACTGGAGGAGACGACGTCTCCATCCTGGTTGGGGAGGTTGAATTCAACTGTCTCGGACATACTCCGAGGGTAGTTGACAATCCCGTAACGCCTCTGGTCCACTAATCGCCTTCGGCGACGGCCTTGGCCTCGGGCGACTTGAGGAACGTCATGCCACCGGCGAAGAAGCTGAGGGCAGCCGGCAACCAGTAGGAGACGATCCGATAGATGATCACCGGCGCCAGGGTCTGCCGGGAAGGGAACCCATACGCCGAAAGGATGAATACGAGACCGGCCTCGGTGACGCCGAGGCCACCGGGCGTGCCGGGAAGTCCACCCGCCAGCTGGGCTACCCCGAACGCCGCCATTACCTGAAAGACGTTGACATCCAAGCCGAACGCTCTCAAAACGAGGCCCAACGCCGCCGCCTCCAGGATCAATCGGCTCCAGATGTAGGTCTGTGACTCGGGCCCGGGGAGATGATCGATGACCGTGGCATCGAGGCGTTTGCGGATGAACTTGGGAAGATACCTCGAGAGGGATCCCAGCTTGCCGGAGCCGAACATCAGGATCAATCCAGCGAAGAGCACAAAAGGGGCGAGAACCGCAAGACTGACCGAGAAGATCTGAGCCGACTCCCGGGGACGGGCCAGGAGCAGACCCACCCCCGACATCATCAGCAGACCTGCATAGTTGAGAAGCACCGTGCGCACTGCGGCCCCTGTCGTCCCCGGCTCCTCATCTCGTACCGTCCAACCCATGGCGACGGGGGTGATCGCCCCACCTGCTGGGATGAGACGGGCCACCCCGGCTCCGACCAGGGCCGCCTTGAACGCCGAGAATGCCTTGAGTCTTCCCCCCGCCACCTCGACTGACTCCTTATAGAGGAGGCCAAAGAACCATTTCGCCGCGATTTGCGCCGCGGCCGCCAACGCCACCAGTCCCCATGCAGTAGACGTCATTCGGGGCAGCGCGAAGTTGTTGAGTACGAACCCTGCGATTCCGATGTAGAGAATCGCCGCGATGACGGCGATCCATGCGACCCGCCTCGGGCTCACGGGGTCAGCAGGTCGTCAGCCGTACGGGGGAAGTCTTCGCCTCCCTGATCGGTATCGAATACCGCCCTTCTCATCGCGGGCCGGAACCCAGGTTCGCTGTCGGGGTTCCCCTGCATGCGTCGAAGAACGAGGACCGCGGAAAGGGCCAGTAGCAAGAACGACTCGGTCGCCGGGCGGCCCATGCTCGCCGAGACGATGGGAAGCAAGCCCCAACCGAAGAACCCGCCAAATCCACCGCCGATCCTCCAACCTGCCACCGACCAGCCGGTCGTCCACACAAGGAGCACCGGATCGAGGGCGAAGAGCAGTCCCGCCGCGGTGGCCAGACCACGACCGGAGCGACCACGCATGAAGATCGACCAGTTGTGCCCGATCACTGCCATCAAGCCAACCAGACCGGCGGAACCCCGGCCGAAACCCATATCCAAGGCAAGCATCACCGGGAACAGGCCCTTCAGCCCGTCGCACACCCCGGCTGCGAGTCCCCATTGCCAACCGACGGTCCTTGACAGGTTCCCGGCACCGACATTGCCGCTGCCGACGTAGCGGAGGTCGACACCACGAACGCGAGCGATCACCTGGGCGAACGGGATCGAGCCCAGGAGATACGCCCCTACCAGCAGGACTGGCCAGTACAAGACCCACGTTGAATCTGGCATCTGCACCAAGAACGCTAGCTACTCCTGACAGCTCGGGAAGCAGATACCAACGCGGCGGCGCGGTCGACCGGCAGCTCGAGACGGAACACGCTCTCATACGGGGGGAGAAAGGGTGGCCGCGTCTCCTCTCCCCAGGAGCGGAGCGACTGTTTCCTCCCCCCAGGAGCACAGCGACGTTGGGGGAGGTGCCCCGCTAGGGCCGGAGGGGGTCTTGGGGGAGGAAAGCCCGAAGGGCCGGAGGGGGTCTTCGCCCTACGGGCGGCAGCAAGGCGGTGGGGCTGGTGTGAACCCCCCTCGCTGCCGCTTCGCTCCGGCGGTCCCCCCTTCGGAAAGGGGGACAACTGGAGCGGGGGGACCGGCGCCAGCGACCGTAGGGAGCGCGTCGAGGGGTTGCGTTTCCAGAAGCCCCCAATCCCCCCTTCGGGGTACTCCCCCCAAAGACCCCCCTCCCCCCTTCGGGTACTCCCCCCAACGCTCACTGCGGTCGCTGGGGGGAGAAACGGTGGCCGCGTTTCCTCCCCCAGGAGCGAAGCGACGTTGGGGGAGGTGGCCCGAAGGGCCGGAGGGGGTCTTCGCCCTACGGGGTGCAGCAACGCGGTGGGGCCGACGCCAGCGACCGTGGCGCCGTCGTCACGGACCTCGATCCAGGCCCGCTTCTCAACCTGCCCGCCAAGAACCGCCACTCGGTCCGCACCTGGATTCGCTGGTTATCGTCGGGTGCGATCACACCGAGGGAGCCCATGGTCATGAAGATCACATACGCCACGATGTCGGCGGACAACGAAGAGCTGAACTCCTCGTACGAGACAGCGCTGGAGACGGTGAAACCACGTCTTGGCCAGACCCACGGCGTGATCGTCAACGGCGAGGAGCGGAAGGACCGGGACCTCTTCGAGGAGGTCTCCCCCATCGACTCGAGCATCGTTGTCGGCAAGTATGCGCAGGCAACCACCGGGGACGTCGATGACGCGGTGACGGCGGCAAAGTCCTTTGCCCCCGAGTGGGAGAGTTGGGGCTGGAAACGCAGACGTGACCTGATGCTGAAGGCGGCTGACCTGATGGATGCCGAGCTGTTCGAGTTGGGGGCCCTCCTCTCGTACGAGATCGGCAAGAACCGACTCGAGGCTCTAGGTGACGTGGCAGAGACGGTCGAGTTCCTCCGCTACTACGCCCGCCAGATGACCGAGCACAACGGGTTCATAACCCCGCTCAGCTCCCACGGGCCTGACGATGTCAACACCTCCGTGCTTCGACCGTTCGGGGTCTGGGCAGTGATCTCACCTTTCAACTTCCCGATGGCCCTGGCCGGCGGGCCTTCGACCGGCGCTCTGATCACCGGTAACACTGTTGTCGTCAAACCATCCAACGAGGGCGCATTGATGGCGATCGAGTTCCACCGCATAATGATGGAGGCCGGGCTCCCCAAAGAGGCTCTCCACGTGGTGACCGGGGGCGACGAGATCGGCGACCATCTGGCGCACCACGATCTCGTCGACGGGCTCACCTTCACCGGCTCATATCCGGTCGGCATGTATCTGTACCGGACGGTCAACGAGAAGCGCCCCAAGCCGGTGGCCTGTGAGATGGGTGGCAAAAACCCGGCGATCGTCACCGAGACCGCCGATCTCGATGTTGCCGCCCAGGGCATCGTGCGTGGGGCGTTCGGTCTCAGCGGGCAGAAGTGCAGCGCCACATCCCGGGTCTATGTCCACCAAGCGGTCTACGACCAGCTGGTAGACAAGCTGGTCGAGGCGACCTCCAATCTGCGGGTGGGGAATCCGGTGGAACTCGACACCTTCATGGGACCGGTCATCGACCGGGCGGCGGTGGAACGATTCCAGAGGGCAGTCGACGAAGTCAAGAACAGTGGCGGGACGGTCTACACCGGCGGGGCTGTCCTAACAGAGGGTGCTTACGCCAAGGGAAACTACGTCGAGCCCACGGTGGTCACCGCACCACTCGACTCATCGATATGGACCGAGGAGCTGTTCATGCCCCTCGTGGCCGTCACCAAAGTGAAGTCTCTCGACGAAGGACTGGCGCTGTCCAACGACACCGAGTTCGGGCTGACCGCCGGTCTGTTCTCGGGTGACGAGACCGAGATCCAGAAGTGGTTCGACGGGATCCAGGCCGGCGTCACCTACGTGAATCGCGCCGCCGGAGCCACCACCGGCGCCTGGCCCGACATCAACCCATTTGGCGGTTGGAAGGGGTCCGGCACCTCGGGAACCGGCGGTGGGGGGCCGTGGTACCTACGTCAGTATCTGCGCGAGCAGTCCCGGACCTTGATCAAAGGCTGAGCCAGTCCTAGCCCTGTTCGAATCGGAGGGTGAGCCCATCGGGATCGGAGATCTCGAGCGCGTTGTCCGAAGCGGTCATCACGATGTCGAGACTTCCCAGGTGTTGACCCCATCTCTCCAGGTCATCGACGACGAAAGTGACACCTGACGGACGCTCCTCGCCTTCGACCAGCTCGAGCCGTTGACCACGAGCCGACTCGACCACTTCGGTCACCACACCCCGGTTTGGCGTGCGCAACGACTTGAAGCCGAGACGGCCCTCGTAGAAATTCAACGAGTCGTGGAGCGAGCTCACTCCGACGCGCACGGTGGTGGCCAGAATCGCACCCGGGGCCCGCATCGGACCGCCGCCGGCCAATACCTGCTTTGCCTCCTCGATGGTGAACCTTCCCGCGGTGACCTCACGACCGACGATCACGCCATCTAGACGACGACCTGACGCCTCGAGCCGCACCAGGTCACGCAGGTCGTCGAGGTCTCTAACGCCACCGGCTGCTATCACCGGCTGCTCGACGGTCGCCAGAGACTCGGCCATGATCTGGAGGTTGGGCGGCTCGGCCAGGGCGTCACGGCCCGCTTCGGATATCAAGAACGCCACCACCCCGGCCGAGGACATCTCGATCAGGACCTCCTCGAGGTATCGCCCACTGTTCTGGGTCCACCCTTTGGTGACTATCTCCTCGTCGGGACGGACGTCGATCGACACCGCGATCTTCTCGGGGTTGTCACGACACAAGTCCCAAACCATGTTCTGGTTCTCGATGGCGGCGGTTCCCATCACTATGCGCCATGCACCACCTTCGATCAGGCGCTGCGCCTCGCCTTCGGATCTGATGCCACCGGCGACCTGCACGGGGACCCCGGCCGAGGCGATCATCTCATCGATGAGATGGCGATTGCGATAGTCGCCGTACGCCGCCGCATCCAGGTCGACCACGTGCATGAAGTCGACGCCTTGGGCCCCCCAGTGCTTGGCGCGACCCACAGGATCGTTGTCGAGGGCGATCGCATCGTCGAGCCGACCGCGGGGCAGCCGGACCGAGAGGCCACCCAGGATGTTGACGCGGGCGTACAGATCCATGGGGGAAACCTACCAACCCCGGTGGATGGAAGACCAACCGCTGCCGATGCGGCTTCGGATCAGCCAGATTCCTCACCCTCGATCCCCAGGGCCGATTCTGCGGCATCGAGGGTCTGACCGCCGGCAAGGACCGGGGCAAAAAGATCCCCATAACGCTGGAGACGCTCCCAGAGATTGGCAATGGTCACCTCCCCGTTCCTGATCTCGGTGACCTCGTCCCAGGTCAACGGGGCCGACACCGGCGCCCCGGGTCGGGGTCGCACCGAGTAGACCGAAGCCACGGTTTGCCCGAAGGCGTTGCGGTTGTGATCGACGAACACTTTGCCCTTGCGCCGGGGCTTGTCCCACTCCATCGTCAGGTCGTCGGGGTTGGCCGCGGCCAGATAGTTGCCAACCTCGCCCACGAAGCGGCGCACCCGCGAGAAGGAGTGAACGGGCTCGATCGGCACGTAGACATGCAGACCCCTCGAGCCGGAGAGCTTGGGATATCCAACCAATCCGAGCTGGCCGAGGGCCACCTTGAGGAGCTGGCCACCGGCAACCACCTGATCCCAGGTCGACCCGTCTGCCGGGTCGAAGTCGAAGATGGCGTAATCGGGGTTGTCGAGCGTCCCTCTCCGGGAGTGAAACGGGTGGACCTCGATGCAGCCCATGTTGGCAAACCACATCAACGCCTCCCGGTTGTCGGCGAGGAGGAAGTCGATGACGCCGCCCTGGGAGTCGGAGTCCACCGGTGTCGTTTCCATCCAGTCCGGCTGGTGACCTGGTGCCCGCTTCTCGTAGAACGACGGTCCCTTGATTCCGTTGGGATAGCGGCTCATCGAGAGCGGTCTTCCTTCCAGGTGGGGGAGAAGGACAGACGCCACCGAGGCGTAGTACTGGATGAGGTCTCCCTTGGTAAACCCTTCGTCGGGGAAGAAGACCTTGTCCAGGTTGGAGAGCCGCAACGGGCGGTCGAGTCCCAACGGTCTGAAGGACTCCCCGTCCTTGACCGCCATGACCGGTGCGGGGAAGGTGATCGAGGCGCTAGCCACCGGCCGGCCCTCCGTCTTGTGCCCGGCCTTGGCGATTTGCTCCTTGGCCTCGTCCCAAATCCGATCGTGACTAGCCAGGTCCCGCGCCTCGGAGATCAGGACCATCGAGATGCCCGCCTCTTCGGCTGCATCGACCAGCGGCCCGACCCGCAACGTCCCCTCACCGTAGGGAATGTGGCGGATCTCCCCACCCGCTCCGAATTCGTTGTCCGAGAACTGGGTCTGCAGGGGGGAGATCATCCAGCCGGGGAAAGACGACTCGATGAAGGCCAGAACCGCTGCAAACGCATCCTTGCCGGTCAATCCTCCCCCGGTCATGGCATGGACATGGGCCCAATCGACAACCGGGCGCACAAAGGCGTATTCGGATGCGAGTTGGGCGATATCCCCGAGACTTCCAAACGACCGGTTGTTGCCGGCAGTCTCCAGACCCATACCGACCCCGATCCCTTCGACCTTTGGCGCCACGTGGTCGAGGCGGGACCGAATCCGATCCATGAGCACCTCAGGGTCCTCGGAGTAGTTGGAACCGAAGTGGGCCACGATCATCGGCGCACCCAGCCAACGACCGAGCTTCATCGTGTGCTCCAAGGCGGCCAGCGACTGGCGGCCCCGGTCCTCGTCGGGCAGGGTGAGCCCGGCGAAGTACGGTGCGTGGACCGAGAGACGGAGGTCACGCTCGGCTGCCAACTCGCCAAACGCCTGGCAGCGTTTCTCCTTCCAGGGGAAGCCGTCGACAAAGGGCAGCTCCAGGGCGCGATGGCCCTTCTCGACCAGTTCGTCGAGAAAATCAGCGTCCTTGTCGTCTTCGGGCGGCAGATGCGATATGCCGAATCGGATCGTGGTCACAGAACGGAGGCTATTGCTCTCAGCCTGCCGGGTTAGTTACCCGCGCGGGCAACGCGGCCGATCTCATCCATGGCGTCGCCCAACTCCCGCGCCCGGTCGGGCCCCACCGTGTCGAATACCAGTCTCCTGACCAGGGCGAGATGAGCCGGTGTGACCTTCTCGACCACTCGCACCCCCTCTGCGGTAAGTGTCGCATCAGTGCCCCGGCGGTCGGTCGAGCACCGGGCGCGGGTTACCCAGTCTTCTTGCTCCATCCGAGCGACTGCATGGGACAGCCGGCTGGGAGAGAACCCGACGTCGCGGGCGAGATCACTCATCCGCAAGGTCCGATCGGGCGCGCGGTGGAGTCGGCTCAGGATCTCGTAGTCGTCGTGGGTCATTCCCGCCTGGTCCCGGAATTGACGATCGAGGGCATTGGACAGGTCGCGCATGCCTCGAACAAACCGGAACCACGCCCTCAACTCACTTCGGGCCAGGGATGGCATGACCTAAGAGTACCAGGAATATTTGAGCCTTCAAGGATCTTGGTTACTATCGTCAGAAGATTATTGCCGCCATCTGGAGTCGAAGATGCCAATCCACCGTCTCAATCATGCGGTCCTATACGTGAGGGACGCCGCCCGATCCGCCGACTTCTATAGCGACGTCCTCGGGTTTCGACGTCTGCCGGTTCCGATCCCCGGCGCCGTCTTCCTCCAGGCCGAGGGCTCCACAAACGATCACGACCTGGGGTTGTTCTCCATCGGCGACGGCGCAGCCGACTCGCCGGCCGGCCGTCAGACCGTCGGTCTATATCACCTGGCCTGGGAAGTCGACACCCTGACCGATCTGGCCGAGATCGGCACAAAGCTCTCCGAAACCGGCTCCCTGGTTGGTGCGACCGACCACGGGACCACAAAGGCTGTCTACGGGAAGGATCCCGACGGGATCGAGTTCGAGATCGCGTGGATCGTCCCCGCCGGCCGGATCACCGAGGACATGACCATGACCGCCCGGCCCCTGGACCTGGCCAAAGAGATCGACCACTTCGGTGGCGACACCCTGGGAGGGATCGGCATCAGCCGGGTCGGTCCGGTCGACGTGTCGGCACAGGAGTCAACACGATGAACATCGCTCTTTGGATCGCACAGATCGTGCTGGCACTCGTCTTTCTGGCGGCAGGACTTGAGAAGCTGAGGCAGCCACGGGACGAGCTAGCCCCGAAGATGGGGTGGGTTGAGGACTTCTCCGACGGATTTGTGAAACTCGTCGGCGGGTTGGAGGTGCTCGGAGCGTTGGGATTGATTCTCCCAGCTGCGTTAGGCATCGTTGCCATCCTGACTCCAATCGCCGCGACGGGCCTGGCCTTGGCCCAAACGGCCGCTGCCATTGTCCACCTGCGTCGGAAGGAACCTCAGGTCATTCTCGTTAATCTCGTCCTGATTGCCGTCGCGGTGTTCATCGCCTGGGGACGATTCGGCGACTACAGCCTCTAGCCGGCAAGCCGGCCACCACCGGTATTCTTGACCCCGATCGGGGTCTCTAGCTCAATTGGTAGAGCAGCGGGCTTTTAACCCGAAGGTTGTGGGTTCGATTCCCACGGGACCCACCTACGCCGGGTCGGCTGCGGGGCATCACGAGTGCCGCTCAGTTCTGGGGGATGGCCCCGAACCCGAGAAGGATCGTGGCGAGCACCCCGTAGATGGTTGCCAGGATCACCACCAGGGAGCGGTCGTTGTACTTCAGCCAGCTCATCGCCCCGGCTACCAGGGCTCCGAGAACGGAGATCGCAGTAGCCACCCACAATGCCAAGCCTCCGACGGTCCGCTGCTCGAACACGTCCCCGAGAACCTCTGTGTTGTAGGCAAGGATGAGCATGGCTAGGAGAAAGACCCCTGCGAGCAGGAACCAGCCCGCCCACTTGCCCAGTTTCGTCTTAGGCATGCCTTCCTCCTATGAACGCGGCCCGCACCATCCACACTGTCGGGATCGGCCAGCGGCACAAGGGGATTTGGTCCCAATGTGCGCAACCGGCGCCGGGTTCAGCCGACATGTGAGGCTGTCACCAGATCGCCGGGGCGGATGGGCAGACCTTCCTTGGCGTTGAGGATGTCTGTGAGCGGACCGACGTCGGCCTCGTAACCCGGCTTGGTAGTCACCCCGATCCCACCGTCGAAGGCTTCGATGAGGAACCCGGGACGCGATGCCGGGTCGGCGGCGAAACGCGCGGCGTCGAGGAACAGTCGGGGCTTGACCAGCCAGGGCTCACCTATCTCGGGGCAGAAGGTGGTGCAGTTGCCGCACTCGTTGCACAACTCGGCGAGACAGAAGTACTGCTGCCGACCATCCACTTCCATTCCCTCGGGGGTGGGCAGGCGGACGAAGGCATCGTTGGGGCAGACGGTGACGCAGAAGTTGCAGGCAACACAACCCCAGCGCTCGAGCACACTGTCGACAGACCTGGGCAGCTTGCTGGTCCCGGCCCGGCTGTAGTGCTCGACCTGCTCGGGACGACGCAGACCCTCGACGTACGAGGGAACCACCTCGGGACCGGCCTGGCGGCGCCAGGCGCCGAGATCAGGACAGCCCGCCTTCTCCATCGTCTTCTGCAGCCCCTCTAGCATCGGCTTGATCCGCCCGTAGCCACCGGGTTTGAGCAGGTCCGAGCAGACCGTCATCGGGGTCACGCCGAGCGCGGCTACCGAGGCCAGGTTTTCCTTGGTCAGGCCTGCCGAGAAGCTGACCTGGACCGGGCCATCCCGGCCGGTGAGGCCGAACAGTCCGGGTAGCGCCGCGTCCAGCCTTCCGAGAAGGGTCATGGTCACCACGTGCAGCGGCTGACCGGAGAGATACATCGGGGTGTCGGGGAGAAGATGGCGATGGTTGTCGACCACGAGAGTGTTGGACAGCTTGACCCCGAAGCGACGCCCTTCCGCGGCGGCGAAACGAGCCAGCCCGTCGATCAGCTCGACTCCCCGATCGAATTGGAGGTCGGCTTCGAAATCCTCTTCGCGCAGGCCGACCTCTTCGTAGCCGAGAAGCTCGTGGACGATCTCCCCGACACTGTCGTAGCCGAGCAGGGTCGGGTTCAGCTTGACCACCACGTCGAGGTCGTGCCGGGTCATGAGATGCTTGGTGATCGACTCGATCTCGCCCGGAGGGCAGCCATGGAAGGTGGAGAGGGTGACCGTGTCGGCGACACGCGTCGGGAACGCGTGATTCTGCCAGTCGGTGAACGGCTCGGGTATCTCGACACGGAGACGGTCGATGACCCTGGAGGCGTCCATGAGCCCTTCGATGAATCCGGCGATCTCCGGGGAGGAGATCCCGGCCAGGTCGTAGCCAACCGAGAGGTCGAAGATGTGGGGCCCGGGATCCTCCCCGAGATAGGGTCGCAGCTCCGGCCACCCACGCAGGATCTCGATCATCATCCAGGCCTTCACGTACTCCTCCAGGGACTGGCCGATCTTGAGCTCCTGGCTCCATTCCACGTTGTAGCCCACCGTCTCCATGTCGATGCACGGTCGGGAGATCTCCAACTCATCGAGGATCTGCACCGTCTTCAGCTCCATGATCCGGGCTCCGCCCAGCCAGGCGAGCACGATGTTCTGTGCCAGCTGGGTGTGGGGACCGGCGGCCGGGCCGACCGGTGTCGCTGCCGGGCGGCCGAGGAACTCCGCACTCAGACCGGGGCCTGCGGAGACATCGAAGATTCGGGCTATGGGGAGATCGAAGATGCGGTGGCGGGTCTCCCACTCGTGAGCGATCCGGCCCAGGAGCACCCGGAGCGGATAAGGGGTGAGCGGGGGAATTCGATCGGTCA
Organism: Acidimicrobiia bacterium; assembly: GCA_036396655.1. Lineage (GTDB taxonomy): Bacteria > Actinomycetota > Acidimicrobiia > Spongiisociales > ZC4RG35 > JARDZU01. Next base: position 27,199 of record DASWKK010000101.1, read on the forward strand.
CTTGTCTCCTCACAATCTCGAATGCAGCCGTGTTGCTTGCTCGGCGGCTTTGGCCCGGACCTCTGCCGGGTCCACACGGGTGGCGCCCCCGTCTAAGAGCACAACCTCCCCACCGATCTCCACCTGCAGCGGGCGGATGGCGGGGGTGAAGGCGACATGCCACGGCTCCATCCGGTCGTATGACCAGGTCACGATGTCGTCGGCGGTCTCCGGGATCAGCGCCCGGCCGTTCTCCAGCCAACTCCAGGCGGTGTCAGGGGAAGCGGTCACATCTGCACCCCGGTGGCACAAATAGGCGATCTGGAACTCCTCGAGCATGGCCGCCCCGATCCCATCCGAGCCCAGGACCACCGGGTTGCCGAACCTGGTGGGCCGGGCATAGCCCACCGAGTTGTTCAGGTTGGACCGGGGGTTGTGGGCGATGGTGCCGGGCAAACCCGGGTCCTCGGGGAGATGGACACAGTGGGCGAGCAGCCAGTCGGGCCGGGCCAGATTCCTGAGGCGTTCTGGAGCACCGGCATCCTCCGGGCCCTCGCAAACATGGACATGGACGCCGACCCCCAGGTCGGCGGCTACCGCGGCGGCCGCCTGGAGGGTGTCGTCGCTGCAGGTGAAGGCGGCGTGGATCCCGACCAGCCCCCTCCCACCCTCGGTCAGGAAACGCCGATTCTCCTCCAACCCCCTCCGTGCCCCTTCGGGGCCGTGACGATCGGTGACCCCATATGCGCACACCACCCTGACCCCGACCTCGGCGCACGCCTCGGCGATGACGTCGAGGCTTCCCTCGATGGCATTCGGGCTCTCATGGTGATCGACGATGCCAGTGGTCCCGTGCTCCAAAGCCTCGAGAGCTCCCAACATGGCAGACCATCGAATCATCTCCAGGTCGAGGGCGAGGTCGAGACGCCACCAAACCAACTCGAGGATCTCACCGAAGCTGGTTGGGGTTGCCGGAGGGATAGGCATGCCCCGGGCCAGCACCGAATAGAGATGATGGTGCCCACAGACCAGGCCCGGTGTGATCGATGACAAGAGACAGTCCCTTGCTGGTTGTCATCATCGTCACAAGCGCCCGGGTTGCCGGCCAGAGACGAAAGACCCTTGTCGGAGTGACGTAGCCCTCCAGCATGCCGATGGGTCCCTAGATCCAGTGGCAATAGGCCCTATGTGGCCATCCCCCGCCCCGGGTACTTTTGACAGAAAGCCCCGAAAGGACGTCATGCGCAGCTTCTCAGGTCGCGACATCTTGTCGCTGAACGGGTTCGAGCGAGCAGAGTTCGACCATGTGTTCTCCGTGGCCGACGACCTCGAGCCGATCGCCCGGGAGAGACGGAACACCGACCTCCTCACCGGAAAGACCCTGGTCACCGCCTTCTACCAACCCTCGACCCGGACCCGTCTCGCCCACGAGTCGGCGATGATCCGCCTCGGGGGCCAGGTCACGGGTTTCGCCGACGCAAAGATGACCCGGGCCGGCGACTTCTACCAGGAGTCGATAAAGGACACGGTCCACATGCTGGAGTACTACGGCGACGTCATCGTCATGCGTCACTTCCAGCAGGGCGCCCCCGCCGAGGCGGCGAGATGGTCCTCCGTGCCCGTTATCAACGCCGGTGACGGCTGGGGCGAGCACCCCACCCAGGTGCTCACCGACCTGTTCACGGTGCGGCGCGAGCTGGGCAGGGTGGACGGGCTCACCTTCCTCTGCATCGGAGACATGCGGATGCGGACCATGCACTCGATCGGCTATGCCCTCACCCAGTTCGACGCAGAGATGATCGCCATCGCTCCCCCCGAGATGTCGCTCACCGACGGATTCAAGAAGGAGTTGGCCGACCAGAACCTGACGGTCCGGGAGGCCGAGCACGTGCGTGACGTCATCTCGGAGGCCGACGTGATATACATGGAGCCGGTGGTCCAGGCCGACTACACCAAGGGAGTCGACCAGCGTGGCGACGAGCTGCCCACCACCCCGGACAACTACCGGGTCACCCGCGAGTTGCTCGCCGAGTCGGCAAAGCCCGGCTCGATCATCCTCCACTCCCTACCCCGCATGGACGAGCTGCCCGCTGACGTCGACGGCACCCGGCACGCCCGCTACTGGCAGGAGGCCTACTACGGCGTGGTGATGCGGATGGCCCTCCTCTCACTGGTCCTCGGAGCGGTGGAGTAGGCATGCAGACGCATCTCCGCGGCCGGGACATGATCACCACCCAGGAGTGGACCAAGGACGAGATCGACACCGTCCTCGAGATCGCCCTCGACCTGAAGCGACGCCGCGCCCTCGGCGAGGAGCACGGCCTGCTCCGGGACAAGGTCCTCGCCATGCTCTTCTTCTTCTCCTCGACCCGGACCCGGGCCAGCTTCGAGGCGGGCATGGCCCAGCTCGGAGGGCACGCCCAGTTCATCGAATCGAAGACGACCCAGATCGCCCACGGCGACACGGCGACGGAGATCGGCGAGATCTTGGGTCGTTACAACGACGGCATCGCGATCAGACAGGTGGACTGGGACCTGGGCAACCGCTACATCCGGGACGTCGCCGAGGCCTCCCGGGTCCCGGTGCTCAACATGCAGTGCGACTGGTACCACCCGTTCCAGGCTCTCGCCGACCTCCTCACCATCGTGGAGAAGCGAGGCGACCCGCGTGGTCTCACCGTCAACGTCTCCTGGGCCTATGCGGCCAGCTACCAGAAGCCGCTCTCGGTGCCGCAGAGCCTGATCCTCCTCCTCCCCCGCTTCGGGATGAACGTCCGGCTCACTCATCCTCCCGAGTTCCGACTCCAGGACGAGATCATCGCCCAGGCCGGGGAGAACGCCAGGGTGGGGAACGGGTCGCTGGAGATCCTCGACGACTTCAATGCCGGCTTCGAGGGGGCCGACGTGGTCTATCCCAAGTCGTGGGGGTGCATGCTCACCACCTCAGACCCCAAGGTGTCGGCGGACATCGCCGCCAAGTACCAGGACTGGATCGCCGACGAGAGCCGGCTGGCCCGAGCCTCAGACTCGGTGGGGTACATGCACTGTCTTCCCGCCGACCGTGGCATCGAGGTCACCGACCAGGTAATCGACGGCCCGAACAGTTGGGTGTTCGACGAGGCGGAGAACCGGCTCCACGTCCAGAAGGCCGTCATGGCCTTGACCATGTGATGCCGGGATGAGCAAGAAGGTCGTGGTGGCGATCGGCGGCAACAGCCTGATCACCGACCCTCAGCATCAGACCGTAGAGGACCAATACCTGGCCGCCGCCGAGACCGATCATCACATCGCCGGGCTGGTAGCGGACGGTTGGGATGTGGTCATCACCCACGGCAACGGCCCGCAGATCGGTTTCATCCTGCGTCGATCCGATCTGGCCTCCCACGAGCTCCACGAAGTGCCCCTCGACGTGTGTGGCGCCGACACCCAGGGGGCCATCGGCTACATCCTCCAGCAGAATCTGACCAACGACTTCATGCGGATGTCGATCGACAAGGGCGTGGTCACGGTGGTGACCCAGGTCGAGGTCGATAGCGCCGATCCCGCCTTCGCACTCCCGTCCAAGCCGATCGGGTCGTTCTTCAGCGAAGCCGACGCCATCAGACGACGGGACGAGGAAGGGTGGGACATCGCAGAGGACTCCAACCGCGGATGGCGCCGGGTGGTGGCGTCGCCGATTCCCAAGCGGATCGTCGAGATCGATGCCATCAAGACCCTGATCGACGCCGGGTTGGTGGTGATCGCCGCCGGTGGCGGGGGGATCCCGGTGGTGGCGGACGGCACCGGAGCCCTCCACGGGGTCGCCGCCGTCATCGACAAGGACCGGGCCTCGGCGATGCTGGCCAGCGAGGTCGACGCCGATCTGCTGCTGATCAGCACGTCGGTGGAGCAGGTGGCCCTGGACTTCGGTAAGCCGGAGCAACGTTTGGTCTCCGAGCTCAGCCTGGAGGAAGCCAAGTCTCGCCTCAGTGAGGGCTCCCACTTCCTCGAGGGCTCGATGGCACCGAAGATCGAAGCCGTGATCGACTTCCTCGAGGCCGGGGGCGGGGAAGCCATCATCACCAACCCCCAGAACCTGGAGCGGGCCATGCGCGGGGAGACCGGGACGAGGATCCACCCATGAACGTGCTTCACCTCTCCTGCCTGGTCTGCGGCAAGACCTACCCGCCCGACAAGGTGGACTACGTGTGCCCGAATCATGGTGACCACGGCGTCCTCGACGTGGTCTACGACTACGAGCGGATCGGCGCCACTCTCGACCGGGAGGCGATCGCCAGAGACGACATGTGGGCCCTTCGACCGCTGCTACCCGTCGGCGAGGGGGCCGCCCTGCCCCCGCTTCGCATCGGCGGCACTCCGCTCTACCGGTCGCCCCGATTGGCGAGGTGGGCCGGGGTGGCCGAGGTCTGGATCAAGGACGAAGGGGTGCAACCCACGGGATCACTCAAGGACCGGGCCTCGGCGCTGGCCCTAGTCAAGGCCGACGAGCGCAAAGCAGGGGTGATCACCACGGCCTCCACCGGCAACGCCGCCGCCGCACTTGCCGGGGTCGCTGCCTCGGTGGGCCGGCCCACCGTCATCTTCGTCCCCGCGGCCGCCTCGGAGGCAAAGGTGGCGCAGCTTCTCGCCTACGGGGCGACGGTGCTGCTGGTGGAGGGTAGCTACGACGACGCCGTCGAGCTCTGCCTCCGCTCCGCCGAGAAGTTCGACTGGTACAACCGGACCACCGGGTTCAACCCTTACATGTCCGAGGGAAAGAAGACGGTCGCCCTCGAGATCGCCCGGCAGCTCGACTGGCACATGCCGGATGCGGTCTTCGTCTCGGTGGGCGACGGCTGCATCGTGGGAAGCCTGTGGAAGGGCTTCCATGATCTTCTCATGTTGGGATGGATCGGGGGCATTCCCCGGATCATCGGGGTCCAGGCGGCCGGGTCGAGCTATCTGGCCGAGGCGTGGGCGAACGGGGAAGACGTTCTCACCAAGCCGCCGATCCACCCCGAGACCGTTGCCGACTCCATCGCCGCCGGTCTCCCTCGGGACCGGATCAAGGCGATGCGGGCGATCGTCCGGAGCGACGGGGCCTTCGTCACCGTCACGGACGAGGAAATCCTCGCCGCCATCCCCACGGTCGCCTCCCAGGCCGGGGTCTTCGGCGAGCCGGCTGCCGCCGCATCCTGGGCCGGCGTCGAGGTGGCCAGGGCAACCGGGGTGATCTCGGCCGGCGACCGGGTGGTCTCCATATCCACCGGCACCGGGCTCAAGGATATCCCAGCTGCTATGAGAGCGGTCTCCGCCGCCGGGGCTCATGCCCATCACGTCGCCCCCGACCTGGACTCGGTGGCCACCGCACTGGAGGAGTGGACAGGATGATCGATCTCACCATCAAAGCGGCCGGTCTCGAGCACGCGGTCTCACGGGCGCGGGAACGGGACATCGTCATCCCCACCTTCGCCCAGATGCGCGACCCGGGCAACGTCCCCGACGAGGTGGTGCGTCGCCTCGAATCGGTGGGACTGTGGGACCTCGACCCGTTGAATCTCTTCCGGATCACCTGGCACAACCAGCCGGTGGAGAAGGGTGGCGGCTTCGGTGAGGTGAACATGATGGAGTTCCCCCCAGAGCTCACCGGTGTAGATGCCAGGATCGTAGCCCTGGTCGGCAAGTGGTTCCCCACCGGGGCCCACAAGGTTGGCGCCGCCTTCGGCTGCCTGGTTCCCCGTCTGGTCACCGGCCAGTTCGACCCGACCAACCAGAAGTCGGCCTGGCCCTCAACCGGCAACTACTGCCGGGGCGGGGCATACGATGCCAACCTCCTCGCCTGCGAGTCGATCGCCATCCTCCCCGAGGGGATGAGCGCCGAGCGCTTCACCTGGCTGGAGAACGTCGCCGGGGAGGTGATCAAGACTCCGGGCTCGGAGAGCAACGTCAAGGAGATATTCGACAAGTGCGCCGAGCTGCGTGCCTCGGGCGAGGACATTGTCGTCTTCAACCAATTCGACGAATTCGGTAACTACCTGTGGCACTACACGGTGACCGGGCCCGCCATGCTCGAGGTGTTCGAGACGGTGGCCGGCGACGGCGACCGACTGGCCGCAGTCACCTACTCCACGGGGTCGGCGGGCACCATCGCCTCGGCCGACTTCCTCAGACAGCACTTCCCGACTGTGAAAGTCGCCGCCTCCGAGGCCCTGCAGTGCCCCACGCTGATGTGGAACGGCTATGGCAGCCACCGCATCGAGGGCATCGGCGACAAGCACGTCCCCTGGATCCACAACGTGCGCAACACCGACCTGGTCACCGCCATCGACGACGCCGGGCCCATGGCCCTGATCCGTCTCTTCAACGAGCCCGCGGGCATCGATTACCTCCTCTCCCGGGGTTTGCCCGAGACCCTGGTGACCCGGCTCCCCGAGCTGGGCATCTCCTCGATCGCCAACCTGCTCTCGGCGATCAAGCTGGCCAAGTGGTTCGAGATGGGAAGCGACGACGTGGTGCTCACCATCGCCACAGACTCCATGGACATGTATCAGAGCCGGCTTATGGAGGAACGGGACCGGCTGGGTGACTTCACCGCCACCGACGCCGCGGTTGCCCATCACCGCTGGCTGCTCGGCGAGTCGACCGCGCACGTGGAGGAGCTGGGCCATTGGGAACGGCGCCGGATCCACAACCTCAAGTACTTCACCTGGGTGGAACAACAGGGCAAGGAAGTCGCAGAGCTGGATCGCCAGTGGCACGACCCGTCCTATTGGGCCGAGATCCAGGGCATGAGTGGGCCGATCGACCGTCTCATCGAAGACTTCAACGCCAGGACGGCCGCATCGTGAGCCGGCCCGGCATCACTGAGTATCTGCGTCCCGAGTCCCTCGGGGAGGCGTGGCGATCCATCGCCGACGGCGCCCCCACCGTCCGGCTCCTCTCCGGTGGCAGCGACCTCACCATAAGCGCCCCACCCGAGGTGACCACACTGGTCGACCTGAGGAGCGCCCTCGACTCCACCGTCTCCGCCAAGGAGGACGGATCGATCCGAATCGGCGCAGGTGCCACGCTGACCGCGATCCTGGAGCATCAGTCGCTCGTCGACCACGCCGGCGGTGTCATCCCCGAGATGATGGTGCAGGTGGGCAGCCCACTCCTGCGCAACTCGGCCACGATCGGCGGTCATCTCGCCCGGGGCCGGCTCTCCGATGTGGTGCCGGTGCTCATCGCCCTCGACGCCGAGGTTCGCATCCACCGGGATGGCGTCCTGACGGCGCTCTCCCTGTCCCGCTACCTCTCCGAGGGGCACAACACCCGGCCCCACATCCTCACCGAGGTCCTCCTCCCCGCCCTCCCCGCGAGCTCGGCAGCTGCCTTTCACCGCCACGCCAGGACCGCCTTCGACTTCCCCATCCTCAACGCATGCTGCCGGGTAGATCTCGGCCCCGAAGGCGTCGACAAGGTCCGGATCGTGTGCGGGGCGACCCCACACCTCGCCCTTCGGGCGGCACGGGCAGAGGCGTCGGTCATGTCCGACGGGTTGACCCCGTCGGCCATCGAGACCGCCTCCCGGCTCGCAGGCGAAGAGGTTCCGACCGGGACGGGGTGGGTGGCGTCAGCCGAATATCGCAGCCATCTAGTCGAGGTGCTGGTAGCCCGCTGCCTTACCACCGCGACGGAGAGGCTGAGCCGATGAGAGTTGGCCTCACCGTCAACGGGAAGAGTGAGCCCCTCGAGATCGAGCCGGGCGACACCCTGCTCGAGGCACTCCGAGCCAACGGTCACACCAGTGTCAAGAACGGTTGTGCCAACGGCGATTGCGGCGCCTGCGCCGTGCTTCTCGACGGGAGGGCCGTCGCCTCCTGCCTGGTGTTCGCCGCGCAAGCCGAGGGCAGCGACATCACCACGATCGACGGCCTGGCCGGGAAGGATTCGGCGTATCACCCGCTGCAGCAGACGATGCTCGACGCCGGTGGCGTCCAATGCGGGTTCTGCATCCCCGCAATGATCCTCACCGCCGCCGACCTCCTCGCCCGCAATCCCGAGCCCACCCGTGACGAGATCGGCTCCTATCTCTCCGGCAACCTCTGTCGCTGCACCGGCTATGTCAAGCAGATCGATGCGATCGAGATGGCGGCCGCCATCATGAGGGAGGGCGGGGCCGATGGCTGACAAGTACGAGGTCGTAGGGACCTCCGTGCACCGTGTAGACGGGCGCGGCCTGGTCACCGGAAGGCCGGTCTTCGCCGACGACTTCCCCAAACCCGTCGACCTACTCCACATCGCCCTACTCACCAGCCCCCACGCTCACGCCCGGATCAAGGCGATCGACACCACACGGGCCGAGTCGATGCCTGGGGTGGCGCTGATCCTGGACCACCGGAACACACCCGAGAAGCGATACACCACCGCCGGCCAGGGATACCCCGAACCCTCGCCCTACGACGCGCGGATGTTCGACACAAAGGTGCGTTGGGTGGGCGACCGCGTCGCCGCCGTCGCCGCCGACTCCCTGCTCGAAGCCCAACGGGCGGTGGAGGCGATCGAAGTCGAATACGAGGTGTTGGAGCCGGTGCTGACCATCGACCAGGCCATCGCCGAGGGAGCGCCGGTGATCCACGACGAGGACGACGCCCTCGACGTCTGGGACGCACCGAGGAACCTCGCCGCTCACGTGGTGGCGGTCGCAGGTGATGTCGAGCAGGGCTTCGCCGAATCGGACGCGGTGGTCGTCGTCACCACCGAAACCCAATACGGCCAGCATGCTCCGCTCGAGCCTCACATCGCCGCCACCCATCTCGACGAGAACGGGCGTCTCGTCATCCTGACCTCCACCCAGGTCCCGTTCCACGTGCGCCGCATCATCGGAATGCTGCTCGACGTCCCCATCCACCGCATCAGGGTGATCAAGCCCAGGATCGGTGGTGGCTTCGGGGTGAAACAGGAGGTGCTCATCGAGGACCTGCCCGCCTGGGTGACCCTTCAGACCGGGCGCCCGGCCCAGATGCTGTACAACCGGGAGCAGGAGTTCGTCTCCTCGCGGACCAGGCACCCGATGCGGGTCCGGGTCAAGCTCGGGGCCAAGGCAGACGGCCGGCTCCATGCCCTCCAGATGGACGTCCTCTCCAACACAGGCGCCTACGGGGCCCACAGCCTCACGGTCCTCTCCAATGCGGGATCGAAGACCCTGCCCCTATACAACAAGGCGCCCCACGTCAGGTTCTCCGGGGACGTCGTCTACACCAACCTCCCGGTGGCAGGCGCTTATCGGGGGTATGGCGCCACCCAGGGCTATTTCGCCCTGGAGACGGCAGTCGACCGGCTCGCCGCCGACCTCGGCATCGATCCCTTGGAGTGGCGGATGCGCAATCACATCCGCGAAGGGGAGACCTCGCCCATCTTCGCCGCGCTGGGCGAGGGCCGGGAAGGAGTAGAGCAGACCATCACCTCATGCGCTCTCGACGAGTGCATCCGGCAGGGCGCGGAGAGAATCGGCTGGACCGAGAGGCGAGGCAAGCGAGAACGCCACGGCTCCTGGGTCCACGGGGTGGGTATGTCGACTCACATGCAGGGCTCGGGAATCCCCCTGATCGACATGGGAGCCGCCTCCATCAAGATGAACGACGACGGGTCGTTCAACCTGGCGGTAGGCGCCACCGATCTTGGAACGGGGTCGGACACCATCCTCGGCCAGATCGCCGCCGAGGTCCTCGCCGTGCCCTTGGACAAGATCGTCGTCATCTCATCGGACACCGACCTCACCCCCTTCGACGTCGGGGCGTACGCCAGCTCGACCACCTATGTGTCGGGAACCGCGGTGGCAAGGGCGGCCGAGGACGTGCGTGCCCAGATCCTCGAGGTGGCCGGCGACATGTTGGATGTCGAGCCCGGGTCACTCACCCTGGAGGACGAACGGGTGACCGCAGCAGACGGGACATCGGCCACACTCGCCGAAGTCGGGATTCGGACCCTCTACGGGACCGAACAGCGGCAGATCGCAGCCATCCACTCGTTCACCCCCGAGCTCTCGCCGCCCCCGTTCCTCGCTGCTTTCTGCGAGGTGGCCGTCGACGAAGACACCGGCCGAGTGGTGGTGCTCCGCTTCGTGGCCGCCGTCGACTGTGGCACGCCGATCAACCCGAAATTGGTGGAGGGCCAGGTCGAAGGGGCGGTGGCCAACGGCATCGGCTACGCCCTGTTCGAGGAGATGGTCTTCGACGCTCGGGGCCGGCCCAAGACCACGGACTACGCCCGTTACAAGATTCCCGGCCCCGAGGACCTGCCCCGGATCGAGACCATCCTGGTGGATTCGTTCGAGCCAACCGGGCCGATGGGGGCCAAGTCGGTGGCCGAGATAGGGATCAACGCCCCCATCCCCGCCATCGCCAACGCCATCCACGACGCCACCGGCATCTGGCTGACCGAGACGCCGTTCACCGCCGAGCGGGTGTGGCATGCTCTGCGGAGTCGCTGACCGGGGAACACCCAGGCAGAATCACCGGAATCGCTCTCGTCGATGTCTTGGGGTCCAGAGGCTGACGCCTGGGCCGGTTGGTCCGCCCGGGAACCAGAAAGGTGGAGGATTCGATTCCCACGAGACTCCACGAGTTCTCAGGGCCAGGTCAGAGCGCGTTATCGCGTAGCTGTCTGACCTCGTCCACCGGTGCGGCGACCCTTGGGGCAGCTTTCGTCACGGAAAGTCCCAGAACGTGGGCGACGCCCTCGTCGGCCCTAGAGCTAGCCTCGCCGACATGGCGGTTCAGATGCTAGAAGGCGGGTCGATTGACATGCCCGGAGATGAAGCAAAGCCCTGCTTTCTTCTCTTGCACGGTTTCGGGACCACCCCGATGGATCTTTTCCGACTGGCTGAAGCGCTGGCACGCCATGGATACAGCTGTCGTCTTGTGGCATTGCTAGGTCATTCCGACCCGACAGGCGACTTGGGAGGGGTTGAACCGGCTGACTGGCACGCGCAGGTACTAGACGAGTTCGATCAGCTTTCGGCTGAGCATGATCAGGTATTCGTCGTCGGATTCTCACTGGGTGCGATTCTCGGTCTGCATCTAGCAACCAAGCGGGCCGTTGCCGGGGTGGTTGCGATCAGCATCTTCGTCCGTCCGCGGTACCCACGATTGACTGTCGCGCTACTCGGCCTAGCAACTCGGCTGCCGATTAGGAGATGGCCGAGGTGGCTTCAGACCACAACGCGTGCAACAAAGAGGTCGCTCCCGCACCTGACATCTTTGTCGCCGATTACGTCTATCAAGGTTGTCGATCTCGGTTCGTCAACTTGGGAGTTGCTCAACGACGTGTCGTGTCCCGTCGTCCTGTTTCACAGCATCGATGATCGACTAGCTGACTACCGAGCCGCGGCCCGACTCACGCGGTTGGGCAAGTCGTTCTCCATGATCACCTTCACCAGTCTGAACCATTTCCTGCAATTCGACATGTCGCCAGAGCTACTTTGCAAGACGATCAGGGCCTATCTGGGCTTAATTGACTCACAAGGTTCGGAAAATCTTGAAGCTATCGCGGGAAAAGCCGAACAGAGGAACGAGGATGCACGCCACTGGTCTGACATCGTCTTTCGGCTGATTCTCGCGTTCTTCACAATCTTCGGAGCTCTTCTCTTCTTCTCGCTGGAGGACGTGTTCAACGAGTCCGAACGAGCATCCACGTTCTTGTTGGCTTATGTCTTTGTGTTGAGCCTCTATGTTCAGCTTGCTGCGCTCTATTTCTTCTACGTAGTCCGGGTCGACGTGTATCTGAAGAGCTTTGCGGAACCGCTTAATAGTGGCTTGGGATGGACAGGATTTCGAACTAACAGGTTTGTCTCGGGTGCACCATCAGCCACGATGACCCGCCTGATCAGCGCCTCAGTGGTCGGCATGCCTCTGGTGGGTGCTGCGGTCCTGCTCGTCTATGCGGTCGTCAAGTACTGGACAGAGGACTTTGGTCCGACGGCGGACAACAACTTCCATCAGATATTTGGCGCGGTCTCACTCCTGATGTGGCTCTGGGCACTGCGGGCGTCGGTCTCACTGAATTCATATACGACGCGCAGTCTCTATCACAGGGTGCCGTTGAGGCTCCCATCCGAGACTGTGACTCGGGCGATCGATGAGCTCTACCAATCCGTTGACCCTGGAATGGTCGATCCGACACCTCCGACGGGCGTGGCGGTGCTGGGCGGGGCCTGGCAGCCCCGACCAAGGCGACGAGGATTGAGACAGGCCTGATCGGGAGCGAAACAGGTAAGAGACGTGTGAGAGGATCTCGGCTCTCGCTATGGCCTTATATCACTTGGCTATCCGATGGGTGGACAGCACCTCTTAGGTCCCTGCTCACCCTTCTTGATTCCGGCCCATAGGCCTCCGCGAGAAGGTCGCCGTTGGGCAACAACGCTGAGACCTGTCGGATGTGGGGTTGGCCTTCTTCGAGGATGTCTCGCACTTTTAGAGAACGTCCACGGATTGACGTGGAAGCCGCTCATGACCCACTTGTCGCATGCCGCCGAACCGGCACCCGGTTCTCGGTCCCTGTCGGCCGATGAGAGGCCCGACCTCCTCTAGCCTTGATCCCATGTCATTGTCCGAAGAACTCGCCGAACGAACCGCTCAGGGTCAGACCACACTGACCAAAGACACTCAGGAGATGTACCAGAGGGCCTTGGCCGCCCTGGAAGAATCGGGGATCGTCGACCGGGCGCTGAACGAGGGCGACACCGCCCCTGACTTCGAGCTGCCCGACGCGGTTGGCGAGACGGTCAGGCTTTCCGACTTGTTGAGGTCGGGACCGGTCATCCTCTCCTTCTACCGCGGTCAATGGTGCCCGTTCTGCAACCTGGAGCTCCGAGCCCTCCAGCAGGCAATGGCCGACATCGAATCAGCGGGAGCGACCTTGGTCGCAGTCTCCCCCAACACCCCTGATACCTCCCTGACAACGGTCGAGAAACACGCCCTCACGTTTCCCGTGCTGTCGGATCACGACAACCTCGTCGCCAAGCAATTCAACCTCGTCTACGAGATGACAGAGGAGAACATCGAGAACTACAGGGAAAAGGGCCGCGACATCCCGGCGATGAACGGAGCCGACAAGTGGGAGCTACCGATACCCGCCACCTATGTGATCGACAGCGACCGGGTCATCCGATATGCCTACGTCGACGCCAACCACCGACGCCGCGCCGAGCCATCCGAGATCGTGGCGGCGGCCGCTCGCCTGAAGTCTCCTCGGAGCTGAGCTCAAGCGGATCGATACCTTTTCTGGACGCCGCGAGCTCCCGGCTCGAGGATGCTTGCCTTGTCTGTGACACGGACCCACCCGCCAGCGGGTAGCGGCGAGAGAGCGCATAAAGTCGTCGACGGCAGAAAGAGTCGGGACGGACGTCCAACCTCGTCCCGCAAAGGGCTTGGAGCTAGCGTGATTTGTTTGATCCCGAACGGGAATGACCATAGGACTCCCCATGGTGCGCCGGCTACCCTCGCAGGCCGTCAGCAATGAGGAGTTGGTGGAGGGTGGTGGCGGCCTACCCGGCCACCTGGCTGGCGATGGGTCTTGTCGTATTGGGTACTTGGGCCATCCTGGCGTTGCTTCAACCCCCATTCTTCATGACGGTGATACTGCTGATCATTGCCGGACTGGCCATCGCTTCCTGGCCAATCACTATGTCCGCTACCGGAATGCTCAACCGCCTTCAGTCCGAGGTCTCAAAGCTGTCAGAGGTGGAGACCGAGGAGTTGGCACGTCTCGAAGCGGAGCTCAAAGGTCTCGAAGACACCCGCCCGCTGCGACAGCTGAAAGCGATCCAGGAGAAGCGGGACAGCCTGGTCGGGGTGCTCAACCGCAGGCTCGAGTCAGGTGAACTGACATACGGCCGCTACCTGTCCACTGCGCAAGGGGTATACCTGGCGACGCTCGAGAATCTCCGAGAAGTCGCCGTGGCCGTGGATAGTGTCAGCGCCATCGACGATGACTACATAGTCCAACGGCTCGACGAGCTCGCCGACCTCGATGACGACGCTGCCAAGTCAGAGCGGGGTTCACTGCAAGACCGACGCGCACTTCTGCATTCTCAGGAGAAGAAGATCGCCGCCCTCCTCTCTGAAAACGAGTCTGCAATGACGATGTTGGACAGGACCACGACAGCTCTGGCAGACGCACCTATAGGTCGTCAGCCACAGGACGCAAAGGCCGCTATGGCAGCCCTCCAAGAGCTGGCCGATCGAGCTGAGAGATACGTGACATGAGATCCAACAGACAGATCAGAGGAGAGCGGAGATGACACGCGAATCAGAAGGCAATAGCGAAGTGGTACTTCAGCCGCTCGAACTCGCATTGAGCGTCGAGGAGACCAAGGCCGAACTGGCATTGCCAGAACCGGATCCGGATGCTGAGCTCCGCGAGAGGGTCCGAGATCAAGCCAGCGTGCTACTCGACTTCGATGCCTCCGATCAGGCTGCTCGAGAGCGCAGTCGGCTCGCCGTTGAAGAAATGGGAAGAGACTTGCAGACCCGTGCTGCCAGTCGGACCCGCATGCTGCAGGCGCCAGTACGCGACATGGCCCACGGGAGCGAGGACGGCGGGCCGGTTGCCAAATCGCTGATCGATCTTCGCGTCGAGGTGGAGAGGCTCGATCCAGCATCAGTCGATCTCGAGTCAGGATGGTTTACCCGATTGATCGGCAATATCCCGGGAGTAGGGACACCTTTGAAGCGGTACTTCATGCGTTATGAAAGCTCTCAGACGGTGATCGATTCGATTATCAAGTCTCTCGAGACCGGCCGTGACCAGCTGAAACGGGACAATGTGACGTTGGGCGAGGATCAACAGGCCATGCGCGAGACGACGCTCCAGTTGACCGAGCAAGTAGCCATGGGGCAGGCACTGGACAACGTCATTACCGACAAGTTGGAGGACGAGATCGGCCCTGTCGACCCGCGTCGACAGTTCATCGAAGAGGAGCTGCTCTTCCCTCTGCGGCAACGCACGGTGGACTTGCAACAGCAGTTGGCGGTCAATCAGCAAGGTGTGCTGGCGACCGAGATAATCGTTCGCAACAACCGTGAGCTGGTTAGGGGAGTCAATCGAGCGATCGATGTGACTGTCAGCGCGTTGCAGGTGGCGGTGACCGTGGCCATGGCACTCGCACATCAAAGGATCGTGCTCGACAAGGTCGAGGCGGTGAACCGCACGACATCAGATCTCATCGCAGGGACCGCACAGCGGCTCAAGACCCAAGGCACAGA
Organism: Acidimicrobiia bacterium; assembly: GCA_036396655.1. Classification (GTDB taxonomy): domain Bacteria; phylum Actinomycetota; class Acidimicrobiia; order Spongiisociales; family ZC4RG35; genus JARDZU01. Next base: position 42,405 of record DASWKK010000101.1, read on the forward strand.
AATCCATGAGCAGGCTGCAAGCGGGATGCTCGAAATGGACTCCCTGCGGTCGGCATTCCAAGATATCACCACCGCACTCGATGAGATCTCGCGCTATCGCAGAGAGGCCCTGCCCCAGATGGCAAATACGATCCTCGAGCTCGATCGGATGACCGAAGAGGGTGAGGCGGCCATCGAACGAATGGAACGAGGTGAGGCTTCGAGCTCCGCAATAGACCTCAGCCCTCAAGGGTGATGTCTCCCGGAGCTACCAGGGGGACCATTGACCGATCGGCCCGAGTAGTCGCCGTCGGCCTGGCACTTGTATTGATCGCGGCCGCTTGCACCAATGAGCCTCAGGCGCTCGATCCCGACGAGGCGGAGCAACGTCTCTATGAAATGGTGGACGAAATCGACTGGACGGACAATCCGGTAGGCCGACGAGAAGCGGTCCCGCCACCTACCGAAGATCTCACTACCACTCTCCCCGACATCGACCTTTTCGCGATTACCGCCGCTCCTAGGGGTGGACCGAACCAGACAGTCGCCGAGATCTTCACGTCGACTGAAAAGTCCGGCGATGACACGGATGGATGGATGGTCGAAGCTGCAGAGTCTTTCAATGCCTCGGAAACGACACTGAGTGATGGCAGCATCGCACAAGTGGCCATCCGCGAAATCGCCTCCGGCACCGGCTACCAGTTCATTGCCGCTGGCGAGGAGCTTCCCGAGGGGTTCAGCCCCTCCAGTCATTTGTGGATCGAGATGGCCAGTACCCATGAGTCAATGACGCCTGTGAGCGAGCAACTCGTCCCAAATGTTGCCGGGCTGGTGATGAGGACAGAGACTGCCGAGGAGCTCAGAGCCAAATATGCGGAATTGGACGCGGCAACCCTCATCGAGGCGGTGATCGCCGGTGATGTGGTCATGGGCTACACCGACCCGTTCGCTTCCAGTACGGGGCTGAACTTCCTACTCACCGCCTTGGATGCCTTCGCCGAGGGCGACGAATCACGGCTGGTCGATCCAGATGTGGCCAGCGTCTTCGAGCAGTTTCAACAACAGGTCCCGTACGTTGCCCTGACCACGCTCCAGATACGAGAGTCGGTGGAGAAGGAGAACGGTCTGCTCGATGCCTTCGTCATGGAGTACCAGACCTACGTCAACACCGACTCGCTGCGATCGGGATTCGAATTCATCCCGTTTGGAGTCCGTCACGACAACCCGCTTTACGCGGTAGGCGATGTCTCCCCAACGGAGCTCGAGACCTTGGAGCTCTTCGCCGCCCACGCCCAGGAGGAGCCTCTGCAGGATCTGGGAGCCGAATACGGTTTTGATCCGCCGCCATACACCTCGGACGTTGCTATCCCGTCGGGTGAGACGCTGATCGAGGCGCAACAGTTGTGGAAGGACAAGAAAGACGGCGGCCTGCCGGTCTACGCAGTATTCGTCACCGACACCAGCGGGTCGATGGCCGGCACCCGGATCAATGCTGTTCGAAGGGCTATGGAGTCCGCACTCAGCTTCATCAGCCCAGAAACCTCAATTGGGCTCGTCGAGTTCAGCGACAACGCACGCAAGCGGCTCGGTTTCGCCGAGTTCGACCTCAATCAGCAGGGACAGTTCGCCGCGGCCGCGGTCGACATGAATGCAACTGGCGGAACCGCCATGTATGACGGGATCATCCTCGGGTTGTCAATGCTCAACGACGTGAAAGCGACGGTTCCCGACGCCAAGCTGCTGCTCTTTGTGCTCACGGACGGAGAGACCACAACCGGGCTCACCTTCGACGAAACCGCTCCTGTGATCGCAGGTTTGGGAATCCCCGTCTATACGGTCGGGTTTGAGGCCAACCTCGATGAGTTGGGACGGCTCTCCTCGCTGGTCGAGTCAGCAAGCATCAACGCCAGCGAAGAGGACGTCGAGTTCAAGATGGCTTCCCTATTCAACGCCGGCACTTAGTGTCCTGAGCCAAGGGTCATGCATAGAACTCCGCTAGCCCTCACTGGTCATGGCCGGGTCCTCCGCCTCGGCCGGCGGCGGTTAGAGATGGGCAAACAGGAGTGAAACCACTCGCGTTCTGGACCATTGGCCTTCTCGTTGTCTTCGGAGGGTTCGCCGTCATCGTGAATCTGGTGCGTGAAACCGACCGTGTCTTCGTTGTGGTGGACAGCTCATTTCAGATGGAGGGTGTCTGGAACCGCGTGGCAGGCGAACTCGACAAGATCGACGACCAGCGTTACTCGGAGTTTGCGTTGGCGACCGAGAAGACGAGCGTTCATAGCTGGGGTGACACTCTGCGGCTTGGAGCAGTCAGACCCTTTGCCCCATGTGGATTTGACGAAGTGCCCACGTACCCCGAGATCAGCGAGGCAGACGAACTGATTCTGATCACCACTCCGGGCTCATGCTCGACGGATCAATTCGCCGATTGGAAGGTCATCCTCATCGATCCAGGAGGATCCTGACACTCGCCAAAATGGCCCAGTCAACCAATCGTCCACTTTGGAGTCGATACATTGATCTGGTTCAGGCCGGGCTCCTTTTGACCTACTCGCGGTGTGATGTCTCGGCCAGTCCCTACCGATCCCCGTCGGCGTCTTCCCGATCACTCAGGTGGGCGTTGACGGCGGCGCCGATGGTGGGGAAGAAGTTTGCGTCTCCGATCCGGTCGTACAGGCCATACGCCCTGAGCCGATCCTTGACCGGGCCTTTGAGACCGGCGAATGCAAACGACAGCCCTTGCTCCTGCAGATGGTCGAGCACCTCGATGAGCACTTCGGCGCCGGTGGTGTCCACATCGGTGATTGCCTCCCCCGCCACCACCACCCGCTCGATCGCGAGCGATGAGTCCTCCATCAGATCACCGAGGCGTCGCCCAAAGGTCGGAGCGTTGGCGAAGAACAGAGGAGCGTCGAATCGGACGATCAGCAGTCCCGGAATCCGATCCCCCTCGGGATGACGATTCCGGTCGTGGTACCCCTTCAACCCGTGGACCCGCACCAATTCGGTGCTGTGGGGGTGCCAGGCACGCCGGATGAAGTTGGCCAATGACAACACCACGGCAATGAGGATGCCCTCGAGCACCCCGAAGATCACCACACCGAGAGACGCTCCCACGGACAGGAGGAACTCGGAGCGGCGAACCGACCACAGCCATCGGACCGCCGACCCGTCGAAGATGACGAGTGAGGCCGCTATCACGATGGCGGCGAGCGTGGCGGAGGGAAGGTCGGCGAGCAGGCCAGGAGCCCAAACCAATAGTGCCGTGACAGCGACTGCCGCCACCAGCCCGGTCAACTGGGTCCTTGCTCCCACCGACATCGCGACCGCTGATCGCGACGAGCTGGCACTGGTGGGAAAACCCTGGAACAGCCCGGCAAAGATGTTGGCCACGCCGAGGGCCTTGGCCTCGGCATTGGGATCCGACCGTGTCCCCGCCCGGACTCCGATAGCGGTCGACAGAGCTGCGGTGTCGGCCAAGGAAACCAGTGCCACCGCCAGCGCACCGATGGCCAACGGGCCGAGCTCGTCGAACCCGACCTGGGGGAAGACAAACGAGGCCAGGCCCTGTGGCAGCGCCCCGACCGTTGCCACGGTAGAGGCCAGGTCGAAGACGGCGACGCCAACCATTGCTGCGACCACGGCGAGCAGTACCCCGGGTGCTCCGGGCCAAAGCTTGGCGACAACCTGAATGACCAGGAGGGTCAAGGCCGAGATCACGAGGGCAGCACCAACCACCTCGCCTCGGATGACCGACTCCACGGTCGCGACGAGGCTCGAGACTGTGGAGTCGGCATCTATGGAGAAGCCAAGAGCCTTCGGCAGCTGGGAGACGAGGACCACCACCGCGATCCCGTTCAAGTAGCCGATCCGTACCGGTTTGGAGACGAGCTCGGTGATCACTCCGATCCGGACGATGCCGGCCACGATGCAGACGAGCCCGGTCATCAAGCCGAGAGCAGAGGCGAAGATCACAGCCGCGGCGGGGTCTCCCATGGCGAGTGGCAGCACGATGGCGGCTATCACCGGCGCCAGAGAGGAGTCGGGGCCCAGGATCAGCACCCGGTTGGGCCCGAACAGGGTATAGGCAACGAGACCGGCCACGGTCGTGTACAGACCGGTATGTGCGGGCAGTCCCGTCAGCTCGGCATATGCCATGCCCTGGGGAACCAACATCGTCGCCAGGACCACACCAGCAGTCAGGTCACGAACCAAGTCCGTTTTCCGGTATGAGCGTGCCAGCGCCACACCGGGTATTCGGTGGAAGAGCCCGTCACCTGGCACGATCTCAGCTCCCTCGGAGAGTGAGGTGACGGTAATTGCCGTCGCCGGCCCAGGAGTACATGGGTTGCCGCTCTAAGCCCTTCTCTCCTGCTGCGACCGGATCGCTAGCCTCAAAGGAATGCGGTGGAGGCTGTGGCTGATGGTCGGGGTGCTCACCGTGATTGCCGCCTGCGACGGCGATGGCGGAGGTGGCGTCTCGTCGCCCTGTGACCTGGCCGACGCCGAGCTCGTCGAGTCGGTGTTTGGCGGCACCGTCGCCCCAGGTGTCGAGGGCGAGGCGCTCAACTGTGACTTTGCCGTCGAAGGAGGACCGGTCTTTTCGGTGGCCGTCTTCCACTACGGGAGTGACGATGGATGGGAGTCGACCCGCCAGGGCTTCGTCGACAACCGGAGCGGTGTCACCGACGTCGAGGGGATCGGCGACGACGCCTTCTTCCCGGGCGATTTCGGTGCTCGGGAGCTGGTTGTCCGAGCCGGCGGGGAGATCTTCTCGGTGACGGTCTTCATCGGGTTCGATGAGCCGTCCGCCGAGGTGATCAACGCCGTGGCCGATCTCTCCAAGGCGATCGCCGACGAGCTCTCTTCCTGAGAGCCGCTCATTGCCACCTGTGGAAAACCCGATAGCCTTCACCTCAGCGAGGTGTTGGCAATGAACCGACAACTGTTTCCCCAGAATGTCATCGCGATGATCTGGGACTTCGACAAGACATTGATCCCGGGCAACATGCAAGGTCCTCTGTTTCGGCATTTCGGGATCGATGAGGCTGTCTTCTGGGACGAGGTCGACGGGCTCGAAGAGTGGTACCGATCACACGGCGCCGGGCTTGTGGCCCGCGACCGCCTATACCTCGATCACATTCTCACCTACGTTCGGGAAGGGCGGATGCAAGGGCTGAGCAACCACCTTCTGCGCCAACTCGGGGCCGAAGTGTCGTTCTATGAGGGGATTCCGGACTTCCTCGAGCTGGTGAAGAAGTCGATCGAGTCCGAGCCTCGCTTCTCCGATCACCAGATCCGCGTGGAGCACTATGTCGTCTCCACCGGGCTCCGACAGATGATCCTCGGCTCGGCGGTGGCCCCCTTCGTGGACGACGTATGGGCATGTGAGTTCACGGAGTTGGTCGCGCCGCCGGGCTACCGCGACCACCAAGGCCAGCTGTTCTCACCGGACGGCGAGATCCGCCAACTGATCTACACCATTGACAACACGACCAAGACCCGGGCTCTCTTTGAGATCAACAAGGGAACCAATAAGAACCCGGGCATCGACGTCAACGCCAAGATGGCTCGCGAGGACCGCCGCGTCCCATTCCAGAACATGATCTACATCGCCGACGGGCCCTCCGACGTCCCGGTGTTCTCGGTGGTGGAGGCCAACGGTGGGCGAACCTATGCGGTATATCGGCCCGGGTCACAGGGAGAGTTCGAGCAGGCGGCACGTCTCCTGGAACAAGATCGGGTCGATGCCTTCGGCGAGGCCGACTACTCCGAGTCGTCGCACACGGCCATGTGGTTGACCCACGCAGTCGATGGCATCGCAAGGCGAATCGTGAGCGACCGTGAAGAGGCTCTCAGCGAGAGAGTTGGATTGCCGCCAACCCACGTCGGCGAGGACTGACCACCGTACGATTTGCGGGGGCGGCCCCGAAGGGCCGCCCACCGCGGGCTCCATTGGGTAGGAGCGTCTGTTACATCTGACGGCAGGACGCGACGAAATATCTCGATGAGATTTGGTGACGAGAAAGCGGGAGCGTCGGGAGGCGATCTGCACAGAACCCCCAAAAAACAATCAGCTCAAGGCCCAATTGCCTCTCCCTCCAGTCACGCCTCCCAAGCGCGTCCCGCCGCCATTATTCCCCAATCCTGACCGGGCCTGAATGGGCTGTTCGACCTATGTGGTCAGACTCGCGCTAGCGCGTTCTCGAGGTCACGGACGATGTCCTCGGCAGCCTCGATGCCGACTGAGAGCCGGATCATCGACTCGGTGACTCCGATCCGAATCTTGGTCTCGGTGTCGACGTTGGAGTGGGTGGTGGTCCAGGGATGACAGGCGATCGACTCGGTTCCCCCCAGCGAGGTGGTGTTGGCAATCAAGCTCATCGAGTCGAGGAGCCGGAATGCCTCCGCCTTGCCCCCAACGACATCGAAGGAGATCATCGCTCCTCCCGACGACCACTGCCGTTTGGCCAGGTCGGTGTGGGGATCGGCGTCGCCGATCATGCCCAGATAGCGAACGCTGGCCACTTTGGGGTGATCGGCGAGAAACTTCGCGACCGTTGCGGCGTTGGCCGTCTGCTTCTCGAGCCGAATCGAATAGGTCTCCATGCTCCTCCCCAGGAGCCACGCGGTGTGCGGATCGGCTGTGGTCCCGATCCGGTACCGCATCGTCTTCAGAGGCTCGATCAGCTCCGTCGCCCCCGTCGCCACCCCTGCCACCAGATCGCTGTGACCTCCGAAGTACTTGGTCGCCGAGTAGACGACCAGGTTGGCGCCATGCTCCAGCGGACGTTGGGCGTAAGGCCCGAGAAAGGTGTTGTCGACAATGGTGAGCACCTGGTGCTCCGACGTCGAATTCTCGGCGGCCACCCGGGCAGCCACGGCGATGTCGAAGACATCGTTGGTTGGGTTGGCCGGAGTCTCCACGTAGACGGCGCCCAGGCGACGACCTTCGATCATGTCTGCGATCTCGGCCTCGGTGGCTTCAGGGCCGAAGGAGCCGACCTCGTAGCCGAGGGGAGCGAGAACCTGATGCAGCATGGTATTGGTCCCGCCATAGAGGGGGGCGCTGTGCAGGATGAGATCTCCTGGTCGAACGAAGGTGAGCAAAGTGGTGAAAATGGCCGACACCCCACTCGAGAAGAGGAGCGCCGACCCGGCCCCATCCCACAGCGCCAGGCGCTCCTCGACGATGACCAGATTCGGGTGGTCCATCCGCGTGTAGATGAAGTCGATCTGCTCGTCTTCCTCGGGGGTAGCCCCGCCGTAGACGACGTCGAAGAGACGCTCGGCCGCGGCGGACGATTCGAACACGAACGTCGAGGTTTGGAACAGAGGAGCCTTGAGCGAGTTGAGGCCGTCGGCCGGGTCCCAGCCGCGCCGCATCATCTCCGACTGGGGGTCGGTCATCCCGCTCACCCGCCCTTTTGCTCGAGCATGTAGTACTCGGTGAACTCGGCACATCGGCCGTTCGGGGCGAACCGCAGTAGGAAACAGTTGTGATAGATCTTTTCGGGCACATCGTCGCTGGCGAAGTAATGGCTGGTGCCGATGGCCACGGCGTGATCCCCTTCGACGACGAAAGGTCGATAGGAGGCTTGCCATTGACGAGCGTCGTTCGATTCTTCGATCCAGCCATCCACCAGGTCGGCCAGTCCCTCCACGAAGAGCCCCGGGCCGTCGTAGGGCCGGAAGCGATAGACAACGTCCTCGGTGAAGAGGGCCTCAACCAGCTCGGGTTGGTTCTTGCGCCATGCCTCGACATATCCGTCAAGCCAGGCCTGGACATCGGATCGGTTCATCTGGAGATGGTACGCCGCACCTGGAGTCGTCACATCCGACGATGCAATCCGTTGAGTTAATGCTTCGAGAACCGGATAATCGCCCTTGGTGAGCTTCCAAGAGAACATTGAATACGCGGTGGGCTTACTGAGGCCTGCCCCGAGGATTTTGGTCTTCACCGGTGCCGGCATCTCCACCGAGTCGGGCATCCCCGATTTCCGTGGTCCCGACGGCCTCTGGACCAAGGTCGACCCGGACGACTTCCACATCGATCGATTTCGGGCCAGCGCCGAGCTGCGAATGAAGGGCTGGAAGATGCATCTCGACGGCGAGCTGTGGGGGGCGAGGTCCACGGTGCGGCCCAACGCAGGTCATCGGGCCATCAAACGCCTGGCCGACGGCGGGCGACTGGCCGGAGTTGTCACCCAGAACGTCGACGGTCTTCACCACGCCTCCGGTCTCGAGGACGACTTGGTGGCCGAATTGCATGGGAACGTCAGGGACAGCCACTGCGTTGACTGCGGCTCGACATGGGACACCGAGGAGATCCTGGTCCGGGTGGCCGCAGGCGAGCTCGACCCGACCTGCCCCGATTGCGGAGGGATGGTGAAGACCGCCACCGTTTTGTTCGGCGAGCTTCTCCCCGAGCAGGAGATGGGCAAGGCGATGACCTTTCTTTCCATGGCCGACGCCCTCCTCATCCTCGGTTCGACCGTCGCGGTATGGCCGGCGTCGGACGTGGTGATGCGCGGCGCCCTCCGCTCACTTCCCATCGTGGTCATCAACAAAGGCGCCACCGAGGCCGACATGCTTGCCTCGGTCAAGCTGGACGCCGCGATCGGCGACGTGCTCCCGGAGATCGTCGACAGCGTGCTCGCCTCCAGCGGCTGGTGAGAGGCCTTGCCACCGGAGCCATGATGGCCAGATCGGGGCTGAGAGACCACCCGCTAATTCGGCTTCACAGGTGGTGCGAGTGCAATACCTTGACGTCATGGACATCAGGGCACTCACCCTGGCCGAATGTGACCCGGCCCTCCCCTGGTACATAAGGGCCAACGAGTGGGATTGGATCGAGGACGCCCATCGTCTCCATCGACGTTTCGGGCTTACACCGGTCGGCTACATGAAAGAGATGCTGCGGCCCCTCGCTCAGCCGGTGGATGTGGCCCCGGTGGCCGGGATCGAAATCGTCCCTTGGGACCGTGAGCTCGACGAGGGCGCCCGCATAGCCACCAATGAAGCGTTCCGGGACCACTGGGGTCGACTCAGGTCGACGCCGTCACCTACCGACACCGTCTCGAAGGCGAGGGCACTCGCCTCGACCTTTCCTTTCTCGCCCTGGCCGGGGATGAGGTGGCCGGGGTTTGCCTCAACGCCGTGTACCCCGACGACGAGGAGGTCACCGGGCGTCGAGAGGGATGGGTCATGAGCCTGGGCGTGAAGCGGCACATGCGGGGGAAGGGACTGGCCAAGGCACTCCTCGCCACCTCATTCAACGCATTCCGCGACGCAGGTCTGACCCACACCATGATCGGGGTCGACGAAGCCAACCCGACGGCGCCTTCCGTCTCTTCGAGAGTCTTCCCGTTGTCCCCCCTTTCCGAAGGGGGGACCGCCCGAGCAAAGCGAGGGCGAGGGGGGTTCGCCCCCCTCGACGCGCTCACTTCGTTCGCTGGCGTCGGTCCCCCCGCTCCGCAGGGGGACAACCGCCGAACCGATCCGTTGTCCCCCCTTTCCGAAGGGCGGACCGCATCGGTCCCCCCCGCTCAGACAACCGCCGAACCTGGTCGAAGATCGGCGTGGTTCGGTACCCTTGAGCTATGGCCGAGTACCAGCCGAGACTCGACGACATCTTCTTCACCCTGACCCACGTCGCCGGGCTCGAAGAGGTATCCAAG
>DASWKK010000102.1:0-5298 GCA_036396655.1 Acidimicrobiia bacterium
CAACGCCGACTCAAAGAAGGACTAACCAAACCCGAAATCATCCGCTGCCTAAAACGCTACGCAGCCAGAGAAATCGCCACCCTCCTCACCAAACAACAACCACAAGCCAAAGCCGCTTGACATCTATAGGAGCATCCCAACACTCACTCCGTTCGCTGGGGGGAGAAACGGCTCACTCCGTTCGCTGGGGGGAGAAAGAGTTCCCCCCTGCCTCAGGTAGGCCGTGCTGTGTACGCTTGGCGGACATGTGTACGTCACCCGAACCGCCTATTTAGGGAGGAGGAGCCATGGCGCAGAGGAGCTTGGAAGACGTCCTGCAGACGGTGGACAACCCGGTGGAGATGCTGCGCAACTCGCAGATCGGGGCTTATGTGTACCCCGTCGTAGCCCCCGAGTTCAGCAACTGGCGTGACGAGCAGCGTGCCTGGCGGGAGAGCGCGGTCCTCTACGACCAGTCGCATCACATGGCCGAGCTGATGGTGGAGGGCCCCGGCGCCGCCGACTTGCTCTCCAGTTTGGCCGTCAACAGCTTCGCCGGCTTCGGCACCAACCGGGCGAAGCATTTCGTGCCCTGTAACTACGACGGCTACGTGATCGGCGACGTGATCATGTTCCACCTCGCCGAGGACCGCTTCAACCTGGTGGGGAGAGAGCCTTCGGTGAACTGGGTCCAGTTCCACTGCGAGACCGGCGAATACGACGTCGACTATGCCCGTGACGACCGGTCGCCGCCCCGGCCCGGCGACCAGCCGGTGGTGCGCCGCCACTATCGGTACCAGATCCAGGGCCCGAACGCCATGGCGATCATCGAGAAGCTGAACGGCGGTCCCGTCCCCGACATCAAGTTCTTCCACATCGGCGCGATCGAGGTCCAGGGCCGTCAGGTGCCGGCCTTGCACCATGGGATGGCGGGGGAGCCGGGACTCGAGGTCTGGGGGCCCTACTCGGAGGGTGGGGAAGTGAAGCAGGCCATCCTCGAGGCAGGCGAAGAGCTCGGGATTCGACAGGTCGGCGCCCGTGCTTACGCCACCAACACCCTCGAGTCGGGCTGGATCCCCTCACCGCTGCCCGCCGTGTACACCGGAGAGAGGATGAAGGCGTACAGGGAGTGGCTGCCGGCCGACAGGTACGAGGCGGTCGGCTCGATCGGGGGGAGCTTCGTCTCGGACGACATCGAGGACTACTACCTCACCCCACATGCCCTCGGCTACGGGTTCTACGTCAAGTACGACCACGAATTCATCGGACGGGATGCCTTAGAGGCGATGGACGACCGGCCGCACCGGAAGAAGGTCACTTTCGAGTGGAACCCTGACGACGTGGTCCGGGTCTGGCAGTCGCTGTTCGAGCCGGAAGGAGAGAGCTTCAAGCACATCGACTTGCCTCTGTCGAATTACACCTCGGCAACGTACGACGCAGTGCTGCGAGATGGCGATCTGGTCGGGTTCTCAATGTTCAGCGGCTACACCTTCAACGACAGGGCGTTCGTCTCGCTGGGCACGGTCGATCCCGACGTCGAGGTTGGCGACGAGCTCACTCTGGTCTGGGGCGAGGAGAGCGGCGGGACCAGGAAGCCCACGGTCGAGCGTCACAAGCAGACCGAGATCCAGGTCCGGGTGGCCCCCACCCCTTACTCCAGGGACGCACGCGAGACGTACGGAGGCAGGTGGCGGGGACGGGGAGCCTGACCGGGCTCCGGTCAGTAGGACCTGGGGAAGACGACCCCGTCCATCAACTTGCGGGCAGTGCGGACGATCCCGGCGCCGAGCACCCGAGGCTCGCCGTCGGTGGCCAGCCGGACCAGTGCATCGAAGCTCCCGGTCGGATGCTCCAGCCGGACGACATCGGTGCCCGGGGCGACCCGGGCGACCTCGGAAGCAGGAGACCCGGGGAGGAGTGCGGCAGTGGCGACGCTCACCGCCCCCAGGACACCGATCGCCTGATGGCAACGGTGAGGGATGAAGGTGCGGGTGCACAGCGAACCTCCGTTCCTGGGTGGGGAGACCAGGGTCAGCTTGGGCACGGTGGTCCCGGTGACGTCACCCAGGTTCATCAACGGGCCGGCTTCGACCCGGATGGCCTCCAGGGCTCTTCTCAGCCCGTCGTTGCCCTCGAGCTCCTCACAGCTCTCGTATCCGTCGATCCCCAGATCGGTCGATCTCATGACCACCACTGGCATCCCGTTGTCGACCAGGGTGGTCTCGACGCCGTTGATCTCGTCGATGATCCGCCCGGTGGGGAGCAATGCCCCGGTGCTCGAGCCGGCGATGTCCTCGAACTCGATCCTGATCTCGGCCGCTGTTCCCGGAACGCCGGCGATCTCGGTATCCCCGGCATAGACCGGACGTCCCGTCGCCACCGGGAAGCTGGCGACGGCCAGTCCTCCGGTGTTCTTCATCAGGACGCGCACCGAGGTCGGGCCATCGTCGGAGTCGACCAGCCCCCGCTCCAGAGCGAACGGCCCTACCGCGGCCAGCATGTTCCCGCAGTTCTGTCGGTCGGTGACCGCGGGGCGGTCGACTGCAACCTGGAGGAACAAGTAGTCCAGGTCGACATCTTCCCGCTCGGATCGGGACACCACCGCCACTTTGGTGGTGAGGGGATGGGCGCCGCCCACTCCATCGATCTGGCGGGGGTCGGGCGAGCCCATGACACGCAGAAGGAGGGAGTCGCGTTCGGCGGGGTCGGAGGGCAGGTCGTCGGCGACGAAGAACGCTCCCTTTGATGTGCCGCCTCGCATCAACATGCAACGGATCCCTGGAGGTTCGGCGCTCATCGTGATCTACGGGAAGATAGCGAGAAGGGTGCCGGATAGGGTTGGCGGTAATGAGCCGGGAATCGATTCTTGTGGTCAGCGCCCACGTCGCCGACTTCGTGTGGAGGGCGGGTGGCGCCATGGCCCTGTATGCCTCTCGAGGCGACGACGTGACGGTGGTCTGTCTCTCCTACGGTGAGCGGGGTGAGTCCGCCCGGTACTGGCGGCAGGGCATGACCCTGGAGCAGGTGAAGAAGGCCAGGCACGGGGAGGGGGTGGCTGCCGCCGAGGTCCTCGGCGCCAACTTCGTCGCCTTCGACGCCGACGACTACCCGCTGGTGGAGACACCCCAGCTACTCGACCGGCTGGTCGCGCTGTTCCGGGAGGTGCGACCCACGATCGTGCTCACCCACACCGAGCGTGACCCCTGGAATCGGGACCACGAGGTGGCCAATTCCATCGTCACCAACGCCCGCATCATCGCCCAGGCGGCCGGTCATGATCCGGAGACCGAAGTGATCGGCGCCCCACCCGTGTTCCTGTTCGAGCCCCATCAGACCGAGTATTCGGGCTTCATGCCGGACGTGCTGCTCGACATCACCGAGGTCTGGGACCACAAGCTGGAGGCGATGCGGTGCATCGAGGGCCAGCAGCACCTCTGGGACTACTACACCGACGTGGCCACGAGGAGAGGGCTCCAGGCGCGGCGCAATTCAGGCCCCAACCTGGGGTTGACCGGCGACACCAAGGCGGAGGCCTACCAGCGGATGTACCCGCAGGTTGCCACCGAGCTGGGCTGAGACATGGGTGGAGGTGTCATCGTCAGGACGATCCGACGGGCAGAGCCGGACGTGATCGCAGGGCTGGGAGCCGCGGGGGTGGCCACCGTCCACGAGGCCGGCGCGGCTGTTCTGCTCGAACCGGATATCGAGCCGATCCAGCAGGGTTCCCGCATCGCCGGCCCGGCGGTGACAGTTTCATGCCCTCCCGGCGACAATCTGATGATCCACGCCGCGGTGGAGATGATCGAACCGGGTGATGTCCTGGTGGTGGCGACGACGGAGCCATCGGACAACGGGAGCTTTGGCGAGTTGCTGGCCGTCTCGGTGGCCGGCCGGGGGTGCGTGGGTCTGATCACCAACGGCGGTGTGCGCGACGTGGCCGACCTGCGGCGGATGGGGTTCCCGGTCTGGGCGAGAAGGGTTCATGCCGCTGGAACCTCCAAGACCGGTGCCGGGTCGGTCAACCTGCCCGTTGTCTGCGCCGGGGTCGAGGTGAGGCCCGGTGACGTAGTGGTTGCGGACGACGACGGGGTGGCGGTGGTGGAGCGGGAACGGGCGGGGGAAGTCCTGGAGATGGCGCGAGAGCGTCTGCTCAAGGAGGAGGCGACCAGAAAACGCCTCGCCTCCGGCGAGCTCGGCGTGGATCTCTACGGGTTCCGTTCGCGTCTGGACGAGCTCGGGGTTCGTTGGGTGGACACCCCCGAAGAATGAGCCGCCGATGAGAGTGGCGGTGCTCGGTTTGGGGGAAGCCGGATCCCTTTTCGCCGCAGACCTGGCCCGCAGCGGTGACGAAGTCCATGGCTACGACCCGGCCAGGCTGGCGGACATCGACGGGGTGAAGCGTCATGAGACTGGCCCGGCGGCTGTCATCGGCTGCACGCTGGTGCTGGCGGCGACTCCGGGCTCCCAGGCCGGCGTCGTGCTGGAGCTGGTCGCCCCCCATCTCCAGGAAGGCGCGATATATGCCGATCTCTCCACCGGCTCGCCTTCCCTGAAGCACCAGCTATCCGAGGTCGCCGCAGCAGCGGGAGCCTCGTACGCCGACGTTGCATTGATGTCGGCGGTCCCGGGGCGAGGTCTGTCCACTCCGGCCCTGGCATCGGGCAGCGGAGCAGTCGAATACGCCCGCCTGCTAAATGCCCGCGGTGGAAATGTCGAAGTGGTCGGGGAGAAGGCCGGCGAGGCGGCGGCGCGGAAGCTGTTGCGAAGTGTGGTGATGAAAGGACTGGCCGCTTTGCTCATCGAGAGCACCGAGGCAGCGGCCCGATACGGTCAGTCGGATTGGTTTTGGAGCCACCTGGTCGACCAGCTCGGGTCTATCGACGAAGTCTGGATGGAACGACTTCTCTTCGCCACCGCGACACACGCCGGGCGCCGTCTCGAGGAGATGGAGGCGGCACGGGATCTGCTCGCCGAGCTGGGGGTTCCCGCCACCATGACCGGCGCGGTCATCGACCAGTACCGCCGACTCCTCGAGCACGGGATGCCCGGGTGCTCCGGCTCGTAAGTTCCGTGCGTGTAGCGCCGAGCCATCGGCGTGACTGGCAAGGACGCAGGACGAAGACGCACCCGGTGCGGTGCGTTGAGGACGAGGACGCAGCCAGGGGCGTCGAGGGCCGACGGGACATGCGTGAGACTTGCGACCCGGTGCACTAGGTTGGGCCCATGGAGACATGGGACGCAATTCGGGCGCGCCGCGCCATCCGCGACTACGACACGAGACCGATCAATCCCGAGGATTTGAACCGCATTCTCGAGGCC
>DASWKK010000103.1:0-2285 GCA_036396655.1 Acidimicrobiia bacterium
TGGACTCCTCCCCGGTAGCCATCTTGACCAGGGGTGGTCCACCGAGAAAGACTTTGGCCTGCTCCTTGACCATGATCGAGTAGTCGCACATGGCGGGGAAGTAGGCGCCACCGGCGGTGGAGCTGCCGAAGACGATGGCGACGGTGGGGATACCCTGCTTGGAGAGCCGGGTCAGGTTGCGGAACCACTTGCCTCCGACGATGAACACTTCTGCCTGGTCGGGGAGGTCGGCTCCGCCCGATTCGACCAGGTTGATCAGGGGGAGGCGGTTCTCCATGGCGATGTCCATGATGCGCAGCGTTTTCGCCACCGAATAGCGGTTCATCGAGCCGGCCTGGCTGGTCGGGTCGTGGGCCAGGATGGCGCACTCGACTCCCTCCACCACCCCGATTCCGGTGACCACGTTCGCTCCCAGGTTCTTGTCGGTGCCCCATGCGGCCAGTGTGGAGAGCTCGAGAAAGGGGGCGTCTCGGTCCAGGAAGAGCTCTATGCGCTCGCGGGCTAGCAGCTTGCCCCGGTCACGGTGTCGCTGGATGTACTTCTCGCCCCCACCTTGGCGGGCCTGCTCCATCAGCCTCTCGAACTCGGCCAGCTGAGTTTCCATGGCGGCGCGGTTGACCCGGTATTCCTCCGACCGCGGGTCAACCTTCGTCCCCAGTACCTGCACGGAAGGCAGGCTAGTTCTGCTTACCTGAGGTACGTGGCGCCGTATATGGCGCTGGAGGGACGGAGAATGAACGCAACAGACTTCCAGGACCGGATTGGGTCTGAGATCGGGATCAGCGACTGGATGGAGATCACCCAGGACCGGGTGAGCGCCTTCGCCGATGCCACCGACGACCACCAGTGGATCCATGTCGATCAGGAGAAGGCAGCGGCAGGCCCGTTTGGCGGCACCATCGCCCACGGGTTCCTCACTCTTTCTCTCACGGTCACCCTGAGCGCCCAGGTCGAGCTCGATGTCGGGTCGCCGCGCATGGCGCTCAACTACGGGTTGGAGAAGGTGCGGTTCCCGGCACCGGTCCCGGTCGGCTCCAGGATCCGCGCTCGGATCAGTCTGGTCTCGGTCACGGATGTGGAAGGTGGGATACAGGTCAACCGCCAGGTCGTCGTAGAGATCGAGGGTGGCGAGAAGCCGGCCATGGTGGCCGAGACGGTGAGCCGGTACTACTACTGACCTGACCATCTCGAAACGAAGGTGCCGTGTGGATCGACTATGCGATCTATCTGACCACCGGGCTGGCCCTGTTGAGCGTGGTAGGTCTGGCTGTGGTCGTGGTGCGGAACCGGGCGTCGGTGCCGACCCGGGTGGTCCTGATGGTGCTGCTCGCCGTCGGCCTGATCGGAACCGTGCTGGTGCGACCGGAAGGGTTCAGAGAGACGGGGGAGCCGCTCTCCGTGAGCGAGACCGCTGGTTCGCTCTACACCGAAGTGGACCAAATCGGCACGTGTCTGTCGGTGTTTCGTCGGATCGGGCCGCTCTCGTTCATCATGGGCACCGCCCTCTTTCCCGATCAGAACTGGGATCGAGCGCCCTACACCGGATGCGACGCCTCGGGACTTTCGGGCACAGTTGATCTCCCCGACTCGGTCCGAACCGGAGACTGGATGTTGTGTGACTACGCCACTTGCCACCCGCTGATCCGCTCCTGACCGCATCTACCCTGCCCGACAATGCCCGCACTCTTCAGCCTCGTCGGCGAGGACCTGATCCCCTCCGAGATGACCCGCGGCGGGTGGTCGGACGAGGCCCAGCACGGCGGGCCACCGTGCGGGATCCTTGCCCGAGCCATCGAGAACGTGCCCACCCTCGAGCCGATGCAGGTGGTCCGGTTCACCGTCGATCTGATGCGGCCCGTCCCCCTCCACCCGCTTCAGATCGAGACCGAGGTGGTGAGGGAAGGGCGGCGGATCCAACTGGTCGACGCCTGGATGCGGGCCGGCACCTTGGAGTTGGGCCGGGCCCGGGCGCTGAAGATCCGGATCGGCGACCTCGATCTGCCGGTTCTTGAGACCGACACCATGCCCGCCGGCCCGGAGAGCATGGATCGGCTCACCTGGCGAGGGCACTTCGGCGAGGTCGGCGATTTGGATCGGTTTCACTACGACGCCGTCGAGATAAGGACCAGGGAGGGCTCGTTCAGCAAACCTGGGCCTGGCGTCTCCTGGTTTCGTCTTCTGGTCCCGGTCGTCGACGGGGAAGAGCCGAGCGACTTGGTCCGGCTGGCCACGCTTGCCGACATGGCAAACGGCAACTCACAGGCCCTCGATCCCACGGTCCATGC
>DASWKK010000104.1:0-18444 GCA_036396655.1 Acidimicrobiia bacterium
ATTTGGTCCAGTGGCTATCGGCAAGGTTCGGGCTTCGTCACTCCACGGCGGGCCTCCTGGTCCGGGTGGCCCGTCGGCTCCAGGATCTGCCTGTTCTCCGGGAGCGCTTCGCCGCCGGCGACCTGTCACTGGATCAGGTGGATGCCATCTCGAAGATGGCCACCGCCGACACCGAGGAGGGGTTGATCGAGGAGTGTCTCGGGCTGTCTAATGCTGCGCTGGATCGTGCCGCCCGGAGAGCAAACCCGCCGACGACCCAGGACGAACGTGAGATGTGGGAACGTCGTTGTCTGTTCATCCAGCACAGTCTGGACGGGTTGGAGGGAAGGCTGACCGCCCATCTTCCCGGCCCGGACCTGCACATCGTCGAGTCGGCGATCCGGGCGGGGGCCGGTCGGGTTCCTCCCAATCCCGAGACGGGCCTGTTCGACCCGTATCCGGCCCGGATGGCCGATGGTCTGGTCGAGTTGGCCGCAACGAGCGGAGATGGTTCCCCTGGTCCAATCCCGGTCACGATTCACGCCGATCTCGAGGCTCTCACTGAAACCAGCATGACGGGCGGGGTGGCCGAGTTCGAGGCAGGCCCGGTCATCGCAAACGAGACCGCACGACGGCTGGCCTGTGATGCCCTGGTGGAGTGCACCGTCTATGACCATGCTCGCACTCTCGGCGTTGGGCGGAGGACCAGACTGATCCCGGGATGGCTACGGCGTCTGTTGTGGCATCGTGACGGGGGCTGCCAGTTCCCCGGCTGCGAACATGTCGATTGGGTCCATGCACATCACAGGAGACATTGGGCAGATGGCGGTCTCACCGATATGGACAATCTGATCCTGCTCTGTAGCTACCACCACCGGTTCTTGCACGAACACGGCTGGACCATCGAAGACGGCCCCGATGGCAAACCGGTATTCCGTAGACCTGACGGACAGATCTACCCACCACCACGACCCGCCCTCGACCCTCGGCTCCGAGAGCTGGTCCGAACTACTTAGGGGCTGTCGGCCCCCTCCTGCGAACCACCTATGTCTAGATTCGCCTGGATAGATCCGTAGCCGCCGTTGGTGGAGGATGTGAAATTGATCGACAACGAGAGAACGGCGAGGGCCTTCGTCGCCGCCATGAACGCAGGTGATCTGGGAGCGCTGAACGAGATCTTCACCGAAGATGTGGTGCTCGAATGGCCCCAGTCCAACGAGAGGATCGTGGGCAACGCCAACCGACGCGAGATCTACGCCAGGTTCCCTTCCCTACCCTCCATCACCAATGTCCGGATCGTCGAGAACGGTGACCTTTTGGTCCTGGAGGCAGACCTGGACTATGGCGACGGCGATCCCTATCAATCCGTGTTCATCTTTCGCATGCGCGATGGCCTGGTCGCACGGGAGACCGCCTACTGGGCTCGGTCGTTCCCCGCAGCGGATTGGCGTGCGGACCGGGTGGAGCCGATCCACACCTGACCGTCTCCAACCAGGACAGGGATCCGGCCAGATAACCTCAGGTCATGGAACACGTGGAGCTCACCGTCGAGGGACCGGTCGCCTTGGTCAGGATCGACCGGCCACCGGTCAACGCCCTGACCGAATCCGTCGCCCAGGAGTTGCACCAAACATTCGAGAGCTGCTCCGATCCCGCCATCAGGTCGGTGGTGGTGACCGGTGAGCCGCACTTCGCCGCGGGCGCCGACATCAGGGGGTTTCAGGCCACGTTCGACTCCGGCGTGGAGGAGCGCAGCGCCTGGACCCTCCAGGAGGCGATCGCCTCCCTGGAGTCCCTGGAGAAGCCGACCATTGCTGTAGTCCATGGCTTCGCCCTCGGCGGAGGACTGGAGCTGGCCATGGGCGCCGACTTCCGCTACCTGGCCGACGATGCGAAGGTCGGGCAACCGGAGATCCTCCTCGGTCTCATCCCGGGGGCGGGCGGCACTCAGCGTCTCACCCGCCTCGTCGGATATCAGCGGGCCAAGGAGCTGATCTTCAGCGGTCGCCAGGTGGATGCTGAAGAGGCGCTGGCGATCGGCTTGGCCGACAAGGTGTTTTCCGGCAGCGACGTGCTCGACAACGCGATGGTGGCGGCCCGCGAATGGGCCACGGCGCCGACCGCTGCAATCGCGGCAGCCAAGAAGGCGCTGAACCTGGGCGCAGGTTTGCCAGTCGACCAGGGTCTTCTCGTCGAGCGTGAGGCCTTCAACGAGTCTTTCAAGACCGAGGATGCCCGGGAGGGAGTGGCGGCCTTCATCGCCAAACGTAAAGCGGAATTCACCGGTCGCTAGCTGCCAGACGTCGTCTCAGCCGCTCGAGGTTCTCTCTCCAGATTCGTCTCAAGATGGGGCGGGCCAGCCGGGCGCCCAAGGGGCCACCGAGCCACCAGGGGAAGGTCAGCGTCTCGCTCCAGGACAATTCAGTGCCCGGGCCTGATGGCTGAATCTCGAATCGGCCGCGGCCCGAAACCGTCCCCACATGCTCCACCGTGATCCCCCGCCCCTCCTCCCACCCGACCACTGTCATCACATCGGTAGTCCGAACCGGGCCGATTCGCGTCGGCACCGTGATCCTGGTCCCCACTCCCCTGGTCTGTGTGGTGAGAAACTCGACCGCTTCGGCATCGCCCATCCACTCGGGGTGGGAGCCGAGGTCGGCGAGCTCCTCCCAAACCCGCTCTGGGGGCGCCTCGAAGACGACTACGAGTCGGACTGTGCTCAGTTCGGGGCCTGCAGTCTGCGAAGATCCATCGACTCCATCCCGGACATTCTCGTCCCGCCGCCCAGGAGTAGAACAGTCCGCTCATCCTGCGACAATCAAGCCGAGATGATCTACCTCGACCACGCCGCCACCACGCCCATGCGTCCCGCAGTCTGGGAGGCGATGCAGCCCTACGCCGACGAGGTGTTCGGGAACTCCTCGGGTGTCCATGGTGTCTCCCGGCGTGCCAAGAACGCCCTGGAGGAGGCACGGGAGCGCATCTCGGCCACGATCGGCGCCAGTCCCCAGGAGATCGTATTCACCTCGGGCGGGACCGAATCAGACAATCTCGCCCTCAAAGGGTCGGTGTTCAATCCGAGCTCGCGCCACGGAGTGGTGACGGTCGCCACCGAGCACGAGGCGGTGCTGGAGACCACCGACTTCTTACGGCGTCTCGGATTCCCGACGCACGTGGTCCGTGTGGACACCAGAGGTCAGGTCGACCTGGATGCTCTGCTGGCCGTCGTGGATGGCGACACCGCGGTGGTCTCCATCATGTGGCTCAACAACGAGACCGGCGTCATCCATGACCTGGCGCCGATCGCCAGGCGTGTGAAGGAGCACCAGCCAGACGTGCTGGTTCATTCCGATGCAGTGCAGGCGTTCTCGTCGGAAACGATCGATGTCGAACGTCTGGGCATCGACCTGCTCACCCTCACCGGGCACAAGTTCGGGGGGCCCAAAGGTGCCGGGATCCTGTACGTGCGGGAGGGGACACCACTCGAGCCCGTCCTGCATGGAGGTGGCCAGGAGCTGGGGCGGCGGTCCGGGACCCACGATGTCGCCAGTGCCGTGGGCCTGGCCACGGCCATGGACGCAGCCGCGGCAGACCGGGAGCGGTTCCGGAGCCAGGTCGGTCAGATCCGAGACGATTTCGAGAAGAGGATCATGACGACTGTCGAAGACGCGATCGTCAACACCCCGGAGACCAACCGTTCGCCACAGCATCTGAACGTGAGGTTTCCTGGAGTCCGCAACGAGACCCTCCTCCTCCGTCTCGATCGCGCCGGCGTGGCCGCTTCTGCAGGTTCAGCATGTCAGTCGGGTGCATCGGAGGTGTCCCACGTCCTGGAAAGCATGGGTCTCGAGGCCGGGGCGGCGAGGGAGAGCGTTCGTTTCAGCTTTGGCTGGAACAGCACCAGCGACGAAGCCACGGAGGCCGCCGACATCCTCTTCGAGTTGATCGAGGAGCTGCGTTGAGAGCTCTCGTCGCTATGTCGGGCGGAGTCGATTCCTCGGTTGCCGCCGCTCTGACGAAGGATGCCGGACATGATGTGATCGGAGTGACCCTCAAACTCTGGTCCGGGCCCAACGGGGAAGCGCCTACGGCCGGGTGCTGCACGGTCTCCGATGCCGAGGACGCTCGTCGGGTGGCAGCCCAGCTCGACGTCCCGTACTACGTGCTCGACTACACCGAAGAGTTTCGCGGGGGGGTGGTCGACCGTTTCATCGACGACTACACCTCGGGGCGAACCCCGAACCCTTGCATCGAGTGCAATCGCACCGTCAAGTTCGACCGTCTGCTCACCAGTCTCGCCGACTTCGACTGCGATGTCCTCGTCACCGGCCATCACGCACGAAACGTGTTGGAGGAAGGTGTGCGGAGCCTGCGGCGGGGCACCGATCGGGCCAAGGATCAGTCCTACGTCCTCTCGATGCTCTCAGAGTCTCAGCTATCCCGGACCAGGTTCCCGGTCGGCGAGCTGACCAAGGCCGAGGTGCGGAAGGTCGCCGCCGATCGTGGTTTGCGAACCGCCGACAAGCCGGAGTCGATGGACATCTGCTTCGTCGGCCAACGGGACTATCGGAGCTTTGTTCGCGACACCGCACCGGGGGCATTCGTGCCCGGGCCGGTGGTGGCCAGCGACGGCAGCGAGATCGGTCGTCATGACGGCGTCATCGGGTTCACCGTGGGCCAGCGTCGGGGGCTTGGCATCGCCTTCGGTGAGCCCCGATACGTCACGCGGATCGAGCCTGCCACCTCCACCGTCGTGGTGGGGCGGCGAGACGAGTTGGCGGTGGCCGGAGTGACGCTTCGTCACCTGACCTGGACTTCGGGGAGACACATTTCGGGAAACGTCACCGCCCAGTTTCGAGTCCACGGTGAGCCGGTTTCGGCCGCCCTTCATGGCGACCGGCTGCTCTTCTCCCAACCCCAGGAGGCGGTGTCACCGGGTCAGACGATTGCTTTCTACGACGATGATCGGGTGCTCGGGGGTGCCCTGATCTCGACGACGTTCGCGTGACACCCGGCCGGTAACGTCGAGTCCGATGTCCACCGATTCCACTCGGATCGAAGAGCTTCGCTCCCAGGTCAACGAGCATCTCTATCGATATCACGTTCTCGACGAACCGACGATCTCCGACGCCCAGTTCGATGCCCTGATCGGTGAGTTGAGACGTCTCGAGGAGGAGCATCCCGAGCTGGTGACACCCGACAGCCCGACCCAGCGGGTCGGGGCGCCGGTTGGCGACCTGTTCCAGCCGGTGCGCCACCTCCGACCGATGTTCTCTCTCGACAACGCCGACGGGCCGGACGTCCTGTTGGCCTGGCAGCAACGGATCGAGCGTCAACTCGGTCGGCCGCCGGCTGGTTACGTCGCCGAGCTCAAGATCGACGGGCTGGCGGTGGTTCTCACCTATCGCGATGGGGTCCTTTCGACCGGAGCCACCCGTGGCGACGGGATCACCGGAGAGGACATCACGGCCAATCTGCGCACCATCAACTCGGTCCCGCTCCGGTTGCTCGGCTCCGGACGTCCGAGCACCATCGAGGTGCGGGGAGAGGTTTACATGCCCGAGGCTGCCTTCGATGAGCTCAATCAGCGTCAGATTGAGGCAGGGGAGCGCATCTTCGCCAATCCCAGGAACGCGGCCGCCGGCTCGGTCCGTCAGAAGGACCCGGCGGTCACGGCGTCCCGGAACCTCGCCATCTGGGTTTATCAGCTGGGCCTGGTGGAAGGAGGGCCGGAATTCGAGTCTCACACCGACACGATGCAGTACCTCCGCGACGTCGGATTTCGGACCAATCCGGCGAGCGAAGAGCTGGCAACGATCGAGGCGGTCCTCGACTATGTGGCCAGGGCCGAGAAGGGTCGTCACGAGACGGGCTACCAGACCGACGGGGTGGTGGTCAAGGTCAACTCACTCGCCGAGCAGGATGCTCTCGGGTTCACGTCGCGAGCGCCGAGATGGGCGATCGCCTACAAGTTCCCCCCTGAGGAGCAGGTGACCCTGCTCAAGGACATCCAAATCAACATCGGTCGCACCGGAGCCGCCACGCCTTTCGCTGTTCTCGAGCCAGTATTCGTCGGCGGAGCCACGGTTGGCATGGCCACCCTGCACAACGCCGATCAGGTTGGGCTCAAGGATGTCCGCATCGGCGATCAGGTGATAGTTCGTCGTGCGGGCGACGTCATCCCCGAAGTCGTCGGTCCTGTCGTCGCCGCCCGGAGCGGCGACGAGAAGGTGTGGTCGATGCCCACCAGATGCCCCTTCTGCGGCAACCCGATCGTAAGAAGCGAAGGCGAGGCAGTGGCTCGATGCACCGGCGGGTTCGACTGCCCTTCAAGGGTTCGGGAGTGGTTGTTCCACTTTGCCTCCCGTGGCGGGATGGATATCGAGCACCTGGGCTACAAGACCATCGACCTACTGCTCAACGAGGGAATGATCTCCGACCCCGCCGACATCTTCACCTTCGACATCGACCGGCTTCGGGGTCGGGAGGGCTGGGGGGAGATTTCGGTCAGCAACCTGAAGCGGGCGATCGACGCGGCCAAGGACCGCCCTGCGGCCCGGCTTCTGGCCGCACTCGGCATCCGTCACGTCGGCGGCACCATTGCCCGCACCCTTGTCCACCACTTCAGAGGTCTCCCCGCCCTGATGACCGCCACGGAGGAGGAGATCGCCGAGGTCGATGGGATCGGCCCCATCATCGCCCGCGGCGTGGCGGAGTGGGCCGCAGACCCGGTCAACCGCGACCTCGTCGCCAAGCTGGGCCGGGCCGGGGTCCGGCTGGAGGACGAGGTCGAGGAGGGCGTCTCTGTCGACCTCCTCGCCGGTGCCATCTTTGTCGTCTCGGGCACCCTCGACGGTCTGAGCCGCGAGGAAGCGCAGATGGCGATCGAGCAACGCGGGGGCAAGGCGACCAACTCTGTCTCCTCGAAGACCACCGCTTTGATCGTGGGCGATTCCCCGGGAGCATCCAAGACCAGGAAGGCCGAGGAACTGGGGATCCCCATCATCGACGGGGAGCGCTTCGGGCGTCTCCTCGAGAACGGCTTGCCTGCGCTCGAGTGACCTCTCGCGTCATTCCGTGGCGCATACAGGTCGGGGATGTTTCTGCCGATCATTGGTTGTGAAATCTTCGGCGGCCGCCAGGCCGTTTGTCCCATTCCTGAGGTACGTCCGGACCCATCCGGTTGTCTCCGTCCTCTACACCGTCCTGATCGCCGCAGGTCTGGCCACACTGGTGTCTCCCGACACGGCGGATCTCCCCGGCACTTTCGGCGTGACCCTGGGCATGACCGCCGCCGGGAGCGTCATCTTGCGGGGGGCGAAACGTCTGGAAGGAAGGGAACGGTTCGCTTGGCGGGGAATCGGCGTTGCGTTGCTTCTGGGCGCGCTCGGAGTCCTCGTGGTTAGCGTGCTCTTCGCGACCGGTGCCGATGTTCCTGCGTTTGGGCCCCTCGATTCGTTCTTCGTTGCCTCCTACGCCCTCGTCCTGATCAGCATCCTCTCCCTTCCTCACGCCGAGGGCCGCTGGTCGGTACGGGTGTGTGCCAGCGTCGACGGTCTGGTTGGAGCGGTGGCGGTCGCCACCCTGGCCTGGGTGTGGTTCCTATCGGGATATCTCGACGCCCTGGCCGCGGCGCCGCCCGGACAGCGTGTGGTGGCCATGGCATATCCCATCCTCGATGTGGCGTTGCTGATCGCCATCCTGATGCTCTCGATCCGTCGATCGACTTACTGGTTCGACAAACGTCTCCTGCTCCTCTCGGTCGCTCTGATCTTCCAGACTCTCGGCGACCTCACTTTCGCGGCCACTGGTGTCGGGGAGCTGTTCGAGCACGCGGAACCGATCTACTGGCTCCACATCGCGGCAGGCATCTGTTTGCTGGCAGCCGCATCAATCGTCCACGAAAGACCCGCACCGCACGAGTTCGTCGATCGCCCGGCGCGTCGCATCGCCCTTATCGCACCCTACGGAGCAGCGGCGATGATGGTGGCGGCTCTGATCTCCCACACCTTGCGGGCCGGGGGCACCCACATTCGGTTGCTGGTCCTGGCCACGGTCACGGTGGTTGTCCTCACTTTCGTCCGCCAAGCGGTGTCGATTCGAGAGAATCGGTTCCGGGTCGACGAGGATCGTCAGAACCTGGTCTCGTCCATCTCCCACGAGTTGCGAACACCGCTCACCTCGATGTTCGGGATGCTGGAGCTGGTGCGAGCCGGTGAGGTGGACCTCTCTCCTGACGAGCGGAAGGAATTCATCGAGATCGCCACCGATCAGGCGCGGCACATGGCCCGGATCGTCTCCGATCTGATCATGTTGGCGCGGGACCGTGACGACACCATCTATGTCGTCCCGACACCGTGCCGGCTGGATCTACTGGTCCGTGAAGCCGTCGACCATGTGGAGGGACATGATCTCGTCGAGATCGACGTTCCGTCACGGACCATCAGGGTCGACAAGACCAGATTCGAGCAGGCCGTGACCAATCTGGTCGCCAATGCCGTGAAATACGGGGGAGGGCGAGTAGCGGTAAAAGCGGTGCTGGGTGAGAACCTGGTCATCGAGGTCCACGACGACGGGCCGGCTGTGCCCACCCGCTACGAGTTGATCATATGGAATCGTTTCGAGCGCGGCCCGCGCAAGCTGGATAGCAGGGTCCCCGGTTCAGGCAACGGTCTGGCGGTCGTGGCCAAGGTCGCCCGCGCCCACGGAGGGACTGCCGGGTACCGCCGTTCGGAGGTCCTGGGCGGTGCTTGCTTCTTCCTGTCGATCCCCGTCCCCCTCTCCCGGTCGGTGGACGCCAGCGCCGGGTTCGACACCGAGCCCGAAGTGCTCGCGGTCTGAGCGGTTCCGTCAGCCCATCTGCGCTTTGGCCGCCTGGATCAGTTCCCGCAGCACATCGAGGTCGATGTCATCCGCGGACTTGAAGCTGATGCTGGCGCTGCCGGTCTTGACCCTTCCCAGCCGATTGGCGTACCTCGTTACCAGGTACCCGTCGGTATCGGCGGCGTTCACGTAGAGGCTCAAATGGCGCTTTTGGGCGGCAAGTCCGACCTTGAACCAGTCCACCGTCTTGCCCTTGGAGTCGGTGCTGGAGAAATCCCCGTAACCGATGATCGTCTGATCGCTTCCGCCCCAGAAGACCCCTTCCCACAGGGTCCGGGTCTCGTCGGCCATGACCTCGGAGATCAGGTGGTCGAGCCGACGCATGTCGTCTCCGGTTTCGGGGGCCAGCGAGTCGATGAACTGATCGGGGTCGGTGTCTGTTCTCTCCATCAGGTCCTCCGGATCGGTCGAGAACATATCCGGGAAGGGCCGGGGGCATGTCTCAACCCACCCGGAAGCTCCACTCGAACTCCCCGGGGTCGGGGATGCCGCGCAACGTGTCCCACGCCACCCGGATCGTGTGCTCCCCGGGGGCCCATTCGGTGATCGTCGGGTTCGAGGCCGAAGGAGACCATCGATATACCCCGGTCCCTTCCACGTGGACGGCATCGAGGACCAGCCAGCCGTCCACATAGATGTCGGCGACATAGGCCACAGGCAAGTCGATCAGGATGCCCGCCTGGGGCGGCACCAGGTCGCCTGGCTGGGGGGAAATCGCCTCGATCTGATCGGGCAGCGTCAGCTCATCGCCGCCTCCCCCCAACGCCAGACCGAAGGCGATCGCCGCGATCGCCACCAGCCCGAGACCGAGATAGATGAGGCGGTAGGACATCGGGGGGCACCGTAGCGGTGCACGGATGCAATTACGCTGCCGCTCAACTCATCCCGAGAGGGGATTCAGCCTTGTCGAACCAAGACGCGATCCGGGCGGCCTACGCCGGAGACACCGAGGTGGAAACGGCACGTGATGCCGTGGAGTGGGCCATCGCCGGGCTGGATCGAGGAGAGATACGTGTGGCCGAGAAGACCACGGGCGATTGGGTCGTCAACGAGTGGGCCAAGGAGGCAATTCTCCTCTACTTCCGCCTCCGTGCCATGGAGACGGTCGAGATCGGTCCCTACGAGTATCACGACAAGATCCCGTTGAAGCGAGGTTTGGCCGAGCAGGGGGTCCGGGTGGTCCCCCCGGGAACAGTCCGGTATGGGGCTCATTGTGAACCCGGCGTCATCGTCATGCCGGGTTACGTCAACATCGGTGCCTATGTGGGATCGGGGACAATGATCGACACATGGGCGACGGTGGGCTCTTGCGCACAAATCGGGCGGGAAGTCCATCTGTCGGGCGGGGTTGGGATCGGGGGTGTCCTGGAGCCGCCGGGTGCCAGACCCGTGATCATCGAGGACGGGGCTTTCATCGGGAGCCGCTCGATCGTGGTCGAGGGCACCATTGTCGAGGAGAAGGCAGTGCT
The DNA here is from genome assembly GCA_036396655.1 of Acidimicrobiia bacterium. Taxonomy (GTDB): domain Bacteria; phylum Actinomycetota; class Acidimicrobiia; order Spongiisociales; family ZC4RG35; genus JARDZU01. The sequence continues at coordinate 10,332 of DASWKK010000104.1, forward strand.
CGGTGCGAACACCGTCCTGACCCGATCCACCCCGATCATCGACGTGACCGGTCCGGAGCCGGTCGAGTATCGGGGCCGGGTCCCGGCCGGATCAGTCGTGGTCCCCGGAACCAGACCGAAAGAGTTTCCGAGCGGCAGCTACGACCTGGCCTGCGCATTGATCATCGGCCGTCGCACCGCGGCCACCGACGAGAAGACGGCGTTGAACGACTTTCTGCGCGATCTGGATGTGCAGCTTTGACCGAGCCGGTTGACACATTGAGATGGTTGGTCGACATCCCGTCTGTCACCGGGGCCGAAGCGGCGATCAGAGACGCAATCGGCGAGCGTCTCGACCGGATGCCACAACAGCTCATTGCTGATTCGCTGGTGGTCGGTGAGCCCAGGCCCGGGGCGGTGCTCTTGGTTGGCCATCTGGACACGGTCCCGCTTCAAGGCCACGTTGGTGCCAGGACCGATGGTGACCGGGTCTACGGCCTCGGTTCGACCGACATGAAGGGTGGCCTTGCGGTGATGATCCACCTCATCGAGGATCTTGGGCCGGGTCGGGTGGCTTGCGTCTTCTATGCCGGGGAGGAGGGCCCGTTGTCGGGCAACCAGCTAGGGATGATTCTCGAAGCAGCGCCGTGGCTGGCGGAGGCATCCGCCGGTGTCGTCATGGAGCCGACCGACCTGGCTGTCGAGGCCGGCTGTCAGGGTGCGATCAATGCAGACGTGACTTTCCGAGGGGAGGCGGCACACTCTGCCCGACCCTGGCTCGGGGACAACGCGATTACCAAGGCAGGCGAATTCCTCACTGCCATGAGGGGCCTGGAGCCGGAACCGCACGTTGTGAAAGGCCTCGAGTTTCGGGAGGTCATCTCGGTTACGACCGCCCGTGGTGGTGTGGCCAACAACGTGGTCCCGGCCAGCTTCGTCCTCAACCTCAATTACCGATTCGCTCCGGATCGGTCAATCGAGGAGGCGGTCGAACGGCTTCGCCTGGTGAGTGCGGCAGCGGACGGCTTTGAGATAACCGACCTGGCGCCGGCGGGCGCGGTGGACGTCGATCACCCGGTCTTTCAGGCGCTGCTGGAGGCCACGGGAGCGGAAGTTTTGCCCAAGCAAGGCTGGACCGATGTCGCCCAGTTGTCGGCTGCCGGGATCCCCGCGGTGAACTTTGGCCCGGGCGAGCCGGGGTTGGCACACAAGCCGGGCGAATCGGTCCGCATCTCCGATCTGTCATGGGCGTACGACGCGTTGCTCGCGGTACTGGGCGACAGCGCCCGGATGTAGAACAGCGCGGTCTTCCTACACTTCCGCAGCCATGCCTATCGAGATCGACATCGCTCATGTGGCGCGTCTGGCGCGTCTGGCCCTGGATGAGGGTGAACTGGAGAGCTACCGGGCGCAGCTCGGTGTGATTCTCGAGCATGCTGCCAGGGTCCAATCCCTGGAGATCGAGCCCGAAGTGGAGGCAGCACATCCTCTTGGCTTTGCCAATGCCTTCCGGGAGGACGTGCTGCGACCGTCTCTGGACCGGGACGAGGTCCTGGCGCAGGCACCCAGCGCTGTCGACGGCTACTTCCTCGCGCCACCAGCGTTGGAGTCGGAGTGATCGACTCGAGCATCTCGGAGGCGGGACGAAGGCTGCGCTCAGGGGAGGTGACAGCTTTGTCTCTGCTCAAGACCGCCCTCGACACTGCGGGGCGAACCGAGGCGCAGCTACATGCTTTCCTCACCCTCGACACCGAAGGTGCGCGACAGGCGGCGGCCCAGGCCGATGCCGACTTCGCCGACGGGATCGATCTCGGTCCGTTGCACGGAATCCCCGTCGCCCTGAAGGACAACATGTGCACCCGTGGCGTCGAGACCACGGCCGCTTCCCAGATCCTGGCCGGCTACCTCCCGCCCTACGACGCCACGGTGGTTACCCGGTTGCGGAGTGGGGGAGCCGTGGTCGTCGGCAAGACCAACCTCGACGAGTTCGCCATGGGCTCGTCCACGGAGAACTCTGCATACGGCACCACCTACAACCCATGGGACCTGACTCGCGTCCCGGGTGGCTCCTCGGGCGGCTCCGCCGCCTCTGTGGCCGCGGGCTCGTCCCTGGCCGCCTTCGGCTCCGACACCGGCGGATCGATCAGACAACCGGCGTCGCTGTGCGGTGTCGTGGGGATGAAGCCGACCTACGGCACAGTCAGCCGCTACGGGCTCATAGCCTTCGCTTCGTCGCTCGACCAGATCGGGCCTTTCACCAGGACCGTCGAAGACTCGGCTCTCGCCCTTCAGGCGATCTGGGGCCACGACCCCCACGACGCGACCTCATACGCCGGTGACTACCCCGATCCCACCAACGGGCTCGGAAGAGGAGTGGAAGGGCTCAGGATCGGATTGGTGAGCGAACTGTCAGGTGAGGGATTCGAACCGGCAGTCGAGACCGCCACCGGGGCAATGGTGGCCTCACTCGAGAGTGCCGGAGCGGAGGTGAGCGAAGTGTCGTTGCCTACCTTCGACATCGCCCTCTCGGCCTACTACCTCATCGCCCCCGCGGAGGCTTCGTCCAACCTGGCGCGTTTCGACGGCATCCGGTACGGGCTGAGGGTCGACGGATCCACGACTGAGGAGCTGATGTCCCGGACCAGGGCGGAGGGTTTCGGACCTGAGGTCACTCGCCGGATCCTGCTCGGCACCTATTCGCTCTCGGCGGGCTACTACGACGCCTTCTACGGGCAAGCGCAAAGGGTGCGGGCCGCGATACAGGAAGACTTCGCCCGCGCCTACCAACAGGTGGACGTTTTGGTGTCACCGACCAGTCCAACGGTGGCGTTCGAGGCGGGTGCCCGCACTGCGGACCCGCTGGCCATGTATCTGTCCGACATCTGCACCATCCCCTCCAACCTCTCCGGCCATCCGGCAATATCGGTCCCGATCGGGCTCGACGATGCCGGTCTGCCGATCGGCTTCCAGGTGATGGCACCGGCGCTGGGTGAGGAGGTCATGTACCAGGCGGCAGCCGAGGTCGAGCACCTTGCCGGCTTCTCGATCTCACCCACGGCCATCGAGGGTGCGTTGTGAGCTGGGAGCCGGTCATCGGGATCGAAGTCCATGTCGAGTTGATGACCAACTCGAAGATGTTCTGTGGCTGTGCCGTCGCGTTCGGGGCCGAGCCCAACACCCGAACCTGCCCGACGTGCCTCGGGCTCCCGGGCGCCCTGCCGGTGCCCAACAAGGTTGCTATCGAATCCATCATGTCGATAGGCCTTGCGTTGAACTGTCAGGTTTCCCCTCGGTCCGTCTTTCATCGCAAGAACTACTTCTACGCCGACCTCCCCAAGAACTATCAGATTTCCCAGTTCGATGTCCCGGTGTGTCACGACGGGTATCTCGACGTGGAGGTTGACGGCGAGACGCGGAGAGTCGGCATCGAGAGGGCCCACATGGAAGAGGACACCGGCAAGTCGATGCATCTCGGGGCCGGCGGGCGGATCCATGCCGCCGAGGGCACGTTGCTCGACTTCAACCGCTCCGGTGTGCCTTTGGTGGAGATCGTGTCGCGTCCTGACATCAGAGGCGCAGTCGAGTCGAGGGCGTATGCCCAGCAGCTGAGGTCGGTCGTGGCCGAGTTGGGAGTGTCGGACGCCCGGCTCGAGGAAGGGTCGATCCGCTTCGACGCAAACGTGTCGATCCGACCCGAGGGAGAGGAGTTGTTGGGGACCAAGGTCGAGATCAAGAACATGAACTCCTTCCGATCGTTGGAGAGAGCCGTCGATTTCGAGATCGGACGTCAGATCGACCTGGTCGAGTCGGGTGGACTGGTGGTCCAGGAGACCCGTCACTGGGATGAGGAGGCAGGGGTCACCCACTCCATGCGGACCAAAGAGGGTTCCTCCGATTATCGATATTTCACCGAACCGGATCTGGTCCCGATGGTCATGGACGAGGAGTGGGTCGACGAGGTGAGAGGGCGGCTACCCGAGCTTCCCGCTGACCGACGCCGTCGCTATGAGCAACAAGGCTTGGACCGGCAGGGCGCCGGCGTGCTGTCTGGCATGGACGCGGAGCTGAGAGCGATCTATGAGGAGGCCGTCCGCTCCGGCGCGCCGGCCAAGGCCGCGGCCACCTGGCTGACCGGGGAGGTGATCGGTTGGGCGAGAAAACACAAGGTCGAGTCGTCAGCCCTGCTTCTCGACGGTGCCGGCCTCGCCGAGCTGATAGAAATGGTCGACGAGGGCTTGGTGTCGAGCTCTGCCGCCAAAGAGGTATTGGATGGCGTCTTGTCCGGTGGGGGAGCGCCAGGTGTGGTGGCCAAGGACCATGACCTCCTGCAGATGAAAGACCGGGACGCGCTGGAGGCTGCCGTCGATCAGGTAGTCGCCGCCCATCCGGGCGCGGTCGAGGGGTTCCGCCAGGGAGAGGAGAAGGTGGTCGGCTTTCTGGTGGGCCAAGTGATGAAAGCAACCCAGGGCAAAGCCGATCCGCGCGCGGTGAACCAGATCCTCCGCGCCAAGCTCTCGGAGTGATGCCCACCAGATGAGGCGGGCAGGCATTGTGATGGTGCTCCTTGCGGCCGGAGCGTGCTCGACCGGCCCTCAGCAGCTGCTCATCGCGGCAGAGATGACGGTGGTCGAGTCGGGCATCATCGATCGCGTCATCGAGGCCTATGAAGCTGCCCATCCGGGAGTGGCGGCATCGGTGGCCGCCCACCCGAGTCAAACGATCCTCGATCTCGGCCGGCAGCGGGCAGCAGATCTCCTCATCACCTCAGTCCGGGTGCCTGAGGCCGAGTTCATCGATTCGGGCGCGGCGGCGGCATCCCAGCCACTATTCAGATCCCGATTCATCGTGATCGGCCCCGAGTCTTGGCGCGACCTCGCCCGGGCCTCGGAGGCGCCCGAAGTGTTTCGTTTGATTGCCGATCACGGTCTGACCTTTGTCAGCAGAGGCGACGGGTCGGGCACTCACGAACTGGAGCGACTCATATGGCTCGAAGCCGGAGTCGACCCCGCGACACAGCCTTGGTACCTGGACGCCGGAACGACGATGGCGCAAACCCTCCTGATCGCGGACGAGCGGGATGCGATGACGCTATCGGAGTACGGAGCGTTTCTCATCGCCCTACCTACCATCGACCTGACGAATCTCGAGGTGGACCCGGGTGGGCTCGACCTCGAGTACACCGCGATCGCGGTTGCCGGCTCCGAGGGCTCGGAGGCGGCCGTGGATCTCATCGATTGGTTGCTCACACCCGAAGGGGTAGCGGCGATCGAGGAGGCGAACATCGAGCTGTTCGACGAAGTGGTTTACGAGCCCGAACCCATTAGCGGTTAGCTTCAAGACGAAATGCACCGGCATACCAAGATCATCGCCACCCTCGGCCCGGCCGTGGCATCGGAGTCCCGCATCCGGGCGTTGGTTCTTGCCGGCATGGATGTGGCCCGGCTCAACTTCTCGCATGGGGACCATGACCTGCATCGTGCCTTGGCCGACTGGGTCCGCGACACCGCCAAGGAGACCGGTCGCACGGTGGCCCTGATGCAGGATGTCCAGGGCCCCAAGCTGCGGGTTGGCGAGTTCACCAACGGGTCGGTCAAGCTCGAGCCCGGTCAACAGGTGGTATTGGTGCCAAACGGGTCCATCGGGATCGACAACCTGATCCCGGTCGGCTACGCGCCGCTTCTCGACGATGTCGTCCCGGGTGACCGTGTTCAGCTCGCGGACGGACTGATCCGCTGCGAGGTGATGGAGTCGATCGACGGCGGGCTTCTGGCAGAGGTCAAGGTGGGCGGGATCCTCTCAGACCACAAAGGTGTTGCCTTCCCCGATAGCAGGCTCTCTCTCGAGAGCGTGACCCCCAAGGATGAGGCAGACCTCGCCTTCGGGCGAAAGTTGGGTGTCGACTACGTGGCGGCGTCATTTGTCCGCAGCGGCGATGACGTGCGCCGTGTGGCCGAGCTGGCCGGCGACATCCCGATCATCGCCAAGATCGAACTGGCTCAGGCCTACGAGAACCTGGACGACATCATCGGGCCCTCATTCGGTCTGATGGTGGCCCGGGGAGATCTCGGGGTACAGCTCCCACTGGAGAGGATCCCCCTGATCCAGGCCGAAATCCTGTCCAAGACCAATGCCGCCGGGCGAATCTCGATAACCGCCACTGAGATGCTCGAATCGATGACCAAGAGCCCGCGGCCGACACGGGCCGAGGTGACCGATGTGGCACATGCGGTCATGGCCGGCACCGATGCTGTGATGCTCTCGGGTGAGACCGCAGTCGGGGACTATCCGGTGGAGACCGTTGCTGCGATGGCCTCGATCTGCGTCGCAATGGAAGATGGGATTCTCTCCGACCCCGGTCGCGATCCGATCCCGTTCGTAGGCGATGGCAACACGGTTGCCTCGGCCGTGGCCCAGGCGGCCACCGAGATCGCCATCAATCTGGAAGCCGAGACCATCGTCGCCTTCAGTGAGTCGGGAAACACTGCCCGGCTCATCTCGAAATACCGCCCGGCGGGCAAGATCGTTGCCTTCACGCCCAACGAGATCACGCTGCGTCGCATGGCACTCTATTGGGGAGTGACGCCACATCCGTTCGAACGGCGTACCTACACCGATGAGGAGCTGGCTGCGGCAGCCTCCATCCTCGAGGAGGAGGGTGTCGTCACCAATGGAGACCGGGTGGTGATGGTTGCGGGAGTGCCGCCCAATCAGCGCGCCTCGACCAACCTGGTCAAGGTCCACGTTATCGGCGAGCTTTCGGGTGGCCTCGGGTCCTGAGTACGATCCGATCGCAATGGGTCAGGCAGTAGTCGTCAACAACATCGTCGCGATGGGCGATGTCCTGGTCATAGACACCGACCGGAGCTTCACCGGGCAGGATGGGGTTGCCTTGTCCCCCGAGAATCCTGGAGAGGCGGTGCCGGGTCTGTTGGCAAGGGGCCTGTTCGAGGTCGATTCCGCCATCGACCACATCTATGTGCTGCAGAACACGGTTACGGTGCGACGGGCCGGAGGCTGGGACCACGCGGACACCGCTGCCGTTACCGATGTCGTGGAGAACTTCCTGCTCTTCTACTGAGATTGCTCGCTGAGAGCCGGGCTCTCTGTAGACGATGCAGTAGCGCTCAACTCGTCGTGGTGGTTGCAGGTACGGTCGTCGTCGTGGCGGGGACCGTGGTGGTTGTAGTGGGGACAGTCGCTGTGGTCGTAGTCGGGCAGGCCGTGCTGGTTTCCGGGATCACGCATGGATGGACCTCGAAAACGGCAAAGCGAGGGGCGTAACGGACCACCCACTCCTGCTCTTCGACAACCTGATCGGCGTTGCCACCACGCAGGATGATCCGGGTCACGGTGACGCTCCAGCCGCCGCCTTCGGATTGGGTCTGCCTCTGTTCATCCACCGCCAGGTCCGGGTTTGGGACATATCTGGGGGAGGGCGGATCGGTGAAGGCGTAGCGGGCAGAGACGGTGTTCTTGACGTGAAGTGCGTCGGGGCCGCCCTCCTTGTCAGCCCCCACCCGGCTCTGGCCGCCTGACTGCTCTCCCTTGAGTGTTCGGCCGTCGTTGTCCCCGAAGATCCGGACCGTGATCGAGGTGTCGGTGAAGCGGGTGTCGATGAGGATGGCGCTGTCGGTGTTGTTGCGGAACTTGAGGTCGGGCGATCTCCAACTGAGCGTCGCCTCGACACCCTCGGGATAGCGGGAGAAGTAGTAGGAATGGGGCTTGTGCTCCACGTCCTCATAGCCACCCCAGAAGACTGCGTTGTAGAGGGTGGTGGTGAATTGGCTCACTCCACCGCCGACAGAGTCTTCGAACTCGCCTGCGATGATGGTGACTGCCGGGAGGTAACCCTTGTCCAGGGTTCTCTCACCGACATGATCATTGAGGCTAAAGGTCTCCCCGGAGGCGACAATTGTCCCGTCGACCGTCTTGGCCATGGTCTGGATGTTGATCACCCTGTCCTGACAACAGTCGTGGTAGGTGGTGAACTGGGATACCAGATGTCGGATGTTCAGGCCCTCCAGGTACGCCGTCGTGATCTGGGGCTCGGCAGCCTCGACCAGGGGGAGTTGACCGACTCTTTCGATCGTCTTGGCGGCGTCTGCCAGCCTGGCGGCGGTCTCGGTAGCGTCGA
>DASWKK010000105.1:0-11821 GCA_036396655.1 Acidimicrobiia bacterium
CTCGTCGTAACGGGAGCGATGGACATAAACCCTCTCGGTCGAGGTGCACACCTGCCCTGCGTTGAGGAACGAGGCCCAGACAACTCCCTCGGCTGCTCGCGAAGGGTCGACGTCGTCGAAAACGATGGCCGGGTCCTTGCCCCCGAGCTCGAGATGGGAAGGCTTCACCGCCTCGGCGCAAAGCCCGGCCAGCCTCTTGCCAACTTCGGTGGAACCGGTGAAGGCGACCATGTCGACCCGCGGATCCGTCACCAAGCCTTCGCCGACGACCCGCCCCGATCCCATCACGGTATTGGCGACGCCCGGGGGCAGGTGCTCGGCAAGGATCTCTGCCAGCACCTGCAGCGACAGCGGTGTCTCTGAGGCCGGTTTGATGACGACCGTATTGCCGGCTGCCAACGCCGGAGCCACCTTGAAGACCAGGAGGAGAAGCGGGTAGTTCCACGGGATGAGGCAACCGACGACCCCGTAGGGGCTGCGCAGCACCAGAGAAAGCTGACCGGGGTCGTTGGACGGAGCCACCCGGCCCCCAAACACCCGTGCCAGCTCGGCGTACTGGCGGAAGATGTCACGCGCCATGTCGACATAGAGGTGGTTGCGGGCGAGGGGCCGACCGGTCTCGTAGGTGAGCGCGTCGGCCAGTCGATCCCGACTGGCTTCGATCGAATCGGCAATGGCGCGCATCCGCCGGCTTCGCTCGGGTTGCGCCAGAGCTTGCCACCCTGGTTGAGCGGCAGCTGCGGAGGTGGTCGCCGATTCGAGTTGGGCGGCATCCGCTGCGGTGAGAGTGGTGTGTACTTCTCCTGAGGCGGGATCGATGACATCGAACCGGGGACCCTGGCCTTGAATCAGGCGCCCGTTGATTAGGAGGTGATCCGTCACCGGTCCGATGATACTGAACCGCCATTCAACCGGAGGCGCGCCAACCGGCCACTAGTACCGTTTGGTCATGGCTACCGATCTAAAGCTGTTTCTGGCCGGCGAATGGACCGAAGGGACCGGAGATGAGCACTACGAGGTGCGCTCTCCGTCGTCCGGCGAGCACATCTACAACGTCCCCAAAGCCTCCCCGACCGACATCGACCGGGCGGTAAAGGCGGCTCGAGAGGCCACCGAAGAGATGCGTCACTGGACCGCTTTCGAGCGCGCCGAGCTTTGCCTGCGGGTATACGAGCTATGGCAGACCAGGGTCGACGAAGTCGCGCGAATCCTCTCCATGGAACAGGGCAAGCCGTTCGAGGCCGAAGCCAAAGACGACATTGCCGAGTCGGGCGACTACTTCCAGATCGCGGCCGAGGACGTCAAGCGACTCACCGGCGACCTGATCCCGACCACATCCCGGCACCGCCGCATGTTCACCGTGCGCCGCCCGGTGGGAGTGTGGGTGGCGATCACACCATGGAACTTCCCGGTGATGATCCCGATGGAGTACGTGGGACCCGGTCTCGCCACGGGCAATGCGCTGATCGTCAAGCCGCCCGAGTTCACCTCGTGGGCGATCCTGGAGATGGCCAAGGTCTTCGAAGAGGCCGGCGTACCCAAGGGCGCTATCTCGGTGATCCCGGGCGCCGGCGACATCGGCACCCAACTCGTCACCCACGACGGAGTCGATGCGGTCGGATTCACCGGGTCGTCGGCCACCGGCAGGAAGATCGTGGCCGCCATGGGCCTCAAGCGATCGATCATGGAGATGTCTGGCAACGGGCCCACCGTGGTCACCGTCGATGCGGACGTGGCAAAGGCTGCCGAGGCGGCGGTGTATGGCGCTTACTACAACGCCGGCCAGGTCTGTGTCGCCACCGAGCGTGTGATCGTGGTGGACGAGGTCCACGACCAGTTCGTCGAGGAAGCACTCAAAGCGGCGCAGGTGGTGCGGCTGGGTGACCCCTTCGACGACTCCACCAACATGGGCCCCCTCAACAACGAGCCCACCGCGGCCAAGATGGATCGTCACATCGCCGACGCCATCGACAAGGGGGCGGAGTTGTTGATGGGTGGAGATCGCGCCTCCGGATTCGCCACCGACCTCTACTACAACTTCACCATGCTCGACCGGGTGCCGGAGCATTCCGAGGTGTCCCAGGAAGAATCATTCGGCCCGATCCTGCCCATCCTGACGGCGCGCGACGATGAGGACGCCTTGGCGGTGGCCAACCGGACCCATCTCGGTCTCCAGGCGGCAGTGTTCACCAATGATCTGACCAGGGCCTTCTGGTATGCCGACCGGATCCGCTCCGGTACTGTGATCATCAACGACTCGACCGACTTCTGGGAGACGTTCCAGCCGTTCGGGGGGGCTGCCGGCACTGACACCGGCTGGGGTCGTCAACGGATAGACGAGTTCACCGATCTCCAGACAGTGGTCTTCGTGCTGAGAGAGGAGTGAAACCGCCCTCGACCGCTCCGCAGGGGGACAACAGAAGGGACCGATCGAACGAAGTGAGATCGAGGGGTTCACCCCACCGACGGCCCCCCTCGTCCGGCCTCCGGCCGGACGGTCCCCCCGCTCCGCAGGGGGACAACAAGGAGGGGGGTTGCCCTACCCCCCTCGACGCGCTCCCTACGGTCGCTGGCGTCGGTCCCCCCGCTCCGCAGGGGTTGTCCCCCCTTTCCAAGGGGGGACCGCCGACGGCGAGGGGGGTTGACGCCCCGCCCCGACTATTCCGTCATCGTGCGGGCCATGCCGGCGAAACCGCCACCAAAGGCGCCGAGCAGGGTTCCGGGGAGCAGTGCGGTCACCAACGAATCGACCACATCGAGATCGGTGATCGCCCATACGGCGAGGGTGAGTCCAACCAGCGATACCGGGAGACCGATCATGATCCCGCGTACGATCGCCGGCCCGGTGGTATTCGGCTGGTTGGTGTCGTCGGCTGACATATTGGCAATCATGCCAGAAAGTCAATCGGTCTTGGTTGCGGTCGGCTGCAATACCTTGTCTGCGGGCAGCCGCATCCTTCTCACCGCAATCACAAAGGGGAGCCTGAGCGCATAGAGGGCACCGGCGACGACATAGCCGGTCCCCAAGGAGTACACGTCGGCTACCCGACCCAACGCCGGCTGGGCGACCACACCGCCGGCGCTTCCCATCAGGGAGGCGAAGGACAGCACCGTAGCTCTCTGCTCCGACGGGATGCAGCTGTTCATGTACGCCTGTTGCATTGGGGACGAGAGGGCGGAGACCATCGCCGTGATCGCCAGCAGTGCGATCGCCACCCAGAACCCGATCGGAACTTCGAGCGCGTCGGCAAGACCGACGCCGACCAACGCCACGGCTCCGACCACCACTTCGGTGGTGATAATGCCGGTCCTCGTCTGAAACAGTCTTCTCATCAGGTTGACCGAGGCTCCCCCCAGGATCTGTGCGGATGCGAACACCGCGGCCGCGATACCGGCGAGGTAGGTGGCGTCGGGGTTCCCGAACAGATCCAGGAGATAGGGCTGGAAGGCGTAGAACGCCCAGATCCCGACTCCTGCTGCGAACGGGGAGCCCAGGATGAACATCCTCACCGGTGGGTTGCCGAACCCGTGACGGATCGAAGCCCGGACGATCCCCTGAATCTGCTCTCCGGCGGCCACCCCCCGGGCGGGCTCATAACCGATGTCATGCATCCAAAGCCAGGCCGCGACGATCACCGCTACCAAGAGCAGGGATCGAGCCGCATAGGGCAGGCCTAGGTTGACCTGGCCGAGAAACCCCCCTCCAATTGTGCCGAGCAAGGTGGCAACCCCCATCACCACCTGCCCTTTGCCGAACACCGACTCGATCCCCCCTTCATACCCAGTGGCGGCCAGGGCGTCGACCAGCCACGCCTCGGTCGCACCGGAGAAGAAAGTGAAACCGAGCCCGATCAGCGCCGAAACCAGGATCCACCACCCGATGCCGGCCTCGACATACCACAGACCCAGATAGGCGGCGGTTGTCACCAGGAGGGTGGCGGCGCCAAGTATGAATGAGGTGCGGCGGCCAAAAGTGTCGGCGATGACTCCGGTCGGCACCTCGAAGAGCACCATGCCTGCCGTGAAGGCGGCGTTGGCGACGAACGCTTCGGTGAGACTCAGCCCTGCATCGAGCAGGAACAGCGTGTTGACACCCCATATCAAGGAGGCGGCCAGCGTCTGAAGGAGGGTCAAGACGATGTATGTGCGTTGTACTTGCTCAGGCCTCATGTCTCACCCTGGGGAAACGGCAGTTAGCGTAACGGGTCGATGCCTACGCCCTACGAGAAGCGAAAACGCGAGATCCCGTTCGCCTCGGCCGAGTACATCTCATTCGCTTCCAGGAACTCTTTTCTCGGAGTGCCGGCGGTCAGGATCGACGACCTCGGCGAAGGCGACGTCGTCATCGTCGGCGCCCCCTTCGATTGGGGCACCACTTACCGCCCAGGTGCCCGATTCGGGCCGCAGGCGATCCGCAATGCCGACTATGGGGCGATGGATGGCTACCGCCCCCACCTGCCCACCGGGATCGACCCCTTCGAGGTGCTGGGAGTGGTCGACGTCGGGGATATCTATGTGCGCCCCGGGGAGTTGGAGCAGTCCATCGGCCGGATCGCCGACACCGTCGAGCAAATATCGAGTGCAGGAAAGGTCCCCATCATCCTGGGAGGCGACCACACAATCACCTGGCCTGATGCGATGGGGGTGGCTCGGGTTCATGGCTTCGGTGAGGTCGCCCTGATCCACTTCGACGCACATGCCGACACCGGGTTTATTCAGAACGGATCGCTTTATGGTCACGGGACCCCGATGCGACGCTTGATCGAGTCCGGTGCCATCCCCGGCCACCGGTTCGTGCAGATCGGGTTGCGCGGATATTGGCCAGAGCCGGAGGTCATGCAGTGGATGAGCGAGCAGAGGATGCGCAGCTTTCTGATGAATGAGATCCTCGACAGAGGCCTCGACGACGTGGTGGACGAAGCTGTCTCCCACTCCCTGGAGGGCGGGGCCAAGGGTGTTTTCATCAGCGTCGACATCGACGTGGTAGACCCCGGGCTCGCTCCAGGCACCGGCACGCCGGAACCGGGAGGGCTCAACTCGCGTGAGATCCTGGACACCGTCCGCCGGCTGTCGCGTGATCTGGAAGTGCTCGGAGCCGATGTGGTCGAGGTATCCCCGCCTTACGACGGTCCTGGTGAGCAGACCGTGTATCTGGCCAATCGTGTCGTACTCGAGATCCTCAACGGCATGGCCGAGCGAAAGATGGGGGTTTGAGCACGTCGCGGTGCTCGGTCGGTCTCGGTCGGTCTCGGTCGGCCGGCCCGGATCAGCCTTTGATCAGTTCGAGACTCATCGGATAGGCGTAGAGCTCGCCGCGGGAGGCGGCGATGGTCGCCATCAACGCGAAGATCAGCTCCAGCAGCACCAGGATGCCCAGGAAGACGAGGATCAAGATCGTCAACACCAGGCCCACCACGGTGACCGCGGCCAGGAATGCGAGGGCGAACCCGGCGACGAAGTAGATCAAAAGGGTTAGCTGGAAGTTGAGAGCAGCGCGGGCATGCGGCTCGACCACCGGGTCGTCACGTTTGATCAGCCACACGACAAGCGGGCCTACCACGCTGGGCGCCCCGACCAGCTGGATGAAGGCCGAGGCGTGGGCGAGCACCCGCCACGTCTGTTGATCGCTGGTGACCGGTTGCTGTTCCTGGGTCATCCCGCGGATGCTAGGGGCCATGGCGCGACGACGCTTTGATCAATGTCCGGCGTAGGCCGGGTTCTTCCACACGATGAGGGCGGCCCAACCGTCGTCTGCCTCGTCCTCCAGGTAGTTCTCGAGCAGCCCCCGCACCTCGAAGCCATGTGACATCTGGAAGGTGAGGGTCGGATCGCTCATCTCGCCGGCCACCACCCGGTCCACGTATTCGTGAACCGTCATCGATTCCTTGTAGTGGAAATAGCCCGGCAGCGAGCCCCCGGCGATGATCCCCCGCTTTTCATCCCGGACCACGAGATCCTTGCGCTTCTCGTAGAGCATCCCCCCGATCCCGCGGCCTCGATAGCTGGGCAGGACCGTGATGTCGGTGCCGTAGTACCACTGCCCTTGCGGATCGTGGTTTCCGCACTGATGCTCGCCGGTGATCCCGGCGATGGTGTGCTGGGGGTGAGCGAAGTCGAAGTCGAGATAGATGCCGGCCCCCATTCCCACCGGCCGGCCGTCGGCGATCGCTACGAAATACCCCTCCGGGAACACCGCGGCGTAGGCAAGAATGTCCTCTTTGGAGAGAAGGTCCTCGGGGTTGGCCATTGGAAAGCAGGTGAGCTCGATCTGCTCAAGCTCGCCCGCCATCTCAGGCCCGAGGTTGACAATCCTCACCTCGCTCACAGTTGGAATGTCTCCCAGGGAGTCTCTCCTGGCAAGCCCCATACCGAGTCCAGTCGTCGTTGGTTGGTGCGCATCACCACTGCCCCGCAGGTGGCCACGTCGTGGGGAGTGCCAGCCTTTCGAGCGATAGAGGAATCGGCGAAGAAAGCATCGAGGTTCGTGGCCAGGTCGTGACCTCGCTCGAGACGCGTCTGGCTGCTGGCCACATGCTCTGGAGACCGATCCCCTTCCTCGAGCCTGGTTGCGGGGTCAATGCAATGGTTGGTATGGACGAAGGGCCGCTCCGTCACTCGGTCCACTCTCACCGATCCCGGCATGGCCTCGATGTTCACCCCAGACCCGTCAGGCCCTATCAACAAGTAGTTGTGCCCACCGGCCAGGTCGGCATCGATCACACAGTCGATCGCCGTCTCGAGAGTCGTCTGCTCCAGCACCTTCCTGACGACAAAGGGCCAGGTGACCCCGGGCTTTCCGATCGAGGTGAGATTGTTGATCCCAACCCCGATCCCGGCTTCGTTCATCCCGATCTGGCCGAGACAGCCCGCGGTGGTCTGCACCACCGCCGCAGGGCCCACCAGTGGGTCCAGCTTGAGCATCACCACGTATTCTCCCGCCGAGGCGTGCATATCCCAGGTCTGGGCGAGGATGCCGCTTGCGGGATCGAGGACGGCGGTGCAGTCGTCTTCAATCGGTGCCCAACCGTCGTGGGCTCTCACCACATCCACCAAATCGGTGAATCCCCCGACCACCACCGCCTCCGCAGGTGTGATCCCGGCACCCGCGGCGAGGGCCAGCATCTCCTCATAGAGAGACGTCGAGTAATCCCGATGATGGGACAATGTCGCCTCGGCGAGATCGAGCACCGTCTCCGCCCTGGCCTGTCGCCCCGACCAGGTCGCCTCACCGGACAGACCCAGCCGTTCCTCCAGGTAAGCGCGGATCAGTGGAGCGCACTCGACACCGTGAATCCGACCGAAGTCGGTGGCGTCGCCGTATATCTCCAGAACTCGCAGCGGTCCGGTGTTCATGCCATCCACGCTAACGCGTGTGGCCCACCTCCCAACGGGGATCCGAGGAGGTCCGCATTCGACTCGCTCCGGTCAGGTGGCGGAGGCCTGGGGAACCGAAAACCTCGCTCCACCCGTCCAATCGGCAAGCCCGTGACCCGGGCGTAACCGAGGAGACACCAAATGAAACGACTCACAGCGATTCTTGCCCTGGCGATGGTGTTGGCCGCCTGCGGCAGCGGCGACTCAGGAGGAGAAGGCGACTCCGCCGAACCGGCGAGCGGCAACCTTGGGGATGGCCTCGCCGTTTCGCCGGACACCACCGCGGCAGCTGCGGAGGAGGCGAGCGCCGAAGACCGAGACGGCACGATCGGGGTCAACCTCGAGGTGTCCCAGGACCGCAAGGTGATACGTCAGGCGAGCTTGGAGCTTCAGGCAGACAACACCAGAGAGGCGTTCGACCGGATCGTCGAGTTGACCGAGAGCGCCGGAGGTTTCATCTCGAATGCCACGGTTCATCCGGTTGCCAATGAAGGGGATCAGCCGGCAGTGGTCATGACTCTGCGCATCCCCGCATCTCAACTCACCCATACCATGACGTCGATCAAAGCCTCCGTCGAGGAAGTCGTCTCGGAGTCACAAGGTGCAGAGGACGTGACCGATCAGTTCATCGACCTCGAAGCCCGGCTGACAAACCTCACTGCCCTCGAGGTCGAGCTGCGGGCTCTGCTCGCCGAGGTGAGACAGCAACCCGAAGCCGACCCGGACAAGCTGCTCCGGGTCTTCACTGAAATCTCAAATGTCCGCGGTCAGATCGAGCAGATCCAGGGACAGCTCAACTATCTCGAAGACGTGGTGTCGATGGCCACCCTCGAGATCAGCTTGAGCCCGACTCCGGCTGTCGTCCCAATCGTGGAAGACACCTGGCGACCGCTGGAAGTGGCCCGGGACGCGCTGAGGAGTCTGGTGAGCGGGCTGCAAGACGTGGCCGAGTGGGGGATCCACTTCGCCATCTTCACCGTGCCGATGCTGATCCTGACCGTCGGTGTGCCGCTCCTGGCCCTGTATGTGGTAGTCCGACAGTGGAAAAAGCGGCGCCCTCCCGTCGAGCCCGACCCCGCTCTCCCCGCCGAGTCCTAGTGGTCTGTCGCTGAAATAGGGCGAGGGTGTCTCCGAGTCATCGGCGTGATCTGGCAAGGAGAAAAGCGCAGTCGCAGGCGGGGCCTGCGTCGAGCATTTTGGACGCAGCCAGGCGCGTCGAGGGCCGGAGAGACACCGCCAGTATTTCAGCGACGGGACACTAAGTGAATGGGGCCCCCGAAAGGGGGCCCCATTCGTTCGGCCATTCCCTCGCTCAGCTCTTTGCCTGGGCCAGGTAATCGGTGAAGTTGATCTCGTAATCACCGGTGTCCTGGATGACCTCCAGATCCTCGGCCTCAAACGTCGGGGCATAGAACTCCACTACCTCGAGCTCCACGAGATCGAGCGACGCCTCGTTAGGGCTCCCGTAGTAGTTCCAGTTGGTCAGGGTTGCCCCGTTCTCCGCTTCGAGAATGTAGTTGATGAAAGTGAACGCGGTGCAGGGGTGCTCGGCGTTGGCCGGGACCGCCATGTTGTCGATCCACAGCGTCGCACCCTCCTCGGGAAGGACATAGGCGAAGTTGTCCGGGTTCTCTGCCTCTCCTATCGACACGATCATGTTGCCCGAATAGCCGTGTGAGACGGCGACCTCACCCGAGACCAACGCCTCGTCATACTGGTCGGAGTCGAAGGTGGCGATCCCCTCCTGTGCCGCGGCGATCAGGTCGGACGCTTCCTGGAGATGAGTCAGGTCGGTGTCATTCAATGAGTACCCGAGGTACTTGAGGGCCGCACCCATGGTCTCCCTCGGGTCGTTGAGGACCGACACCCCACCGGGGAAACCGGTGGTCAGTTCGGGGTCGAACAGCAGCGCCCAGCTCGGTTCGAAGTCGGCGCCCACGACCTCGAGGTTGACCCCGAGACCTGTGGTCCCGTATTGGTAGGCGGCCGAGAACTGGTTGCCCGGGTCATAGGGCAATTCGGTGAACCGCGCCGAGAGGTTGGCCAGATTGGGAACAGCTTCGGTGTTCATCGGCGCCAGCAGACCGTTCTGGATCATGATCCCCACCATGTAGTCCGAAGGGACGATCACGTCGTACACGGCCCCCGCCTGCATCTGGGCCAGAAGCGCCTCGTTCGACTCGTAGAAGTCCTCCACGATGTCGACTTCGTATTGCTCCTCGAAGGTGGTGATCAACTCGGGATCCATGTACTCGGACCAGTTGTAGAAGTTGAGGTCACCGTCGACCTGATCGAGGGCACATTCAGACCCGGGAGCTCCATCAGGTGCCTCCGTCCCGTCGGTGGTGGTGCCTTCGTTCCCATCGCCGGCGTCGTCGCCACCACATGCCGTCATGACCAGAGCGAGCACTGTCAACAGCGCAATGAGCCTTGCCAACCTTTGCATCTCGTGAATCCTCCCGGGAATAATCGATTTGCAGCGTTTCGTCTCGGTACCTTATCGACCCAGGAGAGGAACGCCCACCGGACACTCCGACCGCTTCAGTCGACAGCGGCCTCATCGAGCGCGGTGTCTGCGTCATTTGGCTTCTCCGCCCGGGTCCCGGCGCCCCGCTGCAGGCCGAGCGAGATACCGACCAGGACCATCGAGGCGACCAGCATCAGGGTGCTCACCGCGTTGATCAGCGGCGTCACCCCCCGCCGCACCAGGCCAAACACGTAGACAGGAAGGGTGGTGGCGCCGGCTCCTGAAACGAACTGGGTGACCACCACGTCATCGAGGGACAAGGTGAGCGCCAACAGCGCGCCCCCGGCCACGCCGGGTGCGATGAGGGGCAACGTCACTTTGCGGAATGCCTGCCAGCGACTGGCGTAGAGGTCGGCGGCAGCCTCCTCCAGTGAGTTGTCCAGCTGGGAGAGACGGGCACGGACCACGACAGCCACGAAGGAGATGCTGAAGGCGATGTGAGACAGGGTGATGGTCCCCAACCCGTTTCTCAGCTGAACACCCACCAGGTCATCGAGGATCCCGAACACTTGAAAGAAGAAGATCAGCAGCATGACGGCCATGGTCACGTCGGGGATGATGATCGGGAGGTAGGCGATCCCGTCGAGTGCCCCTCTCCCCCGGAATCGATAACGCTCGAGAGCGATGGCCAGCATGGTGCCGATCACCGTGGAGACGATCGTGGAGAAGAAGGCCACGATCAGCGAGTTTCTCAGGGCGTTCATCACGTTGGCGTCCTGGAACATCGCCCCGTACCAACGGAACGAGGGTTCGGTCCAGATCGACACGTTGCTGTTGTCGTTGAAGGAGAACGCAATCAGGAGGACGATCGGGGCGTACAAGAACAAGAACACCACCCACGCGTTGATGCCCAGGATCCGGTCGGTTGACCGGGAGGTGGCGGTTCCTTCGCTCACAGTGTCTTGGCCCCGGCCCGAAAGTAGAAGATCGTTGCCAGAAGCATCACGAACATCACGGCGAAGGACAGCGCCGAACCGAATGGCCAGTTCCGGGCAGCGAGAAACTGGCTCACGATGTAGTCACCCAGGAGGGTGGTCTTCGCCCCGCCGAGGATGGCGGGGGTGACGTAGGCGCCGAGCGAAGGAATGAAGACCAGGATCGAACCGGCTACGACACCCGGCATCGACAGTGGCAGCGTGACCTTGCGGAACGAGGTCCAGCCATCCGCGTAGAGATCCCGTGCCGCTTCGACAAGCCGCCAGTCCATACGCTCCAAGGCCGCGTAGAGCGGCAACACCATGAAGGGCAAGAATCCGTAGACCAGCCCGATCAGCACTGCGGTCGTGGTGAACAAGAGGCGAATCGGCTCACCGCCCAAAGCCAGGCTGATCTGGGAGATCGGCCCCTCCGAGCCGAGGATCACCCGCCATGCATAGGTCCTGACCAGGAAGTTCGACCAGAACGGGATCATCACGAAAATGAGCAGGAGATTGCGGACGCGGGGGGACCTGGTGGCGATGTAGTAGGCGAAGGGGTAGGAGAACAGAAGACAGATCACCGTCGTGACCACGGCAAGCACCAACGACCTGGCGAAGATCTCGAAGACGATCTCGGTGAAGAGCCGTTTGTACGACTCGAGGTTCCAGTCTTCGAGGACGGTGAGGCCTGTTGAATCCCTGGTGGCGAACGAATAGACGAAGACCAGGACCAGAGGCACCACGAACAGGAGCACCAGGTAGATGTAGGCGGGGAGGGAGATGAGCAGACCCCGGCGTGACTCGGCCTTGATCGCGGCCTGCTCGAGCTCGGGGGTGACCGGCGCAGGCGTCTCCGGTTCGGCAGCAACCGGGGGTGCCGTCATCAGCTCAGCACCAGGTTGGCGGCCTCAGGGCTCCACACCAGATAGGCCTCTTCCCCCACGTCGTAGAGCTCCACCCCCGGGCGGTTCTCCTCCTTGACCTCGATTTCGGTCCCGATGCC
>DASWKK010000106.1:0-11319 GCA_036396655.1 Acidimicrobiia bacterium
CCCCGTAGATATAGGGACGCATCTTGGGATTCCAGCGACGGGTCTGATGCCCGAAGTGGACCCCAGCCTCCAAGAGTTGCTTCATTGTGACTGCAGCCACAACTGTTCCTTTCTGGTTTGTGCCTCCGTCTGCCGGAAGAAACCCACTCGACTCAGCGAGTGCCCTCTTTCGGGATATGCCCGACCAGCGAGGGTCAACAGACGTGTTTGATGACCGGGATTGTACGGTCAGCCGGGTTGCTTGGGTAATCGCAGTTCCCTCTGCTCTCGGAGCGGGCTGCTATCGGATCGGTCGACTGCTCTGTGTCAGCCCCAGGAGGGCTCGCCGAGCCGGTTGCGCAACGACATCATCGTCTTGGCATGGATCTGGCAGACCCTTGACTCGGTGACACCGAGCACATCGCCGATCTCGGCCAGAGTCATGCCCTCGTAGTAATAGAGGGTCACCACCAGCCGCTCACGCTGGGGCAGACGGTTTATCGCATCGACCAAACCGTGACGGGTCTCCTCCGCCTGAAACACCGTCTCGGGGGAGATACCGGCCGGATCGGCAAGCATGTCTCCCACCGAGGTCGATGAATCGGAGCCGACGAACTCGTCGAGGGCGGCGATTCCCGAGCGCCCGATCTCAGAGAGCGCTCCCTGCAGATCGCCGACCGGCATCTCCAACACCTCTGCGATCTCCTCGTCGGTCGGCGCCCGCTGCAGCGAGTGCTCCAGCTCGGTGATCGCGGTCTCGATCTGCCGGGCACGGGATCGGACCGAACGCGGCACCCAGTCGAGAGCGCGAAGCTCGTCGAGAATCGCACCCTTGATCCGGTTGATTGCATAGGTCTCGAACTTGAACCCCCGCTCTACCTCGAACTTGTCGATGGCGTCGATGAGACCGAACAGCCCATAACTGGCGAGGTCGTTGTGGTCCACCGAGCGCGGCAGCCCGGCGCCGACTCGCCCGGCCACATACTTGACCAGCGGCGAGTAGTGCAGGATCAGGCGCTCGCGCGCATCGGCGTCGGCCGAAGCCTTGAAGCGCTCCCATAGGGCGTCGACCTGATTGGTCTCAGGCCCTCGGGTGGCTTCGGTCATATGTCCCTCTCAAGTGCTGGCGGGTAACGGCAGTGTAGATCTGGGTGGTCGCCAGGTCGGTATGTCCAAGCAAATCCTGCACGGTTCGCAGGTCTGCGCCACCCTCCAGGAGATGGGTGGCAAAACTGTGACGAAGTGCGTGCGGAAAGGTAGCGACCCTTTTCCTGACCACTCGGCGGATCCCTCTTGAATCTAGCCGACCACCCTTCATTCCGACCCAGAGCCCATTCCCGGCGTCGGTTCCAGCCAGCCGGGACCTGCCTTCCTGCAGATAACGGCGCACCGACTCCTGGGCGGGCCGCCCGATCGGAATCCGTCGGGTTTTGCGGCCCTTGCCGACCACGGTGACCATGTCGCCGCCCATGTCGTCCACGGTGAGCGAAGCCAGTTCGGCGATGCGGAGACCGGTCGCGTACAAGGTGTCGATCAGTGCCCTGTCCCGCAGCCCTTCCGGAGTGCCCAGGTCGATCGACTCGATGGCATGGACCACGGTCCGGGTGGGAAGAGCGTGTGGAAGAGGTCGGTCGAGCCGGGGCCGGGAGACTCCCTCGAAGGGGTTGGCCGTTGTCGATCCCCGTCGGCCCGCGTCGTTGTAAAACGAGCGCACCGCCGACGACTTCCGGGTCATCGACCGCTTTGAGTAGCCGGCGGCCGCCATAAACGCAAGATAGCGACGGGCGTGTTGACGTTCGACATCGGCAACCGACCGCAGACCTTCCTCATGGCAATAGGCGAAGAACTGGGCCAGATCCCGCCGGTAAGCGTCGATCGTGTGTGGTGAGAGGTCGCGCTGGTCACGCGCCCGACCGAGAAAATCGTCGACCGACGCCGTAACCCACTCCGGCAGTTCGGGTAATCGCACCCGCGTGATGCTATTGAAACTGCTGGCCGTGGGCGGGGAACATCGTCAAACGAAGGTCTCGAACGTGAGAACTCTGGATCTCACCGCGATCCGGGGACGACCACATCGCCCGAGCGCCGCGCCTCACCTGTGATCTCCATACGTGCCAGCCGGGCCATTGCCTGGGTCGGTGTGCATCCCCAGAACTCCGGGAGTTGGTCGATGGCGAGGCCGGTGAGTGGCAAATCGACGCCAAAGCCCCGCCTCGGGGCGGGGGCCCCGAGCACGAGGCTCAGCTCGGCGATCAAGTCATCGACCCCTAAGACCGGGTGAGCCCCATCGCGGATGAGCCGGTTGCACCCCATCGAAGCCGGCCGGTCGACATCGCCGGGGACGGCAAAGACCGGCCTCCCCATCTCGGCAGCGAGACGCGCGGTTATCAGGGCGCCACCAGTCTCCCCAGCCTCCACCACCACCACCGCCGAGGCGATGGCTGCAATCAGCCGATTGCGGGCTGGGAACCGCCAGCGATCGGGTGGGGTGCCGGGCGGGTACTCAGACATGATCGCTCCCCGACCGGCGACGATCCGCCGATAGAGGTCGGCGTTCTCAGACGGGTAGATCACATCGATGCCTGACCCGAGGACCGCCACCGCCTCGCCTCCCTCGGACAACGTGCCGCGGTGAGCGGCAGCATCGATGCCCCGAGCCAGACCACTGACAGTGGTCCACCCCGCCCCGGCCAATGCCCGCCCGAAAGCCTCGGCAAGCGTCAATCCGTAGCGGGTGCACTTGCGCGTGCCGACGACAGCAACGGCCGGCGCGGTGCTGGTCTCGCCCAGGACAAATATGGCGGGTGGCTTCTCCAGATCCCCCAGGCCTTCGGGATAGCTCGGGTGCTCCGGCAACACCAGTTTGTGATCAGTCATCACGCCACTCGCCGCGAAGTCCGATCGCCTCGGCCATGTGTGACTCCTCTACCCGCTCGACACCTTCGAGGTCGGCGATGGTTCGCGCCACCCGTCGTACCCGGTCGGCCCCCCGCGCGGTCAGGAGAGCGCTGCCGAGCGCCGCCGCGACGATCGCCGTTGCCTCGGTCGACTCGCGGGTCACCGCCGTCCGGATCGCCAGTTCCCGGTTGCTCACGCCTCGCTCCAGTTGTGCTGACCGGGCTATCTCGACCCGCTCGGCCACCTTCGCGCTTGGCTCTCCCTCCGGGCCCGAATACTCGCCCTCTTCGACCCGACCCACACGGACGATCAAGTCGAACCTGTCGAGCAACGGCCCCGATACCCGCGCCCGATATCGCCCTCGCAGGGCCGGTCGGCAGTCGCAAGGACGCCTCCGGTCCCCGTGGAAACCGCAAGGGCACGGATTGGTGGCCGCCAGGAGCTGGAATGAAGCCGGGAAATCGACTGCCGTGCCCCGTCGTGCCACCGACACGATGCCCTCTTCGAGAGGCTGGCGGAGGGTGTCGAGATGACTTCTCGGGAACTCAGCCAGCTCGTCGAGGAAGAGCACCCCACGGTGAGCCAGCGAGACCTCGCCCGGTACCGGATTGCCGCTCCCACCTCCGACCAGCGCCGCTTTGGACGCGGTGTGATGGGGAGCCCGGAACGGCGGCTGTCGATCGAGACCGCGGCGACGCGCGGCAGCAGCCCACAACATCGCGCTCTCGACCGCCTCACTCACCGTGAGACGGGGCAGGATCCCGATCATCCGTCGGGCGAGCATGGTCTTTCCGGATCCGGGAGGGCCATGCAACAAGAGATGATGTCCACCGGCCG
Organism: Acidimicrobiia bacterium; assembly: GCA_036396655.1. Lineage (GTDB taxonomy): Bacteria > Actinomycetota > Acidimicrobiia > Spongiisociales > ZC4RG35 > JARDZU01. The sequence goes on from DASWKK010000106.1 coordinate 3,715, forward strand.
CCGCCACCTCCAGCGCACGCCTCGCCATTGCCTGGCCTCGGATATCGGCGAGGTCGGGGCCTCGCTCAGCCGGCGGCGGCTCCCCTGGCAAAGCAGGCTCTCGCAGTTCGAGACCGTCTCTGAACATCTCCACGGCCTCGGCCAGACTGGCAACGCCGAACACCCTCGCTCCCGGAATCGAGGCCGCCTCTCCGGCCACCGCTGAGGCCACCAGGCAGGGAACCTGTCCCCGGGCGCTCAGCACACCGGCGCCGAGGGCGTTGGACCCGGCCCGCACCCCGCCATCGAGTGCCAGCTCTCCAACCACGACCGCCTCTTTCAGATCGGGGATCTCCCGACACGCGGCGAGGACCCCGAGAGCAATCGGAAGGTCGTAGTCGGTACCGCCCTTTGGCAGGTCGGCCGGAGCGAGATTCACCGTTACCGTCCGGTTCGGAAAACGGATCCCCGCCGAGGCGACCGCGGCCCGAACCCGATCCTTGGCCTCGCGGACCGCGGTGTCGGGCAGACCCGACAGTTTGAAGGCTTCCTGCTGTCGCCCGACATGGGCCTCGACGCGGACCGGTCGCGCCTCTCCCCCGACGAGTGCCACCGACGTCGCCGCTGCATACATGGTGGTGAAAGTACGGAGCGGTCACACCGGTTTCCAGGGGTGTGACGGCCACCCGGAATCGGAACTAACCAAAAAGCGAGGGCTACCGTGCACTGACCCCCTCACTTCGAGTCGATTGCGATGAGCTACGACACCCCACCACCAACCCATACTCCACAGCCGACCGGTCGGCGTAAGCGGAGTCGCTACACCCGCGGACAACGTTGGTTCATCCGGATCCTGCTGCTGTTGCTGTTGGGGGCGGCCGCACTTCTCGGATTGGCCGTGCTCGCCGACTTCCAGATGGGCGATGCCGGTGACCTGACGGCTCTCGCCGACGGAAACGGCGTCTACCTCATAGTCGGCAGTGACAGTCGGGAAAACCTGCCCGACGACCTCGGGGGCAAGTTCGGGGACTTTGCGGGAGAACGGGCCGACGTGATCATCCTTGCCCAGGTCGCCGAGGGACGTCGCCAGCTGCTCTCCATACCACGCGACCTCAAAGTCGACCTGGCCGATCACGGCACCAACAAGATCAACGCTGCGTACGCTTTTGGGGGGCCCAACCTTCTGGTGGATGCGGTGGCCGATGCGACGGGCATTCGGGCCAACCACTATCTGGAGGTCGAGTTCGGTGGCTTCGCCGGGATCGTGGACGCCCTGGGCGGGATCGAGCTCGACTTCCCCTACCCGGCACGCGACGGCAAGTCCGGGCTCGCCGTGGAGGCCGGGACACAGACCGTGGACGGCGCCACCGCCCTCGCCTACGCCCGTTCCCGCAGCTACGAAGAGTTGAAAGACGGAAGTTGGGTCGCTCAAGGGGGCGGCGACATCGCACGGGCCGCCCGCCAGCGGGAAGTGCTCACCGAGATCATGAGCGAGGCGTCATCGGTCTCGGGTCTGGTCCGCAGCCCTTGGGTGTTGGGGGCGGTGGGCTCTCATCTGACTGCCGATTCCGATCTCAATCTGATCACCCTCGCCGGCACCGGGTGGTCCATGCGCTCTGCAGGTGAGACCGACTCCGTCACCCTTCCGGTCAGCGGTCTCGAAGAAGGTGGCGTCTCCTATCTGGTTCGCGACGAGCCTGCAGCCACCGAGGTGCTGGACGCATTCTCGGCCCGACGCCGCCTGCCCGCGCCCTAGCATCGGCCTCGTGCCCGACCCTTTTCTCGAAGCCGCCGTCGATGAGGCCGGATTGGGCCTCGCCGAAGGTGGGATTCCGATTGGCTCGATTCTGGTCCTCGATGACCAGATCGTGGGACGCGGGCACAACCGTCGGGTTCAGAAGGCAAGTGCCATCCTCCATGGCGAGATGGACGCGCTGGAAAACGCTGGTCGTCTGATCGCCGCCGAGTACCGGCGCTCGCTTCTCTACACCACCCTCTCCCCCTGTCACATGTGCACCGGCGCCATCCTGCTCTATGGGATCCCCACGGTTGTGATCGGTGAGAACCGGACATTCCAGGGCCCCGAAGACCTTCTTCTTCAGAGCGGCGTCGAGGTCGTCGTGGTGGACGATCAGCGTTGTTTCGACATGATGACCGGTTTCATCCAGGCCCGGCCCGAGCTGTGGAACGAGGACATCGGCGAGGGGTGAGCGAGCCGGGCTATCGGCCTTTCCACTCCGGGTCACGTTTCTCCAGGAAAGCCATCAGTCCTTCGGTGGCGTCCTCGGTGCCCAGGGCTATCGACTGGGCCTCGCCTTCCCAGGCGAGCGCGTCGGCAAGACCCACCTGGAAGGCAGCGTTGAGAGTCTGCTTGGCGAACATCTGAGCCACCGGGGCGCCAGCCAGGAACCCGTCGGCGATCTCGGTGACGCGCGACTCGAGGGTGTCGGCGGTGACGACCTCGGTGATCAACCCGATGCGCAGCGCTTCGTCGGCGGGGACGATCCGACCCGACAATGCGATCTCTTTCGCTCGTTGCAGACCGACGATGCGGGGCAACAGCCATGACCCGCCGAAGTCGACCGTCAGCCCGCGTCTGACGAAGATCTCGGAGAATCGGGCGCGGTCGGTCGCAATCACAACGTCACAGCCCAGGGCGAGATTGAGACCAGCGCCCACCGCCACGCCGTCGACCGCGGCGATGGTCGGTTTGGTGAGACGATGAAGGGCCAGGGCGGCAGCGCCAACGATCTTCATCCGGGCGTGACGATCCTCCACCGACTGCATGCTGTCGATCCGCGACGGGTCGAGATCCGCCCCGGCACAGAACTCACCACCCGCTCCGGTGACAACCAAGACCCGCTGCTCTGATGCCTCGAACGCATCGAACGCATCGGTCAGCGCAGCCCAGCCGTCGAACGGGATGGCGTTCTTGCGTTCAGGTCGGTCGACGGTCAGCCGGCGGATCCGACCCCGATCCTCGGTGATCAGCCAGGTCACCTCGATGACGGTAGACGCGGTCGACCAGGGTTACCGTGGCTGCGATGGGCTTCAACCCGTTCCGTGATCACGAGAGAAGCATCGCCGACATCGTCGCGATGGCCCTGGCTCTGGTGGCGATCCTCGCAGTCCTGGCATGGGCGATCTTCTCGGGGTGACCGTCACCCCGGTTCAGCCGTATGCGGCGCGTAAGGAGTACATCTGTCCCGGGTGTCAACTGAGCATCCCACCCGGGACCTTTCACCTGGTCGTGGTGCCCGACGATGAGCCTGACCTGCGTCGCCACTGGCATCAGGGTTGCTGGCACAAGGAGATGCGTCGCCGGTTCGGGGCCGCTCACGCGTCGCGGCGGTGAAGCCCCCACCATGTCAGGAAGAAACCGAGGGCGGTCCAGGCGAGCATGATGATCACGGCGTGCCACAGCGCCAGCGACGATCCCCCGAAGATCTCGCCGAACTCACCGGGGATCTCCACCTGGAACATCGCCGTTGTCGCCGCGGAGAGCGAAATGTTCTGGTACGGGCGCCACAGGATGACCAGCGAGTCGACGAAGTAGAAGGCCAAGGCGGCCCCAATCGCAGGCCCCACCGAGCGGAGCATTGCCACTGCGCCCAGCCCGATCGCGGTCCAGGCGAGTTCGATCAAGCCCACCTTCCACACCAGTCCCAACCAGTCGGTGACGGTGAGGCCACCTTCACCTGAGGCGGCGATGGCGGTGATCGCTGCCCAACCGGCGATGCCAAGGGTGACCGCCAGCCAGGCAGCCACGGCAAGGACGACGAAGCGGGCGGTGATCTGCGGAATGCGACGCGAGTCACGGCTCAGGGCCGTGGCCCAAACCGTGCTTCCGAACTCACTACCCAGCATCACAACGGCGAGGATCAGGGGGAACCAGGTCTGACCGGCCACCTGCTGGGCTCCGAAGAGATAGGCCGCGGGTTTGTCGATGATGGGAAGTCCGCCCTCGGCTGCCGCCTCCGGAGCGACCTGGGGGAAGACGAGGAAGGCCATCGCCAGCAAGCCCACCAGGGCAGCGAGGATGAGGACCATGACGAGGTAGAGCCGGCGTCGGCTCAGCTTCAGGTACTCGGCGTGAAGCAGGCTCAAGCCCCCGACTCCCCTGTGATACCGAGGAACACCGACTCCAGGGTGGAGCGTGCCGGGCTCACTTCGCTGGGATAGATGCCCGCCCCGGCCAGGACCTTGACGATCCGACTCCCATCGACCTCCTCGACGACCAGGGTCTCCCCGTCGTCGCGCACCTCCATTCCCGCCGCGGCGAGCGTGGCTCGCGCCGCGCCAGGGTCGGCCACCACGACTCTGGTGGCGGCGCCAGCCAACATCTCCTCCAGAGGTCCCTGAGTGACCAGCTTGCCCCGGTCGATCACCACGACGTAGTCGGCGAGAGCCTCGATGTCGGCCAGGTCGTGACTGGAGACCACGACTGTCTGGCCTTCGTCGGCGATATCTCGCAGCCGCGCCCGGAAAGCTCGCTGCCCGGCAGGGTCGAGACCGTCCAGGGGCTCATCGAGCAGTAGGAGGTCGGGGTCGCCGATCAAAGCTGCCGCCAGGGCAAGCCGTTGGCGCATCCCCTTCGAGTACTCGCCGACCTTCCTGGTCGCGTCGTCCTCGAGCTCGACGAACTCGAGCAGCTCCTTGATGCGTTCGTGGCCAAAGCCGAGCTGGTCCGCCGCCACCTGAAGATTGACCGTGCCGCTCAGCGCCCGAATCAGCCCCGGTTCCTCGATGATGGCACCGACCTTCTTGGTGACCAGGTTCAGGCCGCGGGGTATCTCGTGGTCGAGGACTTGGATTCGGCCCGAGTCGGGTCGGGTGAGCCCGAGCAGGGAACGGAATGTGGTGGTCTTGCCGGCGCCGTTGGGGCCGAGGAACCCGGTGATCGCCCCCGATGGCACCTGGAAGTCGAGTCCGTCGAGGGCGACGGTGCGTCGGTAATGCTTGACCAAGCCCTCGACTCTGATCGCCGGGTCGCCCAGATTCATGTTCTAGAACGGTATGGAGACATGGTCTTCTGAGTCAATCACAACCCGGAACCCAATGGACCACGGCCCCATCCGAGCCGATCCCGACTCCGACGAAGTCGACTCTGCCGGCGCCGATCCGGGCTGCGAGCTTTGCCACCTGGCGTCGCTTGAGGGGGTCGACGGCATCGATGGGATCGCCCTCGCCTGTTGTGGTTCGCACCTCGATGGCGACTCTGGTCATCCCGTCGACCGCGAGAAGATCGAGCTCACCACGACCTACCTCGACGTTGGCCGCCACCACGGCCATCCCATGATCCGTCAGGAAACGGGCTGCGATGCGCTCGCCAGCTCTCCCGATCCGGGCCCGATCGCTCAGATCGAGATCTCGCGCTGCTCCAGCTCTTCTACGTTGACGTCGCGAAACGTCAGCACCTTCACGTGCTCGAGGAACCGAGCCGGTCGGAACATGTCCCAAACCCATGCGTCTTTCATCTCTACTTCGAAGAAGACCGAACCGTTTGCCTCTCGTACCTCGAGGTTCACATCGTTGGCCAGGTAGAACCTTCGCTCCGTCTCAACCACGTACCGAAACATGGGGAGGACGTCGTGGTACTCCTTGTAGATCTTGAGCTCAACCTCGGATTCGTACCGTTCCAGGTCCTCTTCCATCTTCTCCTCTTCAGACGTGACGCCAAGCGATCTTATGCACGCCTCGTTGGTTAATACTTAACAAAACGCTGGGACATTTCTCAGAATCCGCCGAAGCGCGAGAGAGGCCATATGGTGACGAAAGCCTGACCGACCAGGTCCTCCAAGGGGATGGGCCCGAATCGGCGGCTGTCGAAAGAGGCGTTTCGGTTGTCGCCCATCACGAAGACCTCTTCGTCGCCGAGAGTGATCGCCGGCTCGTCGGGCATGAAGACATCCTCCAGATACTCCTCTTCGAGGGGTGTCCCGTTGACCACCACGTGGTTGTCCTTGACCTCGATCGTGTCTCCGGGCAGGCCAATGACGCGTTTGATCAGGTCGTCACGTCCCCGGGTCCGGATTCCAACAGCCTCGAGAACCGAACGGATGACAGCCTCGGGGATCGACTCCTCGAGGTCCTCTTCACGCGGATCTCGGAAGACGACTACATCGCCTCTTTGCGGCTCGCCCCATTTGTAGGCCAGCTTGTTGACCATCACCCGGTCGTTGACCTCGATCGCCGGCAACATCGACTCTGATGGGATCCAGAAGGGTTGGATGAGAAAGGTCTTGATCACCACCGCGATGACGAGGGCGGTCAGGAGCAGACCAGGAAGCTCGGCGATGAACGAGCGTCGTGGCTCTTCAGGTGTCTCAGGAACCTGTTCTTGCTCGTCCACGGAGTCCTGAATCGGAGAGGTCAGTCGCGCAACTCCTTGATGCGAGCCGACTTCCCGACCCGGTCACGAAGGTAGTACAGCTTGGAGCGACGCACGTCTCCGCGTCTGATCACCTCGATTTTGGAGATGATCGGAGCGTGGAGGGGAAACACCCGTTCCACGCCGACACCGAAACTCATCTTGCGGACCGTGAACGAGGCACGGGCCCCGGCGCCGTTGCGAGCGATCACGAGGCCCTCGAATATCTGGACGCGCTCACGGCCACCCTCGACCACACGGACATGGACCTTGACCGTGTCTCCAGACCGAAACTCGGGAATGTCATCGCGCACGTGCGCGCTTTCAACAAGGTGAAGATCGTTCATGGAGGACTCCTAGAGCGGGTCGGGAGAAGCCTTGGTTCCCGGGCCAGGCGAAATTGTATCAGGTCTCGGGATTCTCGCCATCTCGGATCAGATCCGGCCGTCGCTCCCTGGTGCGCCGCAAACGCTGCTCCAGTCTCCACTTCTCGATGAGGCCATGGTTGCCCGAAAGCAGGATCTCGGGCACCTCCCATCCCCTGAAGTCGGCCGGCCTGGTGTACACCGGCTCCTCGAGCAGACCGTCGCGAAACGACTCGCTCTCGGTCGATCGCGGATTGCCCACCACGCCTGGGAGGAGACGGGCCATCCCCTCGATGCAGAGGGCTGCCGCCACGTCGCCGCCAGCGAGGACGAAATCCCCGACGGAGACCTCTTCGTCGATGAAGTGGTCGACCACCCGCTGGTCGACACCTTCGAAGCGCCCGCAGACAAAGGTGATCTCGGGGAGATCGGCCCAACGGTCCAGGGTGTCCTGGGTGAGGGCGGCGCCAACCGGGGTGAACAGCACCCGACGAGTCCCGGCGAGCGGCTCGAGGGCGGAGGCGAGCGGCTCGACCATCATCACCATGCCCGGGCCCCCGCCGAATGGTGCATCGTCCAACTGACGGTGGCTTCCGATGCCATGGTCACGAAGGTCGATCAGATTCACCTCCAGGGCCCCGGCCTCGATCCCGCGCGCCACGATGGAGACGGCGAGCGGTCCCTCGAAATAGTCGGGGAACATGGTGACTACGTTGACGCGCATCGGGCCAGGGTAGAAGTGCCACCGTCCGGGGGCACATGGGTCGACAAGGACGTAGTAAGAAGGGACCGTGTCCTCCCCGATGTTCCCCAGTCTGGACGTCTCCAGGTGGGAGGAGGTACTACCCCCACATGGGGAGAAACGGTGGTTGCGGCGCCCCCCTCCCCCCT
>DASWKK010000107.1:0-10071 GCA_036396655.1 Acidimicrobiia bacterium
TATCGGCCAGCCGGGCGGTCAGTTCGCCGTTCGTCTCCTCCGGTTCGATATCGATGGCCTGGGCGGTCAACACCGGTCCGGTGTCCAGCCCTTCGTCGAGAACGATGATGGTCACCCCGGTCATCGGATCACCGGCCCACAGCGCTCTGGCCACGGGGGCAGCTCCCCTCCACCTGGGGAGAAGGGAGAAGTGGACGTTGAGCATGCCGTGTGCGGGCACCAAGAGTGCTTCAGTGGTCAGCAAGCGGCCATAGGCGACCACGACAGCCAGGTCGAGGCCGACCACCGACTCGAGTGCCTGAACCATCTCCGCGTTGTTTGTCGGTTGCCGCACGGTCAGCCCGAGCCGCTGCGCCTCCTCCTTGACCGGTGATCCGACCGGCCGCTTGGAACGACCCACGGGCCGATCCGGTTGCGTGATCACCACCGCCACATCGTGACCGTCGACGAGGGCATGGAGGGTGGGTACTGCCGCTCCCGGAGTGCCCAGGAACGCGATCCGGCTCATTCGAGGGTCGCCAACCCCAGCGCCTCATCCCGCAGATCCCGCAGGGCCTTCTTGCGCACGGACTTGTCGAGCCGGTCGATCAGAAGCTTCTTGTTGAGATGGTCGACCTCGTGCTGGAGAACCCGGCCCATCAACCCGTCGCCCGCGTATTCGACCTCGTTCCCATCCAGGTCGAGCGCCTTGACGCGGGCAAATCCAGGTCGCTTTATCTCCCACCAGTGACCGGGCACCGACAAACAACCCTCCTCGTACTCCCACTCGCCGCTCACCTCCACGACTTCGGGATTGATCATCACCCTCGGCCCGAGCTCATCCTGAGCATCGAAAACCGCGATCTTGCGGGTGATCCCGATCTGATTGGCCGCCAGACCCACTCCGGGCGCCTCGTACATGGTCTCGATCATGTCCTGGACCAGGGTGCGCACGACGTCGTCGATGAAGGTCACGGTCTTGGTCTCCAGGCGGAGAACCGGGTCACCAAAGGTGCGGATCGGGTAGATGGCCATCGGCTTTCTGGTTGGACGAGATTCTGAGCTTAAAGACTCTCTCCACCCGACGAAACGTCACAGATCGATCGGGTCGGCATCGAGACGTACGGTGGCTCCCGACTCACGCCACCCCTGCACCACCCCGCGCAGCGCCAGCTTGAAGGCTCCCAATGAGCCCTGAACCAGCCATCTCCACCCCTGCCGGCCCGACGCCGGGCCGAGGGTGCTCACAGCACCGAGCCCTCTGAGCTGCCGGTCGAAGAGAGCCGGGTCGACCTCGCCTCGGATCTCCACTGCGAGCATCTCCGAGGCGGGTGGGAACCCGAGACGCGCTCGCTCCCCGAGAAGACCTTCCAAATACGGCATCGGGTCTCCCCGACGCAGGGCGGCAACCAACGGGGCGTCGGGCAGGGAGGTCTGGGCGATCATCCTCCTTCCGTGCCCCGGTTCGACCGCGTTGGCCAGCCTGGCCAGTATGCGAAGGGCCTCTTCTGAGGTTCGATAGTTGTGGCCAAGCATCAGCCCGTCGACGTCCACCGCCACCACCAGCGCCATGGGCTGCAACGTGGCCAGGTCACGCTCGGTGCCGACCGCAACCGGTCGATCGGTTGGGTGAAGCCCGGCGCTGTCCCGCCCGATGCGTCGGTTGACCTCCGCCACGAGCCGCTCTGGTTCCGACGCCATCTCCTCGAAGACGTTGCCCCCACAACCCTCGCATGGGCCCGCGACCCGGCCACAACGGCGACACCCTGGCTCCCGCCCCACCCGGGAGCCACATCCGGCGCATACCCTCACTCTTCGGCATTGCTCGCACCGCATCGACGAGTCAGACGACCGTCGATGGGTGAACACGAAACAGCGTCGACCTTCGCCGCCCATTGCCCGGATCGCCGACACGGTGTGCTCGGCCAGAAAACCCGATCCGGGCATGTCCTCTCGGCGATCGACCACCTCCACGAAGGGCCAGGCGCGTTTTCCGATGCGAACCACTTCCGGTCCTGCTGCGAGTACCTCCAGGGAAGGGGTGGGCCCAAAGAAGACGAGGGAGAACCCTTCGATCCTCGACCTGGTGGCCATCAGATCACGGACATGGATCGTGGGTGTCTGGCGGTCCTTCATCACCCGGCGTCCCTCCTCGAGCACCACGCACAGGGCCAACCCGGCGATGCGCCAGGCGGCGACCCGGGGGGTGCCCACGATGAGCCGGCCCGGATTCTGAACCTCGGCCCACGAGCTGGTCAGGTCCCGGGCGACGTCTCCGGCCACCACCGTCGAGGGGAGATCCCGGGCGGCGGCCGCCTCGCCGATGGACACTGCCTCGGCTTCGGTTCCGGTGACGACCAGGACCGAGCCCCCGCCCGCCAAAACCGGGGACAGCGAGTCGAGCCACTCCAGCGATTGCCAACGCCCGACCAGGGCGGTGGTGGGACGCTTGCGGCCACTGGCAACCGACAATGCAATGTCGTGGATCGGATGACCGGCGACCTTGGTGGACGAGACCACAGTGGTCGGCGGCGTCACCGGCGAGGGGAGATTGGGGGGAGACGCCCTCTCCAGGAGCACCGACACCGGGGCGACGTAATGGGTTGCCGCCCAACGCAGACTCTTCAGCAGATCGATGTCGAAGACCGGGACCTGGCTGGAGAGGGCAGCGATGTCCTTGAGTTTGCCTTCCCGATGGCCACCGGTCTCGACCACGAATCCTCGGGTTTTCCTACCGGAGAGGGGAATCCTCACTATGGAGCCGACCTGGGTCGAGTCCCGCAAATGGTCCGGGATCGAATACCAGAATCCGTTGTCGACGGCGAACGTCGCCACTGCCGGGACGACGCGGGCCGTGCGCAGACTCAGAGACCGGCCGCGCCCTTGATCGCTTCGACCATGTCCAGGGCCTCCCAGGAAAACTCGGGGCGACCGAAGTGCCCGTAGGCCGCGGTTGCGGCAAACACGGGTCTTGTCAGCTCGAGATGCCGAATGATGGATGCAGGACGGAAGTCGAAGACGCTCTTCACAATGTCTTCGATCCTCTCCGGAGCGACCTGTTCTGTGCCAAACGTCTCGACATGGATCGAGAAAGGCTCGGGATGACCGATGGCGTAGGCGAGCTGAATCTCGATCTTGCGGGCCACACCGGCGGCGACCAGGTTCTTCGCAGCCCAACGAGCGGCATATGCGGCGGATCTATCGACCTTGGTCGCGTCCTTGCCGGAGAATGCTCCCCCACCGTGACGGGCGTAACCACCGTAGGTGTCGACGATGATCTTGCGCCCAGTGAGACCGGTGTCGGCCACCGGCCCACCGATGACAAACCGGCCCGAGGGGTTGAAGATGAACTCAATGCCAGGCTCGAGCATGTCATCGGGGATCACCTCGGCCACCACCGCGTCAAAGATCTCCTGTCGCATCTCGGCCTGGTCTTTGTCTTCGGCGTGATGGGCGGAGATGAGGACCTTCTCGACCGCAACCGGACGGGTCCCCTCGTAGCGCACCATCACCTGTGTCTTGCCGTCGGGTCTCAGGTATCCGAGCTTGCCCGTCCGGCGCACCTCGGACAAACGCTCTGCCATCCGGTGGGCGAGTTGTATCGGAAGGGGCATCAACTCGTCGGTCTCGTCGACGGCGAAGCCGAACATCAATCCCTGGTCACCGGCGCCGAGCTCACGGTCTACGCCTGCGGCGATGTCGGCGCTCTGAAGCTGCACCCTGTCCTGGATCTCGAGATCGGCGGCCGAGAAGCCGGGATCGAATCCGTTATAGCCGATCCGGGCAACCGTGTCGCGGACGATACCCTCGACATCTGGCTTGGCGCCCTCGGATATCTCCCCGCCAACCAAGGCCAGCCTTGTGGTGACGAAGACTTCGCAGGCAACGCGCGCTCCCGCTTCCACGGTCAGGGCGGCATCGAGGACCGAGTCCGAGATGGCGTCTGCCACCTTGTCCGGGTGACCCTCGGTCACCGACTCGGATGTGAAGTACCACTGTCTCATTGTCCGGAGCGAGATTAACCCTCTTGCTCGAGTCCCGAGCCGATGCGCTCCAATAGCCTTCTCGCCACCTCGCTCTTGGAGAGCAACGGCAGCTCTTCCGTGTTGCCCTGGCGGTCGATGATGACCACCTGGTTGGTGTCGGTGCCGAAGCCGGAGCCCGGCTCGGTCACGTCGTTGTAGACCATCAAGTCGACATCCTTGCGTTTCGCCTTCTCGATGGCCCGGCCGACGTCACCGGTTTCGGCGGCGAAACCCACCGTGAACGGGCGATGCTCTCTCTTGACCAGTGAAGCGAGTATGTCGGGGGTTCCCTCGAGCTCGATCGAGTCCAATCCCTCGGTGCGTGAGATCTTCTCTCCCAGGCTGGATGTCGGCTTGAAGTCGGCAACTGCAGCAGCCATGACGGCGATGTCGGGCTGCAGGTCCGACACCGCGGCAAGCATCTCGTCGGCGGTCTCCACCTTCACGATCTTCACTGCGGGATGGACCGGGAGATCTGCCGTTGTCACCAGGGTCACCTCATAGCCGCGCCGGACCGCCTCGTCGGCGATGGCATGACCCATCTTCCCCGAGGAGCGATTGCCGAGGAACCGAACCGGATCGACCGGTTCCCGGGTGCCACCGGCCGTCACCAGGAACCTCCGGCCCTGACCTTCCCCGCTCAGGATGCTGTTCGCCACATCCACGATCTCCTCGGGCTCGGCAACCCGGCCCGGGCCGGTGTCACCGCCCGCCAGGTCTCCGACATTGGGCCCGACCACCTGATATCCCCAGCCGGTCATCACTTCGAGATTGTGTTGGGTGGCGGGGTGCTCCCACATCTCGGTGTGCATCGCCGGGGCGATCAGGACCGGTGCCGTGGTGGCGAGAAGCGTGGCACTCACCAGATCGGACGACACCCCGTTGGCGACTCTGCCGATAGTCGCCGCCGTGGCGGGAGCAACGATCACCAGATCGGCCCAACGAGCAAGCTCGGTGTGTGGGGAGACGAGGTCGGCCGCGAACAGAGAGGTGAACGGATGCTCACCGGTGATGGCGGCAAAGGTCTGAGGCCCAACGAACTCCAGAGCGGAGTCGGTCATCTCGACCCGAACCGAGGCACCGGCTTCGACCAGACGCCGGGCAAGGTACGCCGACTTGTATGCGGCCACACCGCCGGTGACGCAGAGAAGGACGCGTCGTCCCTGGAGCATCAGGCCTCGACGGTGTCGACAGAGACTTTGCCCTCGGCGATCTCTTCCATGGCGATGGTCAGTGGTTTGCGGGACAAGGAGTGCACCTGTGGCGGCACGAACTCGCCAAACCCGACGCCGAGCTGGTGGAAATACCCGTTGATCTGACGGGCCCGGCGAGCTGCCACGACCACCGTCGCGAAACGATTGCCGATCTGGTCGATGACGTCTTCGATCTTCATTTCGTCCTTTAGGGGTGGAAGAAGGACAGAGTACCCGATCAAGCGCCGGTAATCAGCCCCACGATCTCGTCGATCGCTCGATCGAGGTCTTCATTCACCACCACATGGTCGAATAGCGTCGGCGCTTCCTCCATCTCCGATTCGGCGATTTCGAGCCGGTCTTCGATGTCCTCCTCGGTGGTGTCACCCCGTCTCCGCAGCCGCCGCTCCAGTTCGTCCATGGAGGGCGGGGCCACGAAGAACATGATCGCATCAGGCCGATGCTCCCTGATCTGACGGGCACCCTGGATCTCGATCTCGAGCAGGACGTCGCGACCCTCGGCCACCGCGGATTCGATTGGGTCGGCCGGAGTCCCGTAATAACGGTTGTTGTAGATCGCCCACTCGAGCAGCTGTCCGCTCTCGATCATCGCCTCGAAGTCACGACGGGATACGAAGTTGTAGTGATCACCATGGCGCTCGCCGGGTCGGGGCAGGCGGGTGGTGACGGACACCGAGAATTGGAGGTCGAGTCGGTCGAGGAGCTCTCTGACGATGCTCGACTTACCAGACCCCGAAGGCCCGGACACGACCAGGAGACGACCCGCCACTTCAGGAGAACTCGGCTAGGAGGGCCTCTCTCTGCTTCTCACCCAGACCTCGCAGGCGACGGTTCTCGGCGATGCCCAGCGCCTCCATCATTCGCTTGGCCTTTATCTTGCCCGTCCCGGGCATCGATGCGATCACCCTCTCCACTTTGAGCCCGGCGAGAATGTCGTCTCCTTGCGCCTGCTCGACGAGCTCGGACAGCCGAAGTGAGCCGGTCTTGAGCAACTCCTTGACCTCAGCCCGAACCCGTCGGGCTTCGGCCGCCTTTGCCAGCGCTGCGGCTCTCTGTTCGTCGCTCAGTTGGGGTGGTTGCGCCATGTCCTCATCTCGGGTTCGAAGACCCGACCATAGCTACCGATGGCCGGGCTACGTGGCCGAAACCGCCGCCTCGATCTCCTCAGTGATGGCAATGGCCGCGGCCACGACGTCCGGCGCCGAAGTGATCGGACGCCCAATGACGAGAAGGTCGGATCCGGCCCTGATCGCCGCTTCGGGAGTGGACACCCGCTTCTGATCTGACGCGCTGGAGCCGACCGGCCTGATCCCGGGAGTGACCACGGTGAGCCCGAGACCGAGGGCATGAACCAACCTCGCCTCGGTGACCGCGCAAACCACGCCCTCGGCGCCGCCGGCCGCGGCCGATCTCGCCAGGGAGGTCACCATCTCGTCCAAGGGTCGATCGATGCCCATTTCGGCCAACTCGTAGATGCCGAGGGAGGTGAGAACGGTGACGGCCAGGACCCCACCTGTGCCCCCTGAGCCCTCGTTGAGCGCCTCCGCCGCCACTCGCACCATCTCCCGGCCCCCGGAGGCGTGCACCGTCACCCAGCGGGCGCCTGCCGAGCCGAGGAGCTCGGCCGCACGGCCCACTGTGTTCGGGATGTCGTGCAGCTTGGCGTCCACGAACACCGGCGAGCCGAGAGCCGCCACCTGCGACACGATCGTTGGGCCTTCGCCCATCAGCAGCTCGAGCCCGACCTTGAAGCCCTCAACGTGAGGTTGGAGCTTCTCGGCCAAGACCATCGCTTCGGCGGACGTGGGAACATCGAGCGCGACCAGCACTCGGTTCACCACGGGACCACCCCTGCGACGAGCTCGCCGACCGACCCAACACCGAGACGGTCCATCTGCTTGATCAACTCTCCTCGGATTCTCTTCCCTGCCCGAGGCTCGGCAAGGTGCACGGTCCCCAGCCCGACTGCGGAGGCTCCCGCCAGGAGATACTCGACCACATCGCTCCCGTTCATGATCCCCCCGCAACCCACGATCGGGGCACCGGGCAGAGCCTGTGCCACCTCATACACGCAGCGTAGGGCGAGCGGTTTCAACCCCGGGCCGCTGTAGCCCCCAATCCCTCCGCTCAGCAGCGGTCTGCGAGCTGCGACATCGATACCAAAGCCAAGTGCCGTATTGGTCAAGGTGAGAAAGGCTGCACCGGCATCGATACAGGCTGCAGCAACGGAGACTATGTCGTCCGTGTTCGGGGAGAGCTTGGCTCCTACCGGAACCGCAACCGCCGACACCACACTTTCGAGGACCTCCCGGGAGCGCTTTTGGTCCAACGAGAACATGCGGCCGTCTTCGAGGTTGGGACAGGAGAGATTCACCTCCACGACCGGAACGCCAGTCGCTACCAGCCCCTTGGCTACGAGGGCGAACTCGTCCGGTGTCTCGCCTACGGCCGAGCCCCACACCGGCGCACCCAGCCCGGCGATGCGCGGCTCCATCATCTCCGACCATCGTTCGATCCCGGGATTCTGGATGCCGATCCCATTCAGCATGCCCACACCGCTCGGGGCGACCCTTGGTGCACGGCGCCCCAACCATTCCGTCGGGGCCACCGACTTGGCGACGGCAGCGCCGTATGGCTCCAGATCGGCGACGTCGGCCCACTCCCAGACCGATCCCACCGTGCCCGACGCTGCGATCAGTGGCGAGCGCAGCTCGATCGCCCCGAGCCGGGCACTCAGACGGTCTGGTGCCATTCCTGGAGACTCCTCGGTCGTTGGATTGCGCCCGGACCGGCGCGCAGGCTGCGTGCCACGGCGAGACCGCCCTGGATCGTCGTCACACAAGGGATGGAGTGGACCCGCGACGCGATGCGAATGGTGCGGCCATCGGAACGAGCTCGCCCACCGCGTGGGGTGTTGATCACCAGCTGGATCTCGCCGTCTTCGAGTCGCTGACCGATGTCTCGGGGCCCTTCCCCGACCTTGTGAACCGGATCGGCGTCGATGGCATGGTGTCGTAGGTATCTCGCCGTCCCATGGGTGGCGACCAGCTCGAAACCGAGCATGGTGAATGCCTGGGCAACGGCCAGGCCCATCGGCTTGTCGCGATCGGCAAAGGAGAGAAACACCCTGCCCCGGATAGGCAGGATGTGACCGGCGGCGAGCAACGCCTTGGCAAAAGCAACACCCACATCGGAGCCTATGCCCATGACCTCACCGGTGGCTCTCATCTCCGGTCCCAACACGGAGTCCTCTTCGGGGAATCGGTCCCAGGGCAGGACCGCGTTCTTCACAGCGACAAAGGCCGGACGCACGGTCGAGACCGGCACCAGCCCTTCCCGGCGCAATTCCTCGATGGTCGAGCCCATCATCACCCTGGCCGCGATCCGAGCCAAGGGGACACCGGTGGCCTTGCTGATGAATGGAACTGTCCGGCTGCCTCTCGGGTTGGCCTCGAGGACATAAACGTCGTCTGCCTTCACCGCGAACTGGAGGTTGATCAGCCCACGCACCTCCAAGGCGACTGCCAGCTCGCGAGTGGCCCGCAGGATCTCTTTGTGCGCCTCGTCGGAGATGGTTGGGGGCGGAGTGACACAGTCCGAGTCGCCCGAATGAACCCCGGCCTCTTCCACATGCTCCATCACCCCGCCCAGCAGCAGCTCGGCGCCATCGAAGACCGCATCCACGTCGACTTCCACCGCGGCCTCGAGGAAACGGTCGATGAGGATCGGCGCCCCGATCAACTCAGGGTCGGCAACGCCATAGATCTCGCGCACATAGTCGGCCAGCTCTTCGACGCTGTATATCACCCGCATCATCCGGCCCCCGAGGACAAAGGATGGTCGCACCATCACCGGCAGGCCGATCTGATCGACCACGTCCTCGGCTTCGGTGGCCGATGTGGCCGAGCCTGCCGCCGGCTGGCGCAGGCCGAGACTTCGGCATAGCTCGCCGAATTGCTCCCGATCCTCGGCCAACGCTATCGATGACGGGGAGGTCCCGGCGATGGGAACGCCGGCGTCGTGGAGGGCTTTGGCAAGGTTCAACGGTGTTTGTCCACCGAGTTGGACGATGACTGCCTCGGGCTGCTCCGCCTCGATCACCTCGAGCACGTCTTCGGTGGTGAGCGGCTCGAAGTAGAGCCGGTCGGAGGTGTCGTAGTCGGTAGACACGGTCTCGGGGTTGCAGTTGATCATGACGGTCTCGTATCCGGCGTCACGAAGCGCGAACGATGCGTGCACACAGCAATAGTCGAACTCGATTCCCTGGCCGATCCGGTTAGGGCCCGAGCCGAGTACCACCACCCTGGGCCGCTCCGCCGGAGGGACCTCGGACTCCTCCTCGAACGTCCCGTAGAGATACGGGGTGAACGCCTCGAACTCAGCCGCGCAGGTGTCGACGGTCTTGTAGGTGCGTGTGTGGCCGGCTTCGAGACGCGCCACTCTCACCTGTTCTTCCGTGCTGTCCCACAGGTGTGCCAACTGACGATCCGCGAACCCCAACCGCTTGGCCTGACGCAGCAACCCGAGGTCCAGGGAGCCAACTGCCTCGATCTCGGATCGAAGCTCGACGATCTCGGCGATCTGGTCGACGAACCATGGGTCGATTGAACTCAACTCCGCGACGCGATCCACTCCCCATCCACGTCGCAAAGCCTCCCCGACGGCAAAGATCCGCCCCGGGCGTGGTTCCTCCACCGCGTCCGCCAGCGCCACGTCAGACATGTCCCTGATCGTCTGCTCGGCGGGATCGGCGTTGAGACCGAACCGACCGTTCTCCATGCTGCGCAAAGCCTTCTGCAACGCTTCGGGAAATGTGCGCCCGATCGACATCGCCTCACCGACGCTCCGCATCG
>DASWKK010000108.1:0-18557 GCA_036396655.1 Acidimicrobiia bacterium
TCTCGCTTCGGACATCCCTGCCTTCCTCGAGCATACGAGGCAGATGGTGGTCATCGATGACGACCGCATCGTCGAGATCACGTCCGATCAGGTCACGATCACCGATCTCGAAGGGAACAACCTGCCCCTCGAGGAGCGACGGGTCGAATGGGACCTCGAGGCCGCGGAGAAGGGTGGCTTCGCCACGTTCATGTTGAAGGAGATCTTCGAGCAGCCGCGCGCCATCGCCGACACCCTTGCCGGCCGGGTGGAAGAAACGGGGCGAGTAGTTCTCGATGAGCTCACGATCGAGCCCGAAGTGATCCGGGGGATCGACAAGGTGTTCGTCGTCGCCTGTGGGACCTCATACCATGCGGCGATGATGGCCAAGTACGCCATCGAGCGATGGGCCCGGCTGCCGGTCGAGATCGACATTGCCTCCGAGTTCAGGTATCGGGATCCGGTGCTCGACGACCGATCCTTGGTGATCGGGATCAGCCAGTCCGGCGAGACGATCGACACCCTGGCGGCAATTCGATACGCGCGGGCGCAGGGGTCGATCGTCATCGGGGTCTCCAATGTGGTCGAATCCGCCCTCGCCAGGGAGTCCGACGCGGTCCTCTATACCAGGGCCGGCCCGGAGATCGGTGTCGCGGCCACCAAGACTTTCACGACCCAATTGGTGGCGATGCAGCTTCTTGGCCTCTATCTGGCGCAGGTGCGCGGGGCGTTGGATCCAGGCGCCATCGAGGTGCAGGTCAAGGAGCTGCTGAGGCTGCCCGACCAGGTCGAGTCGGTGCTCGCTCGCGCCGAGGAGGTCGAGCAGCTCTGCGTGCAGTGGTCGGACACCCGGGACTGGTTCTTCCTGGGCAGATCGGGCGACTTCCCGGTGGCGATGGAAGGTGCCCTCAAGCTCAAGGAAATCGCCTATGTGCGAGCCGAGGGCTATGCGGCCGGGGAGATGAAACACGGGCCGATCGCCCTGATCGAGCCAGGCGTCGTCGTGGTCGGGGTGGCCACGGATAGTCATGTTCAGGCCAAGACCCTCTCCAACATGGAGGAGATGAAAGCGCGGGGAGGGACGATCCTGCTCATTGCCGAGGAGGGTGACGAGGTCGGTCAAGTCGCCGACCACGTGATCCGGGTCCCGGCCGGCCCCGACCTGTTGTGCACGGTGACTGCGGTGGTGCCTTTGCAGCTACTGGCCTACTACGTAGCGACTGCCAAGGGGATGGACGTGGACAAGCCGCGTAACCTGGCCAAGACGGTGACGGTGGAGTGACCCTTCGGTCACTCCACCGAGTCCAAGGTACGAAGGGTCTATGGCTTGAGGTCTGAAGCCGGTGTCAGAAAGAACACCGGGTGGCGGGCCGCCTCTTCGCGCCACGCCTCGAGCGGTGCCATGGGCTCGGTCGCGAAGTAGCGGCCGAGCAGGGACCGGATGAGGGGATTCGCCGTAGACAGAGTCTCGCGTAACACCGGAGCCGCCTCGTCGGGGGTCAGCTGCCTCACCGTGACCTGGAATCGTCGCAGTCTCCTGGTGATCAGCGCCCTCCCGGCAGCCTCCAGGTTTCTCACCCAGTCGACCCTGCCGTACACCGAGATCAGGTGCCACCCGTCGCCGCTGCGGTTGATCGCCACCGGGGTGGTGCGGGGGAGCCCGCTGCGGCGGCCGGTCACGGTGAGAAGCGCCTGGGGCCCAATGGGAAGGCCGAGCCGGAGCAAGAACGAGACGATCGGGTTGTAGAGCTTGGCATACTTCCTCATCGGTACCTCCTGGTATCCTGTGCTACGCATGTCGTACTATACGGTATTCATACCATATGAGTAGCGAAGGAACTTCAACGGGAGCGTTGACCCGGGAGATCCAGGCCCTGTTGCGCGACCTGATCGCCCGTCTCCACCAGCTCAACGACGCGGTTGGATCCCGGATCGACCTCAAAGCAGGCGACATTCAGATCCTCGACCTGGTGGCGCGGCACGGGCCCCTGTCGCCGAGCGAAGTCTCGGTCTCGACCGGGATCCACCCCGCCACCCTCACCGGGATCATCGACCGGCTGGAGCGTGCCGGTTGGGTGGCCCGGGTCCCCGACCCGGAAGATCGTCGTCGGGTCCGCCTCGAGGCCCGCAGAGAGAGGGGAGCGGAGATGGTCAGGCTCTACGCCCCGATGAACCGATCGCTCACCGAGATCTGCTCCGCTCTGAGTGCCGATCAGCTCGCAGTGATCCGGGACTTCCTACGCGATGCCGCCGCCGCTGGTGTCGATGCCGCCGCCGGTCTGCGGGAGACCTCGGGGTCATGAGGAAGGGCCCGGCCAAGGCCGGGCCCTTCCTCTGTGGGTGGGATGAGGTCAGGCCTCGAGGCCGGCCTCCACGTCGAACTCGATCTTGAACTTCTCGGAGACGAGAACGCCGCCGCTTTCCAGGGGAGCGTTCCACACGAGTCCCCACTCCCTGCGGTCGATCTCACCGGTGGCGCTGAATGCCGCTTTGGTGTTCCCGTAGGGATCGCTCGCCTGCCCTTCGAAGGTGAGCACGAAGGTGGCGGGCTTGGTGACGCCGCGGATGGTGAGGTCACCGGTGACCCTCCAGTCATCGCCGGCTGGGGCGAGCTCTGTGGACTTGAAGGTGACCAGGGGGTACTGCTCGGCGTCGAGGAAGTCGGCGGAGCGGAGGTGGTTGTCCCGATCCGTGGTCCCGGTGGTGACCGAGGCCGCCTTGGCCTCGATCTCGACGGTCGACTCGAGTGGATTCTCGGCGACGTTGATGGTGCCGGCGAGGTCCTCGAAGGTGCCTCGAACCCGGGCCAACATCAAATGGCGAGCGGTGATCCGAAGATCGCTGTGGGATCGGTCGATCTGCCAGACCCCTGGCGCGGGGACGGTCAAGTTCTCGATAGTTCGTATGGCTGACATGGTTCCTCCAATAAGTAGAGATTGTTGAACTGTCAAGGACATCGTAACGGAAGATGCTTGAAGCGTCAAATAAACCTCTCACCACCGGGAGGCGGACACACGCACCGATGGTGGAACAGACCCGGGGCCTGGGCTCGTCAGCGACACCGGTAACCTGTCTCGGTGCGCATCCTCGGTCTGGGAGTGGATCTTGCTGATATCGCTCGGGTCGAGCGAGTCCTCGACCGCTATCCCCGTTTCGCCGAGCGCTGCTTCACCGACCACGAGCGTGCCTACGCGTTCAAGTTCGCGAAGCCGGCGACCAGGCTGGCGGCCCGGTTCGCGGGGAAGGAAGCCGTGATGAAGTCGATGGGGACCGGGTGGCGGCGGATAGGTTGGAAGGAGATCGAGATCACGGGAGGCGGGAAGCCCACTGTCAGGCTGAGTGGCAACGCCGAGCAACGGGCGCGGGCGCTCGGGATCACAGAAGTCCTGGTGACGATCACTCACACCGAAAGCACAGCACTGGTGATGGCGGTGGCCGTCGGTGAACACGATTGACCTCGTCAAACCGCGTGGTCGCTGACAGATGACAGCAAACACGTCTCGCAAGAGGGCTAGCGAAGCTCCGCGGGTGTTGATCGTGGCCGCGACGGATCGTCGAAGAGGAGCGGAGGTGTTCACCGAGCGGCTGGGTCGAGGCCTCAGCGATCACGGTTGGGATGTGCAGACCGTGAGCCTGACCAAATCTGGCGATGAGCGTCGTGTCGAGATCGAGGCTCTGACCGATGTGAGCTCGGCGAGCCCCGGCAGGTTGAATCGGCGGATATCGAGGGCCCTCCGGTCTCGGATCGAGGAGTTCGACCCGGACGTGGTCCTCGCCAATGGTGCATCCACCCTGCGCTACGGCACCGTGGCGACTCTCTCGTCGAAGGTGCCACTGGTCTACGTCGCCATCGGTGAGCCCGACTACTGGATTCGCTCCCGTCTGTCCCTGGTGGCCAATCGATGGATGTTGGGGCGGGTGGCCAGAGTCCTGGCCGTCTGTGAGGCCACCAGCCGTCAATTGCTCGCCCTTGCGCCGTCACTCTCCGGCAGGATTCATGTCACCTATACCGGGGTGCCCGACTCGATGTTCGCAGTGAGGCGCAGAAAGCCTGAGGGCCCGCTGCGGGTGGTGATGATCGGCAGTCTTTCCGATGAGAAGGACCCAGTCCTAGCCTTGCGGTCCGTCGCTCGGGTTCCGGGCGTGCTGCTGCGAATGGTCGGTGGAGGACCACTAATGGATCGTGTCAAGGAGGAGACGCTGGCCCTCGGCCTGGAGGGCAGGGTGGAACTGAGCGGACCAGTCGACGATGTGGTCCCACATTTGGAATGGGCCGACATTCTCCTGCTCACGTCACGCACCGAGGGGCTGCCCGGAGCGGTCCTCGAAGCGGGAGCGGCCTCTGTGGCCGCGGTCGCGGTGGATGTAGGCGGGGTGAGGGAGGCAATCAGTGACTCGGTGAGCGGGATTGTCGTCGATCGAGCGGAGGCTGCCTTGGCTGCGGCGCTGGCACAGTTGGCGGCCGACCCCCAGATGGCTGTTCGCATGGGAGGGGCCGCCCGTCTCCACATGAAGCAGCGATTCGCCATGGAGCCCATCATCTCGGGATATGCCGTCCGTCTCGCCGAGGTACTCGAGTGAAGATCGCCCACCTGACCACGATCGACATGAGCCTGCGCTATTTGCTATTGCCCCAGCTCGAGGCGGCGGGGGAGCTGGGTGAGGCAATCGGGATCAGCGCGGCTGGTGCTTTCGTGCCGGAGCTGGAGGAGAGAGGCATCCGCCATGTTGCCCTTGCCTCATCGACACGAGGAATGAACCTGTTTTCCGATCTCAGGGCGGTCGGTCAACTGTGGAGAGTGCTCCGTCGGGAGAAACCGGACATCCTTCATACCCACAACCCGAAGCCGGGTGTCTACGGCCGGATCGTGGGCAAGCTGGCTCGGGTGCCGATCGTGGTAAACACGGTGCACGGGCTGTACGCAACCCCGGATTCCTCGATACTGAAACGTGGCATCGTCTACATGCTGGAGTGGATCGCATCCCGTTTCTCGGATGCCGAGCTGATCCAGAGTCCGGAGGACTTCTATTTCCTTCTCGAGCGGAGAATCGTGTCTCGCTCCAAGCTCCGGCTTCTGGGCAACGGTGTCGACCTGGAGCGCTTTCGGCCGGATCCTGCGCGGCGAGACGAGGTCCGAAAGGAACTCGGGCTCAACGACGACCAGATAGCCGTCGGTTTGGTGGCCCGTCTCGTCGAGGAGAAAGGCGTGCCCGAGCTGATCGAGGCCGCAGAGCGGCTCGGGGATCGGTACGTGGTCTTCGTGGTTGGGCCTCGGGATCCCGAAAAGTCGGACGCGGTCTCCGAGGAGCTTCTCTCCAAGGCCGAATCGAACGGTGTGCGCTTTCTGGGAATGCGACGCGACGTGGAGCGGATCTATCAGGCCATGGATCTCTTCGTGCTCCCCAGTCACCGGGAGGGTTTCCCCCGAGCAGCGATGGAGGCAGCCGCGTCGGGTCTCCCGGTGATCGCCACCAATATCCGGGGCTGTCGCCAGGTGGTCGAAGACGGGATCACCGGGTTCCTGTTCCCGGTGCGGGATGTCGACGCGTTGACCGAGGCGATCACCAGGATTGGCGACAACCCTGAGTTGAGGTCGAGCCAATCCCGTGCGTCGGTCGACCGGGCACGGATCCACTTCGACGAACGTGAGATCGTCAATCGGGTGATGCGCAGCTACGCCGAGGTGGCAACTCGCAAAGGCATTTACCCCGAGCTGGTCGAACGTTGGGGTCGAGACTGACACACCCAGGTTCAGCGATCTTCCTCACCGGGCGGGTCGTCGACACTGATGGCTATCTGGACCCGATACCGTCGCCCCCCCTGCTCGAAGTAGGCGGCCTCGGCGATGTCGTTGGTGGTGAGCCCGCGAAGCGTCCTCAGCATCTCTCTAGCCGTCGTCTGCTTCTCGAGATCGAGGCGGCTCACCGAGGCCGCGGCGAGATCGCGGCGGTTGTGACTGGTCCCTTCATCCGGCGACTGGGTGGTGCGAGGCGGGTTGCCCGAGGCGAGGAGGGGCCATGCCGTGCGGAACAATTCGACTTCGAGCTCGAGCAGTCGGCTGTACAAGGTGTGTGCCGTGTCCTCGGGTCGGATCTCGAGCTCGGCCTGGGCCACGATGTCCCCGGTGTCCACACCGCTGTCCATGAAGTGGAGGGTGGCTCCGATGGGGGTTCCGTCGAGGATCGCCCAGCTCGGGGTGTGCCAACCCCGATTATGGGGCAGGAGGGCAGGGTGGAGGTTCAATGCCCCGATCCTCGGGATCTCGAGAACGGAGTCGGGGACGATGTAGGGAAAGTGGACCCCGAGGATGTAGTCGAGGTCGAGCGAACGCAAGAGCTCGATTCCTTTCTCCTGGCGAAACTCCGAGCCCACCAGGACTCTTTCCGGTGGAAGGCCCGCCAGGTCCTGTAACGCGACATCGTTGGCAGAGGGGATCATCAGGGCGTGAGGGACGACCCCGACCTCGAGGAGATGCTCGAGACAACTGACCGCAACAGTTCGGTTACCGGCGAAAGCCAGTCTCGTCATGTCTGGTGGCCGGTGAAGTACTCGACGGTGGCTTGTCCCTCCTGGGAGACCCCGCTTCGCCGCAACGCGCTTGGGATCGTCTTGGCCAGGATCTTGAGGTCGAGGAGGAAGGACCGGTTCTCGACGTACCAGACATCCATCTCCAGTCGATCGGCCCACGGGGAATTATTGCGACCGTTGATCTGGGCCCAGCCCGTGATCCCGGGCTTCACCTCGTGGCGTCGGGCTTGACGCTCCGAATAGAGCGGCAGATAGTGCATCAGGAGTGGTCGGGGACCGACCAGGCTCATGTCCCCTTTCAGGACATTCCAGAGCTCAGGCAGCTCGTCGATACTGGTGCTTCTCAGCCTGGCTCCGAAAGGAGTGAGGCGATCCCTATCAGCCGATCCGTCGGTGGGGTCCACCGGAGCATCCCGCATCGTGCGGAACTTGACCAGGGTGAACGGTCGGCCGTGAATCCCGGGGCGTTGTTGTCTGAACAACACAGGGCGTCCCAACCTCCACCTCACCAGGGCCGCCGTAACCAGGAGAAGCGGGGAGAGGATCACCAGCGCCAGCGCCGAGACCAGGACGTCCAGGGCGCGTTTCACCGATGGACAGCCATCCCGGTGAGATCGGGCTCTGACATCATCGTTTCGGCTTCCAAGCGTTTGCGGATCGCCGTTCGGCTTTCGTTCCACCCCAACCCGATCACCACGGCCAGGAAGAAGGCAAGGACCTGGCCCCGCTGACGGGCGATGATCCCCAGGTTGCGGACGACGCTGAACACGACGGCGAAGCCCAGCGTGTAGAGCGTGCAGAACACCAAATAGGCGTTGGAGCGCCATCGTCCTCCATTACGGATCATGGCCGGCAGCTTCCATACCGTGAGCAGCAGGATCAAGCTTGTTTCGGCGGCGGCGAACACATGCTGCACCTCTGTCGCCTCGAACACGAACGGCCGGAACAGCACCAGGGCCAGGGCTGCCGGCACGTCGACGAGGGAGCGGACCGGGTTTCCCGAGGCGACGGTACCGTCCTCGGAGGTCCGTCTCGTGATCTCTTCGGTGAAGGGGGCGATGTCACCTGTGGCCGCGAGTTCGAGGCCGACGATGTCGGGAATCAAGCTGATGGCGAGGACTACTGCGGCAGCCGCCACGGCGAAGGTGATGAGTTTGCGACCCTTGGCCAGGAATCCGGAACCGATCCGGACCTTGGAGATGATGGCGGTGCCCACCAAGGCGAGAGCAACAAGGGCCGCCACATGAATCCTGATCAGACCCAGACCGCCGAGGCCAATTCCGAGCGGAAGGACCCATCGCAGCTCGAAGCCCTCGAACAAT
The DNA here is from genome assembly GCA_036396655.1 of Acidimicrobiia bacterium. Taxonomy (GTDB): domain Bacteria; phylum Actinomycetota; class Acidimicrobiia; order Spongiisociales; family ZC4RG35; genus JARDZU01. Next base: position 7,831 of record DASWKK010000108.1, read on the forward strand.
CTCGAGATGGAATAAGCCGCGATCCCGATGCACAGGAGCACCAGCGCATCCTTGCCGATGGTCGACGGCCAGAAGGCATACGTGGGGAGGAACAGCACCAGGAAGGCATAGGGCTTCAGCTGATGCGGCTGGGCCCACCGTCGAAAGGCGGCATACAAGCCAAGCTGGCCGAGATATGAGATTATGGCGAAAAGGGCGAATCCACCGAGAAGGGAGGGGGTGGCGAAGGCGAAGAGCCCACCGGCGACGGCCTCCACCACCTGAGTTCCCAGCGAGCCGCTGCCACTCAATGGCGGGATTTCCCCCTGCCTCCAGGTCTCGGCCATACGGACCGCCTCGGAGTAATACCTGAGGGAGTCGCCGGACTCATAGTATTGCACCATGTAGAAGCGGGCGACCGTGCCTGCGATCTTGGCGAAGAAACCAAGCGTGACCCATTTGGCCAGCCAGGCGGCGTCGACCTCGCGCCGCATCGTCCGTCCCATCGCCGAGATCAACAACCCGGCGATGATGACCATGACCACGATCGCCGCTCCCGAGGCGCCGAACGCGACGAGAAAGCCGATCCCGCCGCCGACCGCGGCGGCAAGCACCCAAAAGACCGATTCGTTCTTCACAACAACTCCAGATCGCTGGTCGCGATGTCCCAGCAGCCTAGGTCGAACACGTCGATGTCGATATCGGTCAAGGGCAGGGCGACCAGGCGCAGGGCGGCGAGGCCCGGCACCGGGATCATCCCTCCCCGCAGGGATGCCGAGTGTTCGGGGGTTCCTTTTGAGAAGAAGCCGGCCATATAGCGAGCGCGGTGCGATCGATGAGCCTGGCGCACATTCGCCGATCCCGCCCCGCCGAGCAGATCGGATAGGACCAGTTCCAGTCGCGACCCTCTCACCCCCGCCCGGACCACTGCCGACCCGCGGTCGGAGCCGACGAGCCCGTATCTCGCCGTGGGGTGTGTCCCGAAACGCCAGTCTTGGTATTGAGGGGTGCGGCGCGTCCTCAACCCGAGCGGCGGCCGGTCGGGGGCGTCGATGGTGCGAAATGGAGACGAGGTCGGCACGACCTGGGACAGTGAGGGTGCGGAGTGGGGATCGGCAGGCACCGTCTTCCCGACACGGGGGCGGACCATCACCCCGATCGGGGCGACCTCCCGCCATCCCATCGAGAGGTAGCCCGCTCCCGACTTCGAGTTGGGTGTGTTGAATACCAGGTCGACTCCCTGGCTTCTGGCCAACTCCAGAGACTCCATGGTGAGTCGTCGGAAGATCCCCTTCCGTTCGAAATCGGGATGAGTGGCGGTGTCCACCGGGCGCACGCACCTGACGGTCGCCCCATCGGGTGTCGTCAGATGCCATTGCATGAGAGCCCTCACTCCGGCCACACGATCGCCTGAGGTCGCCAACAGCACTATCGAAGGCCCGAAGGGATTCGATTCATGCTTCCACGACCAAAGCTGCGGAGTTCGCCGAAGCAGTGGCGTCTCGCCCAGGGCCGCCTTTAGGACGGTCAGGATCTCGTCGACATCCTGAGGTCTCGCCTCGCGGGTCGCGATCTCAGGCACCAAGGACCTCTTCGTAGACCTTCTCGTACTCCGAGATCATCTGGGCGAGACCGTGGTTTCGCGACACGAGCTCCGCCCCCGCCGTCCCCCACTCGTGGGCCGCTGGTGACGAGAGTGCTTCTAGAGTCCCGGCGGCCAGCGCATCGGGATCGCCGGGCGGCACCAACCGGCCGGTAACACCGTCGATGACCACGGTAGGGACGCCACCGACTGCGGTGGCTACAACAGGCTTGCTCAATGACAGGGCTTCGAGCACGGCCAGGGGCAGCCCTTCGAAGTCGGCGGGGTTGACCACGACATCCGCCGCCGCCAGGAAGGCGCGCGCCTCCTCCCGTCTTCCCAGGAAGCGGATATGGTCGGTGACCCCGGCCGCAGCCGCCGATGCACGCACCCGGGTCAGGTCACCCTGGTGCTTTTCGGCGCCGACCGACACCACCAGTACCTTGGGATCGGCCTCGACTATTCGCTTGGTGGCGGCAATGAGGTTCTCGTGGCCTTTGTGCGGTCGGATGTTTCCCACGTGAACCACCAGCTTCTGGTTGGGCTGAAGGCCCAACTCATGGCGGACGGCAGTGATCTCACTCGGCGCCACGTCGAAGGTGATCCCGTTTGGTATCACTCTCGGGTCCGGCCCGGGGTAACCGTGCAGACTATCGGCAACAGCCTCGGACACCGCGATCACCGCGGCGTTGCGACCGTAGCTGACCTTGTTCAACGTGCGGGTGGGTTGGCGATACGAGCCGGCGATGTTGTGCTCGGTGTACACCACAGGGGCCCGACCCGCGAAACGGGCGAGGATGCCGGCCGAGGGCAGGTGGGCGTGGATCACCGAGGGCTGCCAAGCCCGAGCCAAGACGCGTAGGTTGCGCAGTGCGGTCGGGCCCATGCCACGCTTCGAGCCGACGCAGTCGACCGTTATGCCGAGCTGGCGCAGTGGTTCGATGAGCTGATCCTTCCACGGCAACACATAGGCCACCCGGTACTCGAATCGCTGGCGATCCCAATGCTCGGCGCCATCGGAGATGAGTCGCTCAGCGCCTCCGATGCCGAGACCTTTGATCAGGACCAGAACTCGAGCCCGATCAGCCCGATCTGACGACATCGGCGATCAACTCATCGAGGCCTTGGGCGAAGGGCATGGTTGCTTTCCAGCCCAGCAGCTCGTTGGCTCGGTCCGCGGACACGAGAGCGGGCGGCACGTCACCGGGTCTCGGCTCCCCGAAGGTCAGCTCCGTCGGGAACCGCTCCACGACTCTCTCGGCCAGCTCGCGCACGCTCACCGTGTCCGGCGCCACGATGTTGAGGGCGACACCGGAGATCTCGGATTGCGCAGCTTTCAGGAATGCCTCGGCAACGTCGGAGGCATGGGTGAACTGGCGTCCCTGGCTGCCGTCACCCTGGATGGTTATCGGCTCTCCCTTGCGGGCGCGGTCGATGAAGATCCGGAACACCGAGTTGGGCCTCAACCCGGATCCGTAGGCGGTGCCTAGTCGGAGAGCGACCGCGGAGAGTGACCGCAGATCGGCCGCGCTGAGGAGGAGAGACTCGCCGGCCAGCTTGGTGATGCTGTATGGGTGGTCGGGCATCGTCGGGTGCTCCTCATCGAGCGGTTGATACCGGGGATGGCCGTAGACCTCCCACGTCGAGGCGTAGACGACGCGGGCGCCGTGTCGTACCGCCACCTCAGCCACGTTTGCCGTCCCCAAAACGTTGACCTCGGCGGCCAGGCTCGGCTGATCGCCAGCCAGGTAAACATCGCCGATCGCCCCTACATGTGCGACTACATCGTGCTTCTCGATGGCCTGCTCCACCGAATTGGCGTCGGTCAGGTCTCCCTGTGTGGAGCGAATCCCGTCCTCTTCGAACGAGGCTACGTCGAAGCCGGTGACCTGCCAACCCTCATCGCGAAATCGACGCGCGATGTGCCGCCCGAGAAAACCGGCAGCTCCAGTTACAACAACCCTCATTTGGAATCCCTCCTGGTACCCAACCCCCGAGCCCTTCCGCTATGGTATCGCGTTCGCGGAACGGGCTCCCTTATGGTGGTCATACTCCCACGACCACGAGGAGTGTTCAATTCCCACTTTCGGGAGTCGCGTATCTGTGATAGCTTTTGTCGTCTGGGAGGCCCTGCTCATCGTGAGCGGAGCCGTTGGAGGCATAGAAGTGTTGGGTAACATGAGGGGCGGGGCCGCCGATCCGACGTGGCGCGAGTCGGCAGCCATTTCAGCAGCAAGAGTTCGAGCCGATATCGCGTTCGCCGCGGTTGACGTGGCGATAATCGTCGCGGCATACACGTTTGGCCTGGCGGTGAGAATGCTCGATCCGGGCATCGACGCCGGTCGGGTGTATTGGACTGATCTGGCGACGGCGATGCCAGTGATCGTTCTCATACACATCATGGCCAACGTCCTGGCCGGAGCCTACGGCCATGTCTGGGAACATGCCAGCGCAGACGAGGCGGTACAGGTGGTGTTCGCCAACGTCGTTTCGGGCGTCGTGCTCGTCACTCTGTCGACTTTCGCCAGACCAGACGTCATTGTCCCCTTCTCGGTGATCGTGGTCGGTGTCGCACTGTCCCTGGCCGGCATGGGCCTGGTTCGATTTCGGTCGCGTGTGTTCTCGTTCCGACGGGGAGACAGCGGAGCGCGCATGCTCATCGTGGGAACCAGTCGTGAGGCTGCGGTGTTCGCCCGTCAGGCACCGAGCCTCACCGGTGGCTGCCAGGTCGTCGGCTTCCTGAGCGACTCACCCGATTCCGAGGCCAAAGCCCGTCGGCTGGCAGGTCTTCCGATCCTCGGCGAAATGCACGAGATCGCGTCGGTCATCAAGGCTCACGACATCGATGAAGTGGTCGTGGTGGGGGCGGACGCTCCCCGGACACGAGAGGTCGTCGACCTCTGTCTCGACGTCGATGCCCGGCTTCGCATCCTCCCCGCGGCCGAGGACATCATGCTCGACCGGCTCAGTGCTCTCGACGTTCGAGAGATCCGGGTGGAAGACCTCCTCGTCCGACCCCAGATCGCTACCGATCTCGCCGAGGTCAAAGAGCTGTTGCGGGATCGACGGGTGCTGATCACCGGTGCTGGTGGATCGATTGGCTCTGAGATCGTGGCCCAGGTGCTCGGCTTCTCCCCGGCGCAGGTTTATGCCCTCGATCGCGACGAGACACTTCTCCACGATGCGCGGCTCAAGTGGGGTGGTGACGTCAAGACAGTTCTGTGTGACTTGCGTGAGCCGGTGAAAGTCTTGAGGACTTTCGAGGAGATCAAGCCAGAGATCATCTTTCATGCCGCAGCCCTGAAGCATGTCCCCGTCCTCGAGTCCTATCCGGAAGAAGCCGTTCTCACCAATGTCATCGGCACCCGCAATGTCATCGAGGCGGGCTCGCGGGTCGGGATGAGTCGATTTGTCCTCATCTCCACCGATAAGGCAGTAGATCCTTCCTCGGTGATGGGCGCGACCAAGCGGATTGCGGAGTTGATGGTGCAGCTGGGCGCGGACCGCAACGACGGTTGCGTCTACTCGGCCGTTCGCTTCGGCAATGTGCTGGGGAGCCGGGGCAGCGTGATCCCGACCTTTGTCGACCAGATCAAAGCGGGAGGCCCGGTCACGGTCACCGACGCGGAGATGACCCGCTACTTCATGACCACGGCCGAAGCCGTCGAGTTGGTGCTGCAGGCATCGGCGCTCTCCCAGGGCTCGGAAGTGTTTGTGCTGGACATGGGAGAGCCGGTTCGCATCGTGGAGCTGGCACGACGTCTGATCCGGTTGGCCGGGCTCTCACCCGAGTCGGACATATCGATCGTCTACACCGGGATCCGACCTGGCGAGAAACTGAACGAGCGGTTGTCGATCAGCCCGATGACCCCGACCAGGAACCCTCAGATCTCCGAAGCCAAGCTGGATTACCCGAACCCGGCTTTGCTCATGGAGACAGTCGATGACCTCGAGGGAGAGGCTCGGGCCGTCAATCGTTTTCGGGTTCGTGAGCTGTTGAGCGACCTGATCGCCCACGACGTCTTGTGGGCCCACGGTCACACCGTCGAGACCGAAGGCGCTTGGGCGTCGGAGGCATCATGGAGCTGACTCGCCTGAAGCGCGTTCTGCGTGACCGTTGGATCGTGATCTCCGTGATCGCCATGCTCGGCGCCCTCGGGGCCTGGGCCTTCACCGGTCTCGCCAATCAACAGAGAGAGCCGCGCAAGGAAGCGGTGACCGCTCTCGCCTTCCAACCATTGGAAGGACAGACCATCTCCGACCTGACCGACCTGGTCGAGTACAACTACGAGCTGGCCACCATCGCCGCGGCCGATCTCCTGGCCGAGAATCCCGACCAACGGGGCATTGCCCTCGATCTGGCCGGGGCCCGCATCCTGTTCAGCGCGACCGACTCCACCGAGGACGGGGCCAAGGCAAAGGTGGACGAGCTGCTGCAAACTTTCTACAAAGTGGATCCGACCCTGGGTGGCCAGGATGTGGAGCTTCAGCTGGAGGCAATCCGCAATCAGGCGATGGCAATCGAGGACGAGCTCGCAGCACTCAACGAAGAGATCACCCCGACCATCGAACCCGAGCTGCAGCAGCAGATCACGTCACTGGACAGCCAGATCCAAGGCATGCAGGGTGCGATTGTCGAGCTCACCGTGGCCAGTGCCACCGCAGCCGACGCCGAGCGGGCCGCGATCCTCACCCAACTGGCACGAGCCGAGGCCGGTCTTCAGGCTCTACTGATCCAGCGAGCGGAGCTCCCCCCGACGGAGCCCGATCCGCCGACGGTGCAACAGCAACTCGAGCTCACGGCATTGCAGAGCCGACAAGCCGCGCTCCAGGCCAATTACCAGCGGCTCTATTTGAGGAACCTCGGGATCGACGAAGGCACCCAAGCAGAACGGACCGTCTTCAACGATCTCACCACCGGGCCGGGCAACGGTGTGGTCAACGCGGGGATCGGGCTCGTAGGCGGATTGATCGTGGCCTTGTTCGGTCTGATCTTCATCAACAACACTCGCAAGACGGTCTGGCTGCCTGAGGACATCGGGGTCCCGTTGCTGGCCGATGTCCCGGGGCGGCGCACGGTCAGTGGAGTCGGCCCGTCCTGGTACGACAACACCGGGGGAAGCCCGCGCAAGACCGCCATCCAGGCGTTGCGGTCGGGTGTCGAAGCCCGTCTCGCTGGGACCGCCGGCGCAGTTGCCTTCGCCGGCAACCGGGTCGGGTCAGCGGCAGTGCACGCCCTGGTCACCGATCTCGCGGTCTCGATGGCTAGTGCCGGTTCTTCGGTGCTCCTCGTCGACGCCGACCTCGAGAGCGATGCCGCTCTCGCCGAATACCACGTCGGAGGGCCTTCCCTCTCCGCGATCCTAAAGCTCAGCCCCGACTCCTTGCTCCTGGAGCGCGAGGTGGGGGCGATCGTGGAGAGCGCTTATCTGATACGCGCCAATCTGTCGGTCCTGCCCTCCGGGCCACCGCCGGCCACCCCGGCCGATGCCCTGGCCGGTCGTCAGTTCCGCGCCTTCGTCCAGGAAGCGTCGAAGCGGTTCGACTACGTCGTGGTGGCGGTCGGCGAGGGCAGCTCGACCGCGGCCCAGGTGGCAATGCAGCGGATCGGGCGATCCATCGTCGTCATCACGCCTGGGCGGTCGACCGAGCCCCAAGTCAGCTCTCTGCTCTCGGACATATCGGCCCGACAGGTCACGACCCTGGGTGCGATATTCGTCCAGAGGTCCGAAGGCCCGGTTCAAAGCCGGGACAAGACAGCCGAGGTCGACAGCTCCATAAGGCGACCGGTGGCGCAGGACGGCGCCGGTTCCTCGCCTCTGACCAGGTTGCGTCAGTACCCGATACCGGTGGAGAAGCATTCGGGGGTTCTCCCCTCGAGCTCACTCCGCTCACTCGCCGACCGGGTGACCCCACCGGCTCCAGAGCGCGACGACCACCTGGACAGTGGGGACGACGAAGGGGATGGTCTCGGTTCCGACCTCCTCGGGGCGCTCAGCGAAGCGTCACCAGCGGAGGCATATGAGGCGGTGGCGGATTACCTGGTGACCAGGGTCGAAGACATGATGGTGGCGGTGCCCGGCCAGGGTGACTTCTCCGAGGGGTTGACCGGCGATCTGCATGATTACGGCTTCCTTCCCCTGCGCAGCGTCACCGACCACCGTTCCGTCGGCACCTGGCTGGCAGAAGAGCTCCATCGCGAGGCACGTGGCGACACCTCCGATGAATTGGTGACTCAAATGGAGCGCATCCTCGGTTTCGGGGCCGGCGTGGACTCGGTCGCCTTCGACGACTGGTTGGCCACCGAGTTCTTCTCCCGTCACCTACGTCGCACCAACGGTGACCCCTATGTCTGGCATCTGACCAGCGAAGCGGGGACGGCCCAGTTGCTGGCGCACTCCACCCGATTCGATCGCACGAGCATCGAAAGCGTTATCTCCGACCTTGCTCGTCGGATGATCGATCGCCTGGAAAGGGATCTGAAGACCGCCAGTTCAGGTGGCTACAGCGCAAGGGCCCGGGCCATCGAAGACCAGCTCGCCGACGTGCGGAAGTTCGAGATCGACAGTGGCCGGCTGATCGGGATGCGTCAGGACGGCGCGGTCGATGACCGTCGCGGACGGAAGGACCGCTCGGGCGGAGCGTGGAATCCGGACTGGAATCTCGGTTTCAGGGAGAACCTGGCTCCACTCCAGCGAGCGGGTCTGTTGCCATTCCCGGTGCTGAGTGAAGAGGAGATGGACACCTTCCTGGCAGCCGTCTGACGGATGTCCGTCGCTCGAACAGCTGCCAAGGCCGTATTTGCCTCCGCGGATGCCTTGTTCCCTCGACCCAAAGGTCCCCGGATCCTGATCTATCACCAGGTTGGGTCCGGGTTGGGCCGTCAGATGGAGGTCACCACCGAAGACTTCGTTCGCCAACTCGATTGGCTGTCGGAGCACCGCCAGGTCGTGAGCTTCGATGAGGCAGTGGCCCGTTGGGACCAGCCCGGTGCCGATCACCTGGTAGCCCTCACCTTCGATGATGGTTATGTCGACACTTACACGACGGCCTACCCCTTGTTGAAGACTCGAGACTTCCCCTTCCTCCTCTACCTGGCGACGAATTCGATCGAGACGGGAGTTCCCCTCGGCCCAGCCGGTCAGGCCGACCCTCTGAGCTGGGATCAGATCTCCGAGATGATGAGCTCGGGTCTGGCCTCGGTGGGCGCCCACACCCATCGCCACACCGATCTCCGCGGGCTCTCTGCGCCCGCGGTGGAAGAGGAGTTGGACATCAGCAACACGCTGATCGAGCGACGCCTGGGCACGCCCCCGGCGCATTTTGCCTATCCCTGGGGATACTGGTCCCCGGAGGCGGCCGAAGTGGTGAACACCCGATACCAGACCGCCGCGGTGACGGGCTCGCCCCGCCCAACCACCACCCTCCACAGACACCAGTTGCATCGCTATCCGGTCCAGCTTTCGGATGGTTTTCGATTCTTCCCATCACGGCTGCGTGGTGGGCTGAGGGCAGAGGAGCAGATGCGAAGGTGGTTGAGGGGCTATTCGGGGCCCTGACGATTCGCAAAGGCCGCCGACGATCGTTCGGCCAGCCATCCGACGATCAAGAAAGCAACGACGGAGACGAAAAGGACTGCCAACGAGGCGATCACAGCCGATTCCCACAGACCGATGACTCTCGATGCGATGAGGACGAACCCAGCGTGAGTGCCCAAAACGAGGACTGGCCGCTTCTCGATGAGGTCGGTCGCGTTCGTTCGGGTAAAAGGGAAGATGGCCATCATTCCCAGCGAGGCCCAGCCGCCAACGATCGATGCGGGACGTGCGTCCCCGCCGACGGCCACGACCCATACCAGGATCCCGCCGAGTGCGAAGGCGCCGGCCGTGGAGAGACGGGCGCCAACCGGCGAGAGGGTGGCGACGACGAGAGGAATCGCGACACCGAGGAGAACGCGGGCATGCTCGGTCTCCGGGACGGTCACCCAAATGCCAAACGCTGTGATCGCCATCATCGGCCCGAGGAGGTTATGGGGCAGGGCTCTCGACCAGGTCGCCAGCGCCATCCCGGCGATGACGACTGCGATTGGAGCAACGAACGGCAGCCAATCGATGTCGTAGAGGCCCCCTCGCCATCCAATGACGAAGGCCCCAACCAACACAAGCAACCAACCGAAGGGCCTGGTCTTGGGGTCGGTGTCGGTGCGGATGAGCCAGCCACCCGCTCCAAGCACGAAGAGACCGGAGCTGACCCCAACCCGTCGTCCGATGACGGTGTTGATGATCACCAACGCGGCGAGGGCGAAGATCCCACCCCACCACTGAGTGCCGCTCTGGGCTCTCGATACCGCGAACAAGACGCCAACACCCACCGCACCCGCCAGAAGCCCGGCGAGGAAATCGGTTCGTGTGATGAGGTCGCCGAGCGTGGCGAGCGAGTCGAGCATCGGCACGACTGTAAAAAGGTGTCCCGGCTTAACGGGCGATTGTGCCCGGGCGAGTTCCCTCCGACCGGTGCTCGATGAGGGTCCTCCACGTGATCGACAGCCTCTCGGGGTCGGGAGGTGCCGAGCAAGGGCTGGTGCGCGAGATCACCAGATTCAGTGAGGGAATCGAGCAAGAGGTGATCCTGCTTTACGACCGAACCGATCTGGCCCCCGAGTTGGGCGGGATCCCGGTGGAAGTTGTCGGCATGCGGAAGGGCTCGGGTTCGCACGCCTGGCCCGGGGCACTGGCCCCGGTCCGTCGTCTTGCCCGTTCCTTCAAGCCTGACGTCATTCAAACCAGCCTGTTCCTGGGCAACATCGTGGGTCAACTGGTGGGGCGAAGCCTGAGGATCCCGGTCCTCTCCAACCTGGTGTTGTCCGGGGACCTCGACCTGCTTCGCGCCTTCCAACCCGGGGCTGATAGCCGCAAAGCGCAGACCTTGCGGTCGATCGCGGGTTGGGCTGCCCGCAGCAGCTGGGTCTGGTTCCGGGCCCTCACCGAGGAGGTGAAGCTGTCCAACGCAGCACTTCTCGGGGTCGACCCCGCCCGGGTGACGGTGATCCCGCGTGGTGTGCCGATGCCCGACCTGGCCAACCCTGCCTCTCGTGAGGAGCTGGGTCTGCCCGCTGGCCCGCTGGTCGTCAACGTAGGGAGACTGGCCCCGCAGAAGGGCCAGGTGT
>DASWKK010000109.1:0-10402 GCA_036396655.1 Acidimicrobiia bacterium
GATCTTCCACCTCATGGGGTTCGTGGCAGGGCTCAAGGCGTTCACGGCCGCGGTGGTGGGTGGCATCGGGAGCATCCCCGGAGCCATGCTCGGAGGTCTGCTCATCGGCTTTGCCGAGGCGTATACCACCGCCTACATCTCGTCCACCTTCCAGAATCTCATCGTCTTCGCCCTGCTGATCACATTCCTACTGATCCGGCCGAGCGGGTTCCTCGGTCGGCCGGAATTGGCGAAGGTGTAGCCCGTGTCAGATATCGGTGTCGACCGCTGGGTGGAGGAGTCGGGGGATCGACACGAGCAGTACTCCGGTTGGACCGCTCCGGCTCGCCGGCTCTTCGACAGCATCCGTCCTGGGTGGCGTCTCGGCGGTTTCGTGTTCCTTCTGGCGCTTTTCCCGATCCTCGCCCCCCAGGGCACGGTGAGGGTCGGCATCACCGCCCTGCTCCTGGTCATGCTGGCGCTCGGGTTGAACGTCGTGGTCGGTTGGGCTGGTCTGCTCGACCTCGGTTACGTCGCTTTCTACGGCTTCGGCGCCTATTTCTACGCCATCGTCGCCTCCGACCAGTTGCCCGCGCATTGGCCGTCGTGGATCGCCATCCCGGTCATCGTGGTTGCAACCGCTCTCCTGGGAGCCTTGTTGAGCCTGCCGTCGCGTCGGTTGGTGGGCGACTACCTGGCGATCATGACGCTGTTCTTCGCTCAGGTCTTCGTCGAGCTCGTGCGGAACTTCCAACGGTTGCCCGGAATCAGCCCGGACTTCGATCTCACCGGCGGGCCTAACGGGATCACCGGTGTCACACCCTGGAGCCTGTTCGGCTTCGAGTTCAACACGTTCAATCGGAACTTCTATCTCCTCCTGGCCCTGCTGGTATTGCTCGTCGTCGGCTTGCACAACATCGACAACTCCAGGACGGGTCGTGCCTGGCGTGCCTTGCGAGAAGACACCCTCGCCGCCGAGCACATGACCACACCGGTGAACCGGCTCAAGATGCTGGCCTTCGCCGTCGGTGCCGCGATCGCCGGGCTCACCGGAACCATCTTCGCCTCGGTCCAGGTCGGTGTGTTCCCCAACAATTTCCTTCTCGTCTTTCTCATCACCATCTATGCCGCCTTGATCCTGGGTGGGATCGGGTCGATACCAGGAGCTGTCGTTGGAGCGATCGTGGTTGCCTTCGCCCCGGAGCTCCTGCGAAATCCGGGCACGGGAAGCTGGCTCTTCTATATAGGTCTGGTCGCAATACTCGTGGGCACTCTCAAGAAATGGAGCCTCGTGGCTGGGATCGTTGCCGGGGTGGCAGCCTTCGGGTTTCTGGTGCGACAGACGGCCCTGACGATCTGGGACGACTCGATTCTCGGTGTCGCCAACGACACCTTCGTGGCTCGAATAGTCGACGGCTGGCTGCTGATACTCGGCCAGCACCAGGACGTTGTGGCCAATTACGCCTTCGTTCTCACCGTGGTGGGCGGGTTGGGGGTGACGGTCACCAAGGGCTGGTGGAGGGCGGTGGTTGCCATACCAACCATCTACCTGGCCATTCTCGTGTGGGAGAACAAGCTCGCTCTGCAACCGGCAGTCACCCGCCAGCTGCTGTTCGGCGGCGTGCTCATGGTCATGATGGCAGTTCGACCCCAGGGCATTCTCGGGACCCGTCGGGTGGAGATCACATGACACCGATACTCGAGATCAGGGGTCTCGCCAAATCCTTCGGGGGGTTGAGGGTGATCCAGAGCCTCGACGTCACCGTGGGCGCCGGGGAGATCGTGAGTGTCATCGGCCCCAATGGAGCGGGCAAGACGACACTGTTCAACATGATCAGCGGGATCTATCAGCCCGACGTCGGCGAGATCCTGCTCGACGGGGCCAGCATCGTGGGCGCCTCACCCGAGCAGATCGCCAACCTCGGGATTGCACGGACCTTTCAAACGTTGCGGATCTTCCTCAACATGACCGTCCGGGAAAACGTGATGGCCGCCACATACGGGGCAACCAAGACCCGGCTGTGGCAGTCGGTGTTGCGAACCCCGGCGGCGCGTCGTGAGGAGCAGGCGATCAGGAGGCTCGCCGAAGAGAAGCTGGGGTTCTTCGGCGATCGGCTTGTGGGATATCGGTGGGACCAGCCTGCCTACAGCCTCTCCTACGCCAACCGCCGTCGGTTGGAGATCGCCCGGGCGATGGCCAGCGAACCGCGGCTGCTGATGTTGGACGAACCGGCGGCGGGCATGAACCCCGCTGAAACACGCGAGGTCACCGAGCTGATCGGTCGTCTCAGGGAGGAAGCCGGCTATTCGATTCTGGTCATCGAGCACGACATGCATGTCGTCGAGGGCATTTCGGACCGGGTGGTTGCCCTGGACCACGGGGTGAAGATCGCGGAGGGATCGTTCGAGGAGGTCGCGGAGGATCCGGGGGTCATCGAGGCATATCTCGGACACGGGGCGGCGAAGACCAGATGAGCAATGGCGCACCGCTGCTCGCCCTGAAGGACGTCAACACCTACTACGGGCAGATCCATATCCTGCAGGGCATCTCGATGGAGATTCGAGCCGGCGAGTTGGTGTGCCTTCTCGGGGGGAACGCTTCCGGCAAGTCGACGACTCTCAAGACGATCCTGGGAATCGTGCAGCCGCGCAGTGGGACGGTCGAGTTCGATGGTGTCGACGTGACCGAACGGTCGACGAGCTACCGCATCGGTCGGGGGATGGCGATCGTCCCGGAGAACCGTCGGCTCTTCGCTCCGATGACCGTGCTCGAGAATCTCGAGATGGGCGCCTATCTGCGCGAGGACGACTTCTCGGCCGACCTCGACGACGTATACCGGCTGTTCCCCGTGCTCGCCGAGCGAAGCGAGCAGCCGGCCGGGACGCTGTCTGGCGGGGAACAGCAGATGGTGGCCATGGGTCGAGCCCTCATGTCGAGGCCGAAGTTGTTGCTGATGGACGAGCCCTCGATGGGTCTCGCACCGATCCTCGTCGAGCAGAGCTTTGAGATCATCAAGCGGGTCAACGATTCGGGCGTCTCGATTCTCGTGGTGGAGCAGAACGCCAACATGGCTCTCTCGATCGCCGACCACGGGTATGTGCTCGCCACCGGAAGGATCGTCCTCGCTGACCGCGCCGCGGCCCTGGCCGAGCATGAGGATCTGAAGAAGGCCTATCTAGGGCGCTGACTCTCCGCTTGCCCTCGGGCCAGGAAGAGAGCCTATTTCACCGCGGTGCACTCGATTTCGATGAGGAGGCCGGGGATGGCCAGCCCGGTGATGCCCACGATGGTCTGAGCCGGGTGGGCGGCACCTCCGGTCACCTCGTCGATAGCGGCGGTGATGGTCTCGTACTCCGTGGGGTGGAGTGTGTAGATGGTGCGACGCACGATGTCGTCCCAGCCCACATCGGCGGCCGCCATCACCTTTGCCAGGTTGTTCATTGCCGCTTTGGTCTGCTCTGACAGACTGTCACTTCCGATGATGCCGAACTGGGGGTCGAGGGCGACTTGTCCGGCGAAGTGCACCACGATCGATCCCTCGGCGATGGCAACGTGGCTGAATCCGGGGGAGGGGTGGACCGTCTCCGGGCTGATCAGCTGGCGGCTCATGGCGCTGCTACCTCCTTCTGTGGTCGGGGGACCAACAGGTCCCGGTTGGCGTCCAGCACCTCGAAGAGACGCTCGATATCAGCGTGTTCGTTGTAGATGTGGGGGGAGATCCTCAGGTTGTCGTCGCGGCTCGAGGTGATCACCCGCTCACCGGCCAGACGCTGCACCAGTGACGTGACATCATTCGACTTCAATGTGATCAGGGCACCGTGACGGCGGGGATCGGTGGGGCTGACAACATGGAGCTCTCGCTCTTGGGCCATCTCCTTGATAGCCGTGGTCAGTTCGGATATGTGCTCTTCCACCACCTCCAACCCGATGGAGCGGATCAGTCCCATCCCGGCGAGCCCGGCGTAGATGCTTGGCACCGGGGGTGTGCCCGACTCGAAGCGACGGGCCGTGGGGGAGGGAGTATTGGCGTTGATGTCCATGGCGAAGATGTCCGCCTGGGAGAACCAGCCCATGGAAGTGGGGACCAGGCCCTCCACCAGGTCGTGTCGTGCGTAGAGAAAGGCGAGGCCCGCCGAGGCGAGCAAGTACTTGAGCACCCCACCGACCATGAAGTCCACCCCAAGGTCCCGGGGATGGACCGGCATCGAGCCCAGGGTCTGGTAGCTGTCCAGGAGGACCAGAGCGCCGTTCCGATGGGCGACCTCGGCGATTGCCGGTACATTCAGCCTGGCACCGTTCCGGAACGAGACATGGGTGATCGATACCAGCTTGGTCTGTTCGGTGATCGCATGCTCGAACAGCTCAATGGGGTTCGCGCTCCCCGATGCGGGCACCTGGGTCACCTTGGCGCCTCTCCGCTCCTGGGCGTGCCAGATCTGGGCAACGGTGGGGAACTCCAGGTCGCTGATGACGATCTCGTTGCGGTCGTCGGACGAGAAGTCGAAACAGCTGGCCAGGGCGCTCACCCCGGCCGAGGCCGATGTGGTGACCGCCACCTCGTCGGGGTCGACCGCGATGAGGCGGGCGAACTCGGCCCGTGCCTGCTCGGAGAGCTCCACCCACAGCTCCCACGGCGAGCCCTTCTCGTCCCAGTCACGCAGATAGCGCTGGTATGAGCCCGCCACCGCCACAGATAAGGCCCCCTGAGAGCAGCTGTTGAGGTATGTGGTGTGCTCCAGGATGGGGAACTGCTCCCGTATGGTCATGTTGATCGGTCTCCTTGCTCTCAGCGCGCCCGGTGACCGTCAACAGTAACGCCGACCGGCTTGGGCCGGCCAGGGCGCATCGGGTCGCCGCATCCGCTCCGACGCTGATGCTGACCGTATGATCGTCCGGCCGCGCCGAGACGAGAGCGAACATGGAATACGTGCCGTTGGGGAACACAGGGCTCAGGGTGTCGAGGGTGGGTTTGGGCTGTGGCAACTTCGGCGGAGTTGGCAGTGCTCCTGAGTTCTTCGGGATGGGTGAGAGCGAGGAGGAGGCCTTTGCCCTCATGGATCGGGCCGTGGAGCTCGGGATCAACTACTTCGACACCGCCGACGCCTACGGGGGAGGGCGTTCGGAGGAGATGATCGGCAAATGGCTGGCAGGACCCGGATCGGAGATACGTGAGCAGGTGTTGGTCAGCTCAAAGGTGTTCAACCCGGTGGGCGACGGCCCCAACGACATGGGCCTGTCCCGACGACATCTGAAGCGCCAGGTGGAGGCCAGCATGCGCCGGCTCGGGGTGGATCACCTGGACATGTACCTGATCCACGAGCCCGACCCTTCGACCCCGCTCGAAGAGACCCTCACCGCTCTCGACGATCTGGTCCGGACCGGAAAGGTGCATTACCTCGGGGCCTCCAACATGCCGGCCTGGGCAACCGCCGTCGCCCTTGGGATCTCGGATCACCGTGGCCTGCACCGGTTCAATTGGATACAGAACTCGTACAGCCTGCTCGACAGGGACGACGAGGTGGAGATGTTTCCACTTTGCCGACACCAGGACCTCGGTTACACCCCATTCAGCCCTCTGTGTGGAGGTCTGCTCACCGGCAAGTACTCCTGGGAAGGTCCGCTGCCGGATGGATCGCGAATGACGCTGCGACCGGAGCCATACCACCGGTTCTGGAATCAGGAGACCTTTGAGGCGATCGACCGCCTCGAGAAGGCCGCCAGCGACCGTGGTGTGTCCACCGCCGGGCTGGCGCTGGCCTGGGTGCTCTCCAATCCGGTTGTCACCTCGGTGATCGTCGGGCCCCGCCGTGTCGAACACTTCCGTCCCGTGGAGGAGGCACTGGCCTTGGACCTGACCGAACAGGAGAGGGACGAGATAGGCGAGCTGTTTGGATCGGGACCTCTGGGGTCTTGATGCTGGATCAGGCGCGCAGGCTGAAGCCCCAAGTCCAAGTCACCGGGACTTACGCCGAGCGAGGGCTTCAAGCTCTCCTAGGTCTCCTCTGAAGACATTCCGGTCGACCCGCCCTTCAACACCCTTCCGATGTCCAGGGAACGACTGCCAAAGTGTCCACTCGGGAGAGCCCCACGGCTCTAACACAGGGGACATGATCCACCAGATCACATCGGGTGGTTCATCGCGAAGATAGGTGTCGTAGAACTGCGCGTTGGTGTAAATGACCGGCCGCATTCGATAGTGCCGCTCGATCGCGCCGAGGAATGAATCGAGCTCGCCGCGGAAGTCGTCGACGCTGGGGCGCTCTGAGCAGTTGCCGCCGAATTCGAGGTCAACCGCCGGAGGGAGCATGTCTGTTGCGTCGGGAACGACATCGATCATGTTCAAGGCCTGCTGGCCGCCAGGAGTGCAGAGAGTGAAGAAGTGGTAGGCCCCGCGCAGGACTCCCGCCTGGCCTGCAGAACGCCAGTTCGCCTCAAACAACGGATCAATCCAGTCGGCACCCTCGGTTGCCTTTATGTAGGCAAAGTCGGTCCTGTCGTCGGCCAGGTCGGTCCAGTCGATGTCTCCCTGATGATGGGACACATCGACGCCATGGACTACGTATCGCCATCCGGGCTCGAAGAACAGGTACCCCCCGACACCGACGATGCCTAAGGCGAACACGATCACGGATACCCATCGTGCCCACCGGTTCGGGAGAATCCGCATGGATGGGAAGAACGGCGTCACCGGCTGATCGGGTTCCCCCGCGGCAAGTGCCACGGCATCGTTGCCACAACGCGATTCGAGAGCGAATCGACGACTACAGGACGCGGGAGTCACGATCGAGACGATCTCGCGCGATCTGAGCGACTGGTGCTCTCAGCGGCCAAAGGTCGGAGGGGTTTGCTCGACCCGAACCAAGTCCCGAAGGATGTCGAGCCCGCCGCCGACCAGCACCGGGAGGGCAACTATCAGCATGGTGAGTCCGACGAGTAGCAGCATTCGACGAACAGCAGGTCTGAGGGATTGAGCGCCCACAGGTGCAACCTACAGGTTTGGACCCCAGCGGAAAGGGCCGAGTTGCGCCCCGGGGTTCCCTCCGGCG
The DNA here is from genome assembly GCA_036396655.1 of Acidimicrobiia bacterium. Lineage (GTDB taxonomy): Bacteria > Actinomycetota > Acidimicrobiia > Spongiisociales > ZC4RG35 > JARDZU01. The sequence goes on from DASWKK010000109.1 coordinate 7,027, forward strand.
GTCCGAGACAGGAGGTCGAGCGAGACTCGACACGCATACGCGCGCGGCGAAACGGGTTTCCCCGTCTGACGGTCGCTCCGGGTTGGGAAACACGCCGTTTGTCAACTCTGAAAAGACCAGGCGTAGACTCTCCAAGAGTGGCGACGCGGATCACGACGCTGCTGGCGACTGTGACCTTCACGGCGGCCTGTGGAGCGTCGACTCCAGCGCAAGTAGCCCAATGGGAGCCCGCCCCAGGCGTCTTCGTAACAGCCGAATCTCAGTCGCTAGCAATCGTCGTAATGGAGCAAGGATGCTCCGGGGGTGACCGCGCCGAGGGCCGCGTTGAAGAGCCGGAGGTGGCCTACGAAAATGACACCGTCGTCGTCACCGTCCGCGTTAGGTCGAAGCCGGGCTTCCAGGACTGCCCGGGCAACCCGCCAACCTGCTACCAACTGGTTCTTGACGAGCCCCTCGGATCGCGTGACCTCCTGATGGGCGGTCTCGGTGAGCCGCAGACGCCCAACGCCGGATTCTTTGGCGCGATCAACTGCCTGAACTAGCACGTACCGATGGGAGCGCACGAAGTGCCGATCTGCTCGGTTTGGCGAGATGGGCGATTCCGCTACAGAACTACCCGATATCGAGCGGTCAGGGAAGCGGCCCGATTGTCTCGAAGTCAAAACCGTCAATGAGCCGTCGCTCGCCAATCGGTCCACCGAGGTCGATTCGTCCGCTGCTCAGGCAATCGTCTCGACCGAAGGAGAATCGATCGGGATCTAAGCCGGTTGCGAATATGACGGTCGTATCCCCGAAGCTCAGCTTGAAGTGACCGTCCACTTTGTTGTGGCATCGCAGTGCTACGTCGACGACTCCGGGTTCGATTTCCTCGTACCCAATCAGATCGACGACTCCAGGAGGGCCTGATGCCGACCAGAACCCAACGACGAGAGCTATCACGCCCGCTATCGAAAGCCACATCACAGTTCTGCGTCGGCCCGGTGTCATATGCGATCAGGTTATGGCGCGCGCAAGCACGATGTGCCGATCAGGCGCACTCTCCAATTGGAGCGTTGCGTGCCCAGACCTGGTGATTCGAGTGGCTCGCGGATGGCTGGGTCTTTGTCTGTGTGATCCGGGGTTACGGGATAGATCGCTTGTCTCTGTTCGGCGCCGAGGGAGCACTTTCGGGTATCTGAGGACCGATGAGTCCCGGGTCGCCGCACGGTCTATGCACGGAGGTGCGCGAGGGGGGAACAACGACCCCTCCGACCGCCCGTCTTGTCACCACTGCCCGTGGGAGGGATGGGCTCTGCTCGTCTCCAGGGTCGTAGACAACAGGAGGTTCTGATGGGCAAGGTGGTCTTGCATATGAGCATGTCTTTGGACGGGTTCGTCGCTGGGCCGAACGTTGGCGTCGACCGGCCGATGGGCGAGGGAGGCGAACGGCTTCATGAATGGCTCTCCACCGGCAGCGGCAGCGACCCGCGAGATGCTGAGGTCGCCGCCGAGATGTTCGCGACTGCGACTACTGGGGCCGTGGTGATGGGAAAACGGACCTTTACCGTCGGAGAGGGGCCTTGGGGCGATGACGGCACCTTCGGCATGCCATGCTTCGTACTCACCCACACACGGGCCGAGACGCTGGTCAAAGGGGCAACCACGTTCACCTTCGTCACGGACGGCCTCGATAGCGCCCTCGCCCAAGCCAACGCAGCCGCTGGCGACAAATGCATCAATCTGATGGGGGCCAACACCGCGCAGCAGTTTCTGAGCGCAGGGCTGCTTGATGAAATCCAGATCAACCTCATACCGATTCTGCTCGGAGACGGGGTCCGCCTGTTCGAGCACACCGCCACGGAGCACATCGAGCTTGAGCGGACGAGAGTGATCGAATCCGCTGGGGTAACGCATCTGAAGTTCCGGGTCCTCAAGTAACGCGGGCAACTCATTCGCCGTTCGGGCACCGATGTTGTCCTCCCCGCGCCCGTGACCAGCTCACCCGCACATTCGTGCCGTATCGGATAGTCGGATCCTCGACTCCTTGCAGCCAGTGGGTCGGACTGGCGTCGAAGCACCGCAGCCGGGTGCCGCGGCGGATAAACGAGCGCGTACGGGCCGATAGCGGCGGTCTGCGATACGGGCAGAACCGTTCGTGATCTGTTGATAGGCGCTAGCCGCAGCACGAGTGATCGGTAGAATGCAGGCCATGCGAACAGTGGCTCGCCCGACCCCGGAGGGCCGTGGCTGAGAGCTGTGTTACGCAAGGACGTCGTCGTTGTTGGCCTTGGGTTGGTGGTTGTCCTATCGCTTATCTACGTCGTGAGCGATGCTCTCGCGAAGGACGGGTTCTCGCCGATCGCGCTGCTCTGGATTGGGGCTCTGCTCATCATTCTGGCGATAGGTTTGGTTATCCAACGTCAGCTGCGGCGATCGCGCGTCAACCGGAATCCCAACTGAACGATTTCGTGGACGTGTCGCCTGTCTGATTGCTCTACTGGGCACCAAGCCAACCCACTCTGGAGGTGCCGATCTCGCGCACCCCGAGAAATGCTCCTTATCCGCCAGAATTGTTGATCTGTGCGGCTGACGTACTGACCCGATGATCACTTGTGGCGAATCTGATGCACCTCTGCGGGTTGTGATCGATAGTCGGCGTCAGCCTGATCCGAGTTGGTATGCCGAGTCATGCGGCTGCAGGTGAGACACTCCCGGAAATGCCACGCTCCGGACGGTGAGTCCTTGTCAAGCTCCTGCCAACCATGAGGGTCACCAGGAGTTACCCACTTAGGAGCCCACCTCGACATCGAAGCCATAGTCAATCCTGCTGCTGACCATCGCTGCGAGGTTGTCGACGGCGCCGTCCTCGATGTCCAGGCCGGCGATGCCGAGTTGTACTCGCAACTCATCCCGGATCGCCTCGTCTAATCGTTCGATGTTTGTCGGCCGTTCAATCTCCACGAGGCCATTCTGCCACCAAGCGGAGGCACATCCCGCCCCCAGCGCCAGAACGTGCCTGCGTCACGCACTCGGCCGCAGCGAGCGATATGTGCCGTTACCGCGCACTTCGTGAGACGCTTGTTATCCGCTCAAGAGTGTTGTTCTGCGCTGTTGGCCACTCGAGTGCTGGTCTGGCGCGTTATGGACCCGTCGGTCGCCGCGCGAGCCGTCGTTCCGTCGCGAGCAGCGGCCAACGTGCCAGGACAAATCACGTCAAGCCGCAACTCGCGTGGGTCGGTATCGCAGGGCGACCGCGCCCGACCGGAACTCATGGCGATCCACGAGCTCGAGCTGGATGCGCTCGCGCAGACCGGCGAGCAACGTCGGCCCGTGTCCGGCAAGGACCGGCTGCACAAGGAACTCGTACTCGTCGATCAGTCCCAGATCTGCCAACGCC